>CAMCWM010000060.1 GCA_945882215.1 Akkermansia muciniphila | reverse complement strand
TCATACCGCTGCCATCGCTCACTGGTGCGTTGCTGGTAACGCTGCTCTCCGCGCTCATCTGCGCGGGCATCGGCATGCTGATAGAGTTTCTGGCCTATCGTCCGCTGCGTTCCAGGCCGAAGCTTACCGTGCTGATCACGGCTATTGGGGTGTCGCTCTTCATCGAGTTCACCTGCCAGCACAAAGCGGTGTTCGGGGCGGACACGAAGCCTTTCCCAGCACTGCTGCCAGCCACGGATTTTCATCTCGCAGGACTGGTGGTGAGCAGCAATGATCTTGTGGTGGTTTTCGTCACGGCGCTGCTGCTGGCCGGGATGTGGTTCATTGTTCATAAAACCAAGAGCGGCATGGCCATGCGGGCGGTGTCATTCAATCAACAGGCGGCGGCGCTGATGGGGGTGAACATCAACCGCATCATTGCCTTCACTTTCGGCCTCGGTTCCGCGCTCGCGGCGGTTGCAGGCATTCTTTACGCGCTGAAAGCACCGGGCATTGAGCCGCTCATGGGCGTGCAGCCAGGCATTCGTGCCTTCATCGCGGCGGTGCTTGGCGGCATTGGCAATCTGCCGGGCGCGGCGCTTGGCGGCTTGCTGCTGGGTCTGCTCGAAACGTTCGCGGGCGGCATCTCCGGCCTGTCGAGCTACCGTGACGGCATCGCGTTTGCGATTCTAATTTTGATCCTGCTGTTCAAACCCGCCGGATTGCTCGGCAAAGCATCTGTGGAAAAAGTATGAAGCTCGAAGGCGCCAAACGCTGGCTTATCGCAGGCATCGCGCTCGCGGTGCTCGTCTCGCTTTTTTCCGCGCAGTTCAACCGCTACTACCTCGGCATCGCGATTGATTGCGGCATCAGCATCATCCTTGCGGTGAGCTTGAACCTTATCAACGGCCACACCGGTCAGTTCAGCCTTGGGCATGCCGGGTTCATGGCCGTGGGCGGCTATTCCGCGGCCAAGCTGACGCTGGTTTGTTCGCCGATGGTGCCAGACAGCCTCAAACCGCTGCTTTTCCTGGCGGCGCTCGTGCTCGGCGGTTGCATGGCCGCTGTCATCGGCCTCGGCGTCGGCATTCCATCGCTGCGGTTGAAGGGCGATTACCTCGCCATCGTCACGCTGGGCTTCGGCGAGATCATTCGCGTGGTGGTGCAAAACATGGAGAGCGTGGGAGCTGCGAGCGGGCTCAAAGGCATCCCAAAGTACACGACGCTTGGCTGGACCTTCGCCTTGGCAGCCATCACGATTTACGTTGTCGCCGCGTTGGTGAACTCGACTTACGGACGCGGCTTCATCGCGGTAAATGATGACGAGGTCGCCGCAAGTTCGATGGGCATCAATCCTGTGCGGTACAAGGTCACCGCGTTCGTCATTGGTGCGTTTTTCGCGGGTGTCGCTGGCGGTCTGTATGCTCATCACAAGCAGTTCCTCTCGCCCACGGGCTTCGACTTTCTCAAGTCGATCGACATCGTCGTCATGGTCATCCTCGGCGGCATGGGCCGCACGGTGGGCGTCATCATCGCCGCGATCATTCTCACGCTGCTGCCGGAGGTGCTGAGACAATTTGCGGACTATCGCATGATCATCTACTCGCTGCTCATCATCGGCCTGATGATGGCGCGCCCGCAGGGGCTCTTCACTTTTGGTCAGAAGAAGAAAGGAGCCGCTGCAATATGAGCAAGCCGCTGCTTACGCTCGATAAAGCGACCATCCAATTCGGTGGTCTGACGGCCGTCGGTGATTTCAGTCTGCACGTTCATCCGAATGAGCTGGTCGGTCTCATCGGGCCCAATGGCGCGGGCAAGACGACCGCCTTTAATCTCATCACCGGCGTTTATCAGCCGACCGCTGGCGCGATTCACTTCAGCGAACGGCATATCCTCGGGCTGAAGCCGCATGATCTCACCAAGCTCGGCATCGCACGTACATTCCAAAACATCCGGCTCTTCGGCTCCCTGACCGTTTTTGACAACGTGCGTGCCGCCACGCAGTTGCACCGCCTTCATGGCATCCGCAGCGCTTTGTGGCGGGGTATCGGCTTCCACCATGCCGAAAAAGAGGTCGAGACGCAGGTGCTGGAGCTGCTCGACATCTTCGATCTCGCCAAGATGCGCGATGAAGAGGCCAAAAGTCTGCCCTACGGCGATCAGCGCCGCCTGGAGATCGTACGTGCTCTCGCCACGAAGCCGAAACTCCTTCTGCTCGATGAACCCGCCGCCGGCATGAACCCGACGGAGAAGGAGGAGCTGATGAAACTCATCCAGTTCATCAAAGACAAGTTCAAGATCGCCATCATGCTCGTGGAGCACGACATGAAGGTGGTCATGGGCATCTGCGAGAAGATTGCCGTGCTCGAATACGGCAAGAAGATTGCCGAAGGCACGCCCGATGAGATTCAGAAGAACCCGAAGGTCATCGCGGCCTATCTGGGTACGGAGGAGGATGACGACGATGCTTGAGATCGAAAACTTAGAAGTCTCCTATGGCTCCATCAAAGCGCTGCATGGCATCTCGTTGAAGGTGCCGGAAAAGAGCATTGTCACGCTCATTGGCGCGAACGGTGCGGGCAAGTCCACCACGTTGCGGGCGATTTCCGGCCTCGTGAAGTCTTGTGGCGGCACGGTGCGCTATGCGGGCGAGGACATCACCAACTTACCTGCTCACGCCATTGTCGCCCGCGGCCTCTGCCATGTGCCGGAGGGGCGCATGGTCTTTGCCAATCTCACCGTTGAGGAAAATCTCCGCATGGGCGCATACCTGCGCAACGACAAGGCAGGGATCGCTGAGGACATTGAATACGCCTTCACGGTGTTTCCACGGCTCAAAGAGCGCATCAGCCAGCAGGCGGGCACGCTCTCCGGCGGTGAGCAGCAGATGCTCGCCATCGCCCGTGCTTTGATGAGCAAGCCGAAGTGCCTGATGCTTGATGAGCCGTCGCTTGGCATCGCGCCGATGCTTGTGCGCGCGATTTTCGAGCAGATCGTCGCCATCAACAAAGAACGCGGCCTGACCATCCTGCTGGTGGAGCAAAATGCGAACTTGGCTCTTAAAATATCGAGCTACGGCTACGTGCTGGAAACCGGCCAGGTGCTGTTGCAGGACACTGCTGAGGCTTTGCAGGAGAACCCGCAGGTGCGCGAGGCCTATCTCGGCGACTGACCGTTCCCGTGCATTCTGCCGGATGATGATCTTGCGCCGATAGATCGCGTTCTTTATAGCGTCCTGCTTCACTCATGCTTTCCTCCTCTCCCGACGTCGCTGGTCATGAAGCTGCGCTGAACCGCGCTCGTGCCAAAGCCTACCGGCGTCTGCTGCCGCTGCTGTTCGTGAGCTACATGATCGCCTATGTGGACCGGCAGAACGTGGCGGTGGCGAAGCTGACGATGACGCGCGACCTGCCCGGCTTTGACAACGCGGTCATCGGTTTCGGCGCGGGCATTTTCTTCCTTGGCTACTTCCTGCTGGAGATTCCCGGCACGCTGATGGTGGAGCGCTGGAGCGCACGGAAATGGATCTGCCGCATCATGGTCACCTGGGGTGTGATGGCGGGTCTTACCGCTGCGGTGACGACACCCTGGCAGTTTTACACGGTGCGCTTCCTGCTTGGTCTCGCCGAGGCCGGGTTCTTCCCCGGAGTGGTGGTGTATTTGACCCACTGGTTTCCCAGTCGGGATCGTGCGCGCGCGCTGGCCACGTTCATCATTGCCACACCGTTCGCGCAGATCATCAGCCCGAAGATTTCCAACTGGCTGCTCGCCATCGGCCATGGGGATCAGCCGCCCGTGCTTGGCATGGTGGGCTGGCAGTGGGTGTATGTGTTCTGGGCCGTGCCTGCCGTGGTGCTGGGCTTCTGTGTTTATTTCTGGCTGGTGGACCGGCCGAAGCAGGCGAAATGGCTGACTACCGAGGAAGGCGAGGCGCTGGAGTCCGAATTGGAGCGCGAACGCGCCGAGACACGCAAAGGCAAGCGCATGACCGTGCTCCAGGCGTTGAAGCATCCCAAGGTGCTGCTGCTCGCGCTGGTGTACTTCTGCACTTTCACCGGCAGCTATGGCATCGAGTTCTTCATGCCCAGGATTTTGAAGTCCTGGTATGCCATGGACATGAATCAGCTCACCTGGCTCATCATGCTGCCGCCCGCCGTGGCGATGGTGGGGCAGCTTTTCATGGGCTGGAGTTCGGATCGCTTCAAAGAACGCCGCTGGCATGCGGTGTTGCCGATTGTCATGGGTTCTGCCGCGCTGGGGATCATGCCGCACACGCAGGGCAATCTGGTACTGACCATGGTGTGCCTGATGCTCGCCTTTGCCGGCTTCAAGAGCTACATGCCCGCCTTCTGGGCGCTGCCGAGCCTGTTCCTCACCGAGTCCGCAGCAGCAGGCAGCATCGGTCTCATCAACTCCATCGGCAATCTCGGAGGCTTCCTCGGGCCCTACGTGCTCGGCACGGTCGAGAAGGTCACAGGTTCGTTCGTCGGTGGTTTGTATTACCTGTGCTGCTCCATGTTGGCGGCTGCGGCGATCATCTTCAGCTTTGGGTTGGGGAAAAAGGAGCCCGCAGAGCCTCACCGCACCGGCGCGTAGCGCACGATGTTGCGGTGATAGACCTCGCACTCCTTCTTGTGCAGCCAGATGCTGAACCAGAACAGCAGGGCACCGAAGATGACGACGAGAAACAGCACGGGTCGCCCCTTCGGTGATCGTGCTGCCAGCAGCGCGATGGCGCTGAACAACGTCATCGCATAATAAGGCCAGGCCCAGTCCTTGCGCCTCTGCGTCTGCTCCTGGATCAGTGGTGCGAAATCCGGTGACCGTGTGGCCAGGATGCGCGGCGTCGCCTTTTCCCGCAGGTCGATGTAGGGCCACACACTGGCGCAGGACACGCAGATGATGCCCAGAGCCAGCAGGCGGCTCTTCGCCTCGCCAAACAGGAAGGACACGATCAGGAACGTCAGTCCGATCCCCAGCCCATACAGCGGCAGCGGCTCCAGCAGCAGATGCAGGTACTCCGGATCGCAGATGCTTTGCCAGAGGGTTGTCAGTTCGCGCCACATGGTGGAAAATCAAAACAACTCCTTTTCTCCCGTGGTCGGCGGAATGAGGCCGAGCTTGCGGTAGGCGGCGGGCATGGCGACGCGGCCTCGTGGGGTGCGTTTGAGGTAGCCTTGCATGACGAGATAAGGCTCATGCACGTCTTCGAGGGTGCTGGCGTCTTCGCCGACGGCGACGGCGACGCTGCCCATGCCGACGGGACCGCCGTCGAACTTGCCGATGATGGCTTCGAGGATGCGCGTGTCCATTTCATCGAGGCCGGACTCGTCGATGTCGCGCATGGTGAGCGCTTGGCGGGCGACGTCTTCTGTGACGATGTTCTGCGCCTTTACCTGCGCGAAGTCACGCACCCAGCGCAGCAGGTGATTGGCGATGCGCGGCGTGCCACGCGAGCGGCGGGCGATCTCGTGCGCGCCTTCAGGCTCGATGATCACGTTCATCAAACGGGAGGAGCGAATGAGAATGTGCTGGATCTCGTCGGGCGTGTAGTAATCGAGGCGGTTCGGGATGCCGAAGCGTGAACGCATCGGTGCGGTGAGCATGCCGGCGCGGGTGGTGGCGCCGACAAGCGTGAAGGGCGGCAGGTCGATGCGGATGGTGCGCGCTTTCGGTCCCTGGTCGATGATGATGTCGAGCCGGAAGTCCTCGATGGCCGGATACAGGTATTCCTCGATGCTGGGATGCAGGCGGTGGATTTCGTCGATGAAGAGAATGTCGCGCTCCTGCAGATTCGTGAGGATGCCAGCGAGATCGCCAGCGCGCTCGATCTGCGGACCGCTGGTGGTGTGCAGCTTGGTGCCGACGGCGTTGGCGATGAGATTGGCGAGCGTGGTCTTGCCCAAACCGGGCGGGCCGCAGAGCAAAACGTGATCCAGCGACTCGCCGCGCATCTTCGCGGCCTCGACCATGACGAGGAGCTGCTCTTTGACCTTGGTCTGGCCGTGGAACTCCGAAAAATCCGCCGGGCGGAGGGCAAGATCGAAGGGTGAGTCAGGTTCGTTGAGCGCGGGGTTCACTGCCTCACATAGGAGCGTGCGCCGGGCGGAGTGCAAGGCGCTGGACGCCTTACTCGCGCCGGATCGCCTCGGTGAGCCGCCCACGCACGGCGGTCGAAACCGCCACCACACACACTACGAGGCCGAAACCAAGCACGGCGGCGATCAGTTGGCCCAGAAACGCCAGCGGCAGCTCGCCGCCGCTGCCGATCAATTGTGGAATCACCGCGAGGGAGGCGGTGATGACTCCGAGCAGCACACCGAGCACCAGCAACACGCTGTGTTCGCCCAAAATCATCGCGCGCAGTGATCCCGCCTGAAATCCAAGCGCCTGCATGAGTCCGAGCTCGCCGCGTCGTTCCAGCACATGTCGTGCGATGAGCACGCCGATGCCCGCCGTGCCCAGCAGCACGCCCAAACCGCCCAACACCGTGAAGATGCCGATGTAGGTGTTCTGTACGCTCAGGAACACCTCCAGCCTCTGCTTCGCCGGTTCCAGCGCCAGACCGCGCTGCTCAAGCTGCCGCGTGAGATGCGCGGCGATTTCGGCGGCTTGTTCCGGCTTGGCATCGACCAAGAAGAAGCGGTAGCCCGCAGCATCGGGATACTTGGCCAGGAACGCCTGCTCGCTGATGATCATCTTGCCTTGCAGCACCGAACCAGCCAGCAGGCCGACGATTTTGACCTGGAATGTGTTACCGCTCGCATCCTGATAATCGAGCGTGTCGCCCACGCCTTTGCCTAGACCCCACATGGCCGTCGCTTGATCGGCAACAGCAGGAACGAAGGATGAATCGGCGAGTTCTTCCCACGAACCCGAGGCAAAGGCGAACGAACCGGTCAGCTTGGCCGGATCAACGCCCACCAGCAGCGGCTTCTGCGCACGGTTCAGGTTCAGGCAGCTCGCGTCATCGCCTTCTCGCACACGAAACGGCACCACACGGGCCTGCGGCATGAGTTTTTCATCCAGACCGAAGGCTTCCCAGCCGGTCTTCACATTCAGATCCTCGTAAACGGGCAACGACGATTCACCGATGAGTCCAAAGCCGCCCGTGCCGGAGCTGCGCAGTGTTTCATCGCCCGTGCTCATGCGGAAGGCGTTCACGGCCACCACAAGGAAGATGCCGCCTGCCATCATGCCGATCACCGCGAGGCTGCGGGAAGGGCGACGAGAAATGTTGCGCGAGCCGATCTGCCAGAGCGAGCGTGCGAGCACGCCGCTGTCACGCCGCATCCAGCCGCGCAGGAAAATCAAACCCGCGATCATGAGCAGCATGCCGGAGCCAAAGAACATGCCGGCCACCGCTTCCGGGTTCTTCATGAAAAAAGCGGCGGCCATCATCAGCAGCGCGATGCCTGCCAGGATCAGCCCGCTCTTCGTTTTCGATTTCTTGAGGGCAGGGGAGGCGTCCTCGCTCCACGATCCCGCCAGCAGGTCGCGTGTCTCGACCTTGAAGAGCTTCCGGCTGGCCCACCACAGCGTGAGCAGCACCACCACGAGCGTTCCCAGCGCCGCGTTGAAAATCGTCCCGAAGCTCGCGCTGAAAACCAGCGGCAAACCCTGCGTGGCGCCCGACCACACGGCGGAGAGGCCGTGCAAGGCCGACTGCGTGTAGCCCATGCCGCCGAGCACGCCGAGCAGAACACCCGCGATGCCGATCACGCCGGCCTCCATCAGCCACACGCGCCGCACCATGCCGCGCGTCCAGCCCACAGCCATCAGCAGGCCGATCTGCGAGGCACGACGTTCCAGCGTGAACAAAAACAGCAGAGCGGCGAACACGAGTGCCGCCACGATCAAAAACAAACTCAGACCGATGAACAGCCCGCCGAAATCGACGCTTCCCTTGGCTGCAGCACCGGCCTCCCCTTTGAAATCACGCGGCACGAGGCCGATGTCGGACAAGTTTAGCCGCAAGGCGAGCACGTTGGCCTTTGCCTCGGCTGTCTGGCCCTCGTCCGGCATGCGAATGGCTGTGAGATTGCCGAAACGATTGGCCCAGAGCGTTTGTGCGGCCGCGAGAGTGATGAAGCCCTTGGGCGTGCCTTTGAATTCGTCCCAGTAGTCCTCGTCCTTGTCACGAATGGCCTTCATGTCCATCGGGATGCCTGGTTCCCAGTCGCGGCAGTTGTCCACGTCGGAAACACCTGGAAACTCGGGCGTCCATGCCTTCGTGACCAGCGGATGATCCATCGGCAGAATGCCCGCCACCTTGAATTTTGCCGACTGCTGCTTCAGTTCGCGCCCCAGACCGACCACGAAGTATTTCACTTCCAGTTCATCGCCCACCGCGAGTTTCTGATCGTCCGCCAGCCATTGGGTGATGGTGATCTCATCATCCTTGCCGCGTCCGACACCGGTGATCATCGAATAGGGCGTGCCAGCTTTGGCCGAGGTGATGCCGTTGACCAGGTAGGTCAGCACTCCCCGCGTGCCTTTGAACTCAAACAGCTTGTCCGCCACGCTGCGGTCCAGAAACACGCGGCTGGTGCTGATCTCCCACTCTTTCGTCTCACCGGCCACGCGTTTGAGCTGGAGGGCGAAGTCTGCAAGCGTGCGCTGCTCTTCAAACTGTGCGCGCAAGGCGGTGAACTGCGGGCTGAGCAGGGCGTTCACGCGTCCGTCCATCTCCAGTTGGTTTTGCAGGTCCGCCAGATTCACAAACACCGAGTCCGGCGGAATCTGCGAGGCAGTGAGCTGAAACGCGCCGAAATCTTCGGCGCGCACAATGGCTGCCACCGTGCGCCGGAGGGAAACATCCTCGTTCGTGCTGCCGGAGAGCGGCGCATCGCGGGAAATGGCACTGGGACGTTCCAAGCGCACGAGCACGGTGTCGCCCACCTTCACGCCGAGCTTGCGTGCGAGCGCTTCGTTGACGGCCACGCTTGTTTTGTCGAAGGCGATGGCCTTGCCGCTCGTGCTGAGTTTCCAGAAACTCTCGTCTACACCGAGCACCTGCGCGCCGTTCACGCGCACCTTGCCATTTGTGGCGCTGGCGGAGCCGGTGGCGATGATCATGGGCGCGGTTTTCGTTTTGCGGGCCAGACTCTCGGTGAACCAGCGGTCACCGCCGAGCACGCCGCCTTCAATTTGCCCCAGTCGCAAGGCCGCCACACGGCGCAGGCTCGCACGCACCGAATCGCCGACCAGCAGCGAGCCGGTCAGAATCGTGGCGGCCAGAAACGTGCCGAACAACAGGCCCAGATGGCCGCGCCAGTAATGGCGTGCCGACTGCAGCACGTAATCCTTCAGCTTCATGACAGGACACCTTCGTGAATAGTCATCACCCGCCCCATGCGGTCCGCCTGTGCCCGGTGATGTGTGACCATGACGAGCGTGACGCCACTGCTTTTCTGCAACTTCAGCAGCAGGTCGGTCAAGGCGGCGGCATTGGCCTCGTCGAGAGCACCCGTCGGCTCATCGGCAAGGATGAGGCTTGGTTGGTTGATCAAAGCGCGAACGAACGCCACGCGCTGGCGTTCACCGCCGGAGAGCTGTGCCGGTTTCCAGTTCATGCGGTCTTTGAGCCCGACTTGTTCCAGGAGCGCTTCGGCGCGCTGCAAGGCGTCCGTTGGAGGCGATTTGAGCGCCAGGGTGGGCAGCAGCACGTTCTCCAGCACCGAACACTGCGGCATGAGATGGTGGAGCTGGAAGATGAAGCCGATCTTTTGGCTGCGCAGGGCGGCCAGTTGCTTCGCGTTGCTCTGGCTCAATGATTCGCCATCAAAGATGATCTCTCCCTCATCGGGTGTGTCGAGCGTGCCGAGGATGTTCAGCAGCGTGCTTTTGCCGCAGCCGGACGGACCGACAATGGCCAGCGATTCACCCGCCGATATGCCGAGTGTGATGCCGCGCAGCACCGGCACACGCGCACCACTGCCGGGATCGGTGTAGGATTTGGAAACGTTGGTGAGCTGGATGAGTGACATGGGGAAGGTCTAGGCTGCTTCGACGAGCCGCCAGCGTTTCGCCTTGAATTCGTGGCGTGGCAGGCTGTTTGGCTCGGCGAGTTGCACAGGAATGCGCAGCGAAAAGGTGTCGCGCAGTTTTGCTTCGATGCGTTTGAGCAGCGGCTTGGCGACATTGCCGTCCATTTCCACCAGCAGTTCGATCTCGTCCATCGCTTCCACTTTGCGCTGCTCCACCATGAACTCGATCACCTCGGGGAACTGCCGCACCACGGCCTCGACGGCGCTGGGGTAGATGTTCACGCCGCGCACCACGACCATGTCATCCACGCGGCTCAGGATGCCGCCGTCGAGCACAAGGCGCCCACGATGATCCTTTTTCCGCACCCAGTCGCCGGTGCGGTAACGCAGCAGGGGGCAGGCGGTGCGGTCCAGCGTGGAAAGAATCAATTCCCCGCACTCGCCATCCTCCACTTCCTTGCCTGTGACCGGATCGACGATTTCAGCGAGATAGGAGTCTTCCATCACGATGAGCTGACGCGGCATGTCCTCGGCCTCATAGCTCACCGGGCCGACTTCGGTCATGCCGTGATGATCAAACACACACGCGTCCCAGAGCTTTTCCAGCCGCTGCCGCACCTCGGGCACGCTGCCGCCGGTCTCGCCGGCCACGATGATCTTGTTGATGCGCAGGCTCATGCGCTCCACGCCCGAGGGTTCGCCGATCATTTCGCCAAGACGCAGCGCATACGTCGGTGTGCAGCACAGCACGGTCGCGCCATAGCGTGCCATTGTCTCCAGCCGTGCCTGACTGGACAGGCCGCCCGCTGGAATGACCAGGAAATCCTTCGCCGCCGCTTCATACGCCGTCCAGAAGCCGAGAAACGGTCCAAATGAAAACGCGAAGAATATGCGGTCGCGTCCTTTCACCAGTCCGGCCGCCTCAAACACGCGCTGCCAGCATTTCAGCATCGCCTCCCAGCTTTCCGGTGTGTCCACCCAGGCCATCGGCTCTCCCGTGCTGGTGCCGCTGGTCTGGCAGAAACGCGTGTATTGATGGATAGCGCGCGTCAGATTCGTGCCAAAGGGGGGATTCGCGAGACGGTCCGCCTGAATGTCTGCTTTTGTCGTGAACGGCACCTGGGCGATGAAATCCTCGATGCGATTCATTCGGCTCACTTTCAGCTCCCACTCGCGGATTTTTTTGCCATAGAAGCTGTCCGTCGTGGCCAGATTGAGCACAATCGACCTCAGTTTGCGCCACTGGTTGGAGCGCAAACGAACCCGGTCGATCAATGGTGGGCCGTCCGACACGCCTGCAAGAGATGGCGAGGCATGGGGCAAGGTCAAGAAACCTGCTTGTTACCGCCCTTTTGTGGCGGTCAGCACCGCCAGTCACTCAGCTTCAAGCATGAAGTTTCCGCACGTCGATGCGCTGCATGAGCAGATGCTCGTGACCGGGCTTCACGCTGACCACATCCTCGCCGGCGTTGGCGGCCTCAATGCAGAGAAATTCGGGATACGCCTCGTCGGGCAGATCGGAGAGACGTTTGGATTTCTCGATCCACGGGTTCCACACCACGGTGGCGAGGCTGCCGGCTTTTTCGATGACGAGTTCGCGGCCCCAGACCGGATCATGCACGATGACCGTGGCATCGGAGGCATAAAGACGATCCACCTCCTGGTCGATGATGACCGTGCTGTGCTGCGGGCGTTTGTCGGGAGAGAGGCGGCCTTCCACATACTGGGTGCCATGCAGGCCGTGAATGCTGATCTTGCGCACGTCCTCGACATTGAGATACGTATGCAGCGCTCCGGTCATGTCCCAGGCGGTGTCGCCCGTGTTTGTCACTTGCAGCGTGACTTGCAGCGAGGCGCCCATGTGAACATGCAGCCGTGCGGAGAAGGCATGCGGCCAGAGCGCCTTCGTGGCGGCGGAATCCTGCAGCTTGAGCACGATTTCCACCTCCGTGGCCGTCTCACGCGCTGCATCGACCTCCCACATCAGGGTGCGCACAAAGCCATGCGCTGGTTTGGTTGCATCCGTCGGGTGCGGGCCAAACCACGGCCAGCAGATTGGAATCCCACCGCGAATCGGCTTACCCGGTTCCAGCAACGCCTCCGCGCTCATGTAGAGCACAGGATCATGTCCTTCAGGAATCCAGTCCGTCACATGCGCGCCGTTCAGTGCGATGCGGCCGGTGGCGGCAGGATGTTCAATGACAAGGATCGGGTAACCGGCGGGTTCTTCGAAAAGCGAAACGGAAGGGGGGAGAGTCATGCGGACGGACTCATATCCTGAACCCCGCTGGCAGCAACTCCGCCATCGTCATCGACACCGGTTTTCCCTCGCGCAAGAACCACACAGTCATCTCAGGCGTTGCAAATTCCGCGATCACCTGCCGACAGGCACCGCAGGGCGGAAATTCATGACCCAGCGCAATCACCGCGAGCGTGGCGATCTTCATTCCCGGCCCTTCCTCGGCCACCGCATGGAAAATGGCATTCCGCTCTGCGCAGATCGTGAGTCCATAGCTGGCATTCTCGACGTTGCAGCCGGTGAAGATGTTTCCCTGCGCCGTCAGCATCGCGCAACCCACCTGGAAGTGTGAATGTGGAGCATACGCTTTCGCAGCGGCGACTTTGGCGCGTTCGAGGAGATCGAGAGAGGCAGACATGAGTGAATCAAGGCTTCGGGACAACAGGAGTGGCGGGTGCAACGGGTGGCGGCTCCTCCTGCATCAAACCTGCCTTCACAAGCTGCGCCTTCGCCTTGTCCGCGGTCTGGCGTCCAGCAGGAATGTCGAAGCCGAGCGTGTCGTAGTTCGGTTTGAAGCCGTTGCCGTCGGCATCGACGTAGATGGGGTTGTTGTAGGCGCAGGGGCGCATCTTGGCGTAATCGCTGGTGCCGTAGCCGATGGCCTGGTTGCCGTCCTCGTCGATGGCCACGACGATGAGATGCGCGTCGCTTTGAAGCGGGACGTGAATCTTCTCGTCAAACTTCACCACGCCGTCCTTGAACATCTGCGGATGCGACGCGCGGGTGAAATTCAGCGTGGGGTCGGGCTTGGAGTTCACCAGCACCTGAACGCGGTCGATGTCCATCCAGTCGGTGCATTGCACACGCACGTTGAGGTCGATGCCGCCGGTGCTGCGATCATCGTCACCGGCGATCTTGCCGTTCTGCGTCGTCACTTCGAGGAAGGGGCCGGTGCTGAGCACAATGTGGCCGGCCTTGGCATGCGGAGCAAGTTCCGCCCAGTCGATCTTGGAGGGTTCATCCGTGCTGGAAGGCAAATAGATGCGCCAGCAGCCGACGCCGTTGCCATAAACGCTGTGCGCGTCCGCCACACCGACGGCGACAAGGCGATGACCTTGATTCAAAAGCTGCCGCCAGATGAACTCACGACACATGGAGACCTTCATCGCCAGCGAACCGGCTGGGCGGCTCAGCTTGAAGGGTGAATCAGCCAAAATATCGGTGCCGGGGCCGTTCTCGGACTCAGAACCATCGATCATGCTTCCCACGCCGACGAAACCGCCATCGGCAATGCCGTCGCTGTCACGATCCACGAACATGTTGGAGAGATCGGGGTGGTTGAACTGAATCCAGCGGTCCGCACGCTCGCCCTGCCAGCGGCGCAGTGTCAGCGCCGTGATACGCGGATCATCATTCCACACGGGAGCGCCGCCATCCTGCTTGAGCGGATCAGGCTCAAACGGGAAGGCGTTGAAGTGCTGACGGCTGCCAGTGAGCTCCATGCCTTTGACGGTCTTGATGTGGTTTTCGAGTCCCAGCGCTTTGATCGTCGGTTCCCAGTCATAAAGGCGGTTGTGCTCCGTCGTCGGGGCGAATTCGAGATGCTCGACGGCGATGTTGATGACGCGGCCATCCGTGTCACAGACGTTGTCCCCGCTCGGTGTGCTGTGATTGTGGAAGTCCGAGCTGATCCAGCCCTTGGTATCGACCAGACGTTTCAACGTGCCTTTGAACTCGACCGTCTTTCCTGCCTCAACGGTGACTTCCTTCGAGAGATGGCCGTATTCCGGCCCACGCACGACAACGACACGATATTTGCCCGGCGGAAGCTGCTGCGTGAAGTGGCCGTTCTCGCTGTGATACTGGTCCACACAGCCATGCGCGCGCCATTTCGGACCGAGATTGAGTTTCGGCGCGTTTTCATCCAGCGGCGCGAAGTGCGCTTTGCAAGGCATGGGCTTGCCGGATTCGTCGGTGATGGAGAATTGAATGGCTGCGGCATTGGACATGGAGACCTTCGGTGAGGTCGTGGTTCCATCGGCAACAATGAGGCTGATCTTCGCCTGAGAACGGCCCAAGTCGTCGATTTGCAGTTCCGCAGAGCCTTGCGGGAGTTTGAGGCTGAACTTGCCATCCGCATCGGGATAACCAGGAATCGTCTTTTGACCATCGGGCACGAGGATCGTCGCAGTGGAGACGCCGTTGCCCTTTGAGTCGGCGATCTGCCCATTCACGGTGCCCAACTTGCCGCCTTTGACCTCCAACACTTCCCCCACCGCCTGCGCAGGTGAGGTTCCCACCGCAAAGAAGCGCGAGATGACGACTTCCTGCTTGGGCTGCATCTCAATGGTGTCCGCGAGCTTGTCGATGCCGGTGACGTTGAGCGTTCCGAGCGCGTAGCCGCACTTGTGCGCAGGGTTGATGGCATCCACCCAGAAAATGCCATCAGAGGTCATGCCAGTGGATTCAAAGCGGGTGAAATCAGACTTGGTGTTCACCTTCTGCGGCTGGTCGGATTCGTTGCGCAGCACGGTGGTGATGAAGATGCCCTGCACACCGTCTTTGACGCGGTACTCGTGGCGTTTGAACACGCCGCCGTTCTTCGCGGCCGTTGTGACAGATTCCACGGCGGCCGCACCGTCCTCTTTGACGTTGGCGATCTTCACATAGCTCACGGGACCATGCCCGCAGGGGCCGTAGGCGACGAGCTGGTCGTTGTTCGCGCCACGCAGGGTCAAATCGTAGAGGCAGCCGGGCGAGACACCGTCCTCACCGTAAAACGTGCTCATGTTCGCGCGGCGGTTCGGCGCGTTGTGGGAGATCACCGCTTCTACTTTGTCGCTGCGCAAAACGAAATCGCCCAGGATGCCATCGGCCTCCTTGCCCTTGGGAAGTTCGGCCTCGCGACCAAGCGCGGCTTCGAAAACTTCGGCAGCATTCAAGCTGCTGGCGAGGAGGGCGAGAAACAGGAGTGCGGTTGGCTTCATGGTTGGCGAATGAGTTCATACCAAACGACGACATGAGAGTCATCTTGTGATTGCGCCCAATATTGTTAATCTCGCGCGCATGCCCGCCGCACCTCAACGTCTCGCCTGGCTCGATCTGTTCCGTGGCCTCGCGGGTTTGGGCATGGTCTGGACGCATTCCGCGCACACGTTTCTCGATGCGGGGCTGCGGGACACGCCGTGGTTTCACGAGCTGGACTACTACCACGGCCTGATTGCGCCCGCGTTCTTCTGGATCGCCGGTTTCGTGCGCGCGCATGTGACAACCGGAAAATCAAAGCCTGCATGGCCTGCGTTCAAACGCCTGCTGCTGGTGCTGCTCATCGGCTATGCGATGCATCTGCCATGGTACACGCTTCTGACCGCGGAAACTTGGCGTGATGCCTGTAAAGTGGATGTGCTGCACTGCCTCGCCATCAGCGGCATGCTGATGTTGCTGGCTGAGCGCTTTGACCGTTGGCGCAATGTCGTGGTGGCAGTGTTGCTCGTCTTTTTCGTCGGCCTGGAAACCTCAGCGGAGAACTGGCAGACGGGAGTACTTTTCATCGATCAGTATTTCAACCGCAACCAAGGTTCGCTGTTCGCGCTCTTCCCTTGGGTCGGTTTTGGATTGGCGGGATTTTTGACGCGGAACGTTTGGAACGGTGGCGCGAATTTGAATGCAATGGGTGTTTTCGTTTTGGGAGGGCTGCTGGCCTTCGTGCAGCCGTATTCGCCCTGGCCAGGCGGTGCGCCGGAGTTTTTCCTGGAACGCCTTGGCTGGGTGATGATGGCCGCTGTGCTGGTGGCATGCATCGCTGATCGAATCAGCGCCGCCACCGGCTGGCTGCGACTCGCCGGACGTGAATCGTTGCTGCTGTATGTGGTTCACCTGATGCTGATTCATGCCGTGCCCTTGCCCAGACAAGCGCTGCACCAACTCATCGGCATGACGCAGCCGCTTTGGGTGGTTTTCTTGATCTTCGTGGCGCTGTTTGCTGCTTCGCTGGCACTCGGTTGGTGGAACGAGCGACGCAAGGCAAGGCAGTAGCAGGGCAGGGAACAAATCGAGGTGCTTGGCAAGACCTACTTGTGTGCGCCCGTAGTCTGCGACGCTCATGATTGCCCGCCAAAATGTCCTCTTGTTTGTTTTACTCAGTTCCTCGCTCGCTGCGGAGGAATTGAAGGTGCGTCCTGCTCAAGCGATGGGTCTTTTGAAGACACAGTGCATGGGCTGTCACAATGCGGAGAAGCAGAAGGGCGGCCTGTCGCTCGAAACGCGTGATCTGGCCCTCAAGGGAGGTGACAACGGCGCGGCGCTGAAAGCGGGTGACGCTGCGCACAGCGCGCTGATCACCTCGCTCACTGACTCGGGCGACGCGCACATGCCGCCGAAGAAGCAGATGCCGGAGAAGCAGATCAACCTGCTGAAGGCCTGGGTGAACGCGGGCGCGGCCTGGGATGACGCGGCGTTGAAGAAATTCGGTGAACTGACACCGGCGGACAAGCTGGCTGCACTGCCCGCTGGTCATGCGCCTTCGGCGGCGATCGCTTTGAGCAAGGATGGCAAGTGGCTGGCCACCGGGATCGGCAACCGAGTCGTAGTGCGTGACATGAGCGCCAAGGACATGCCCGTCGTCGCCACGCTCGAAGGGCACAAGGATGTGATCCAGTCGCTGGCCTGGAACAGCGATGCCACGCGTCTGGCGGCGGGTGGATACCGCAGTGTGCTGGTTTGGAATCCGACCGATTGGAAAGTCGCGCACACGCTGACCGCGCCGCTCGAAGGCCGTGTCACCGGCATGACTTTCCTGCCTGACAATGCCACGCTGGTGCTCGCCGATGGCGCGACGAGTGTGAAGGGCGTGCTGCATCGCTGGAAACTCGGCGAGGCGAAGCCCGCGCAAAGCATCGACGCTCATGCGGACAACATCTTGAGCCTCGTCATCAGCCGTGATGGCAAACAGATCGCCACGGGTAGCGCGGACAACCTCGCCAAGGTGTGGGACGCGGCCACCTTCAAGGAGATCGCCAAGATCGAGGGGCATGTGGGGCACATCACCGCGCTCGGCTTCAACAACGACGGCAAATGGCTCGCCACGGGCAGTGCGGACAAAGATCTCAAAGTCTGGGACATCGCCAGCAAGGAGATGCTGATGCTGCTGGGTGACAAATCCGCCGGCGTGAACGCGCTCATGTGGTCGCCCGACTCCACCAGCCTCACCTACCTCACCGAAAGCGGCGGCGTGCATGGCGTGACCGAGCTGAAGACCCACGACGGCGTGCGTCTCGCCTTCACCTCCGGCAAGCAGAAGAAGCTGATCAGCCTCGAAGGCGTGCCCAACACCGCGGTGATGACCACCGACGGCAAAAACATCTATGCCGCCTTGCACAGCGGCGAAGTCATCAAGCTCGATGAGAAAGCGGCGCTGTCGAAGCTCGCCGCCAACACCGCGTCTCCGGCTGCCAAGGCCCCCACGCTCTCCTACACCAAGGACATCCTTCCCATCCTCACCAAGGCGGGTTGCAACCTCGGCTCCTGCCACGCGAAAGCGAGTGGGCAGGCCGGCTTCCGCCTGTCGATCTTCGCCTTCGACCCGAAGACCGATTACATGGAGTTCGTGAATGATTCGCGTGGCCGCCGAGTCTTCCCCGCGCTGCCGGAAGACAGTCTCATTTTACAAAAGGCCACGGTGCGTGTGCAGCACGAGGGCGGGCAGCGTTTTGAGCCAGACTCGGAGTCGGCGAAGACCATCGCCGAGTGGATTCGGCAGGGCATGCCGTTTGAGACGCCAAACCAGCCTGCGCTGGCCGGCATTGAGGTCACGCCGGGCGAGAAGACCTACCGCAAGAACGAGGAGCAGGTCTTGAAGGTGATGGCGAAGTACAGCGACGGCTCCACCCGCGATGTGACAGCGCTGACGGATTACATCTCCTCGGAGAAAGCCATCGCCGCCGTGGATGAGACCGGAAAGCTCAAGACGAGCACAGAAAGCGGCGAGACCGTCATTGTGGCGCGTTACATGGGCCAGGTGGCGATCTCCCGCGTGGCGGTGCCAGCGGAGAAACTGTTCCCGCCGGAGCGCTACGCGACGCTGACCGTGCGCAACGAGATCGACAAACTCGTTTATGCCCGCCTGCAAAAGCTCGGCCATCTGCCCAGCGAGGCGTGCAGCGACGCGGAGTTCCTGCGCCGCAGCACGCTAGATGCCATCGGCATGCTGCCCACGGTTGAGGAAGCACGCGCCTTCCTTGCGGACAAAAATCCGTCGAAGTATGAGCAGTGGGTCGCCCAACTACTCGAACGCCCCGAGTGGGCCGATCACTGGGCCATCAAGTGGGGCGATCTCATCCGCCCGAATCCGTCACGTGTCGGCGTGAAGCCGGTCTATCTGCTCGATCAGTGGATTCGGCAAAGCTTCCGCGAGAACAAGCCTTGGGACCGCTTCACACGCGAACTCCTCACCGCCGAGGGCAACACGCACAAGAACGGCCCCGTCGCCATCTGGCGTGACAAACGCGACCCCATCGACGCCGCCACTTTCATCGGTCAGATCTTCCTCGGCGTGCGCCTGGAGTGCGCGAAGTGCCACCATCACCCAACCGAAAAGTGGGACCAGACCGACTACTACCAGATGGCCGCGTTCTTCACGCAGATGAAGCGCAAGGGCCAGGGCATCTCCGCGCCGATCAGCGGCGAGCCCGAGCAGATGTGGTTCGCCCCCGGCAACGCCAGCATTGAGCATCCCGTCACCAAAGCCTCGCTGAAACCACGCCCGCCTGCCGACAAGGAAATCCCCATCGCCGAAACGCAGGACCCGCGCTCCGTACTGTCCGATTGGATGACGAACCCGAAGAACCCCTACTTCGCGCAGGCCGTGGTGAACCGCACCTGGTCCAGCTTCATGGGACGCGGCATCGTCGATCCCGTCGATGACTTCCGCGCCTCGAATCCGCCCTCCAACGGTCCACTGCTCGAATGGTTGGCACAGGATTTTGTGAAGCACGGCTACAATTTGAAGCACCTGATGCGCACCATCATGCTGTCGCAGACTTATCGCCTCAGCAGCATGCCAAACGAGACGAACGTGGCCGATTTGAAGAATTATAGCCGCAGCTACCGCCGCCGCTTGCCCGCCGAAACACTGCTCGATGCCGTCTGCGCCGTCACCGAGATCAAGGAAAGCTTCTCTGGCCTGCCACCCGACGCGCTGGCGAAGCAGACCTGGAATCACAAGCTCGAAAGCCAGTTCATGGACGCCTTCGGCCGTCCGAACGCCAGCTCCGAGTGCCCCTGCGAGCGCGATGCCAAACCGAGCGTCGTGCAGGCGCTGCATCTCATGAATTCCAACAAGCTGCAGGAAATGCTCGTCAGCGCCAAGGGCCGCGTCACACGCCTCGCCATAAGCACACTGACACCACAGCAGATCGCCGAGGAGTTGTATCTGGCCTGCTTCGCAAGACTGCCAGACGCGGAAGAGGCGGCCATCGCGGGCAAGGCGCTCGACGTGGGAGTCGCGAATCGTCAGGCGGCGATTGAAGACGTGCTGTGGAGTCTGCTGAACTCGGCGGAGTTCGTGTTCAATCATTGAGGATGATTCTTTGGCCGCCTCGTAAGAACCCACGGTGCCACCCGTAATTTGGGGGTTATTTCCCTTCCAAAAAATGTCTCGCCTCACCCATAACTGCGCCGGTCACATGCGGCGCGATTTCTTGAAGCTTGGTCTCACCGCAGCAGGTGGGGGGCTTGGCTTTACTGATATGTTGCGCGCCCGGGCGATGGCGGCACAAGCTCCGCAGCCGTCGATTTCGCGGCCAGTGAATTGCATTCTCGTCTGGCTCGATGGAGGCCCCTCCCACTACGAGATGTTTGACCCGAAGCCGGACGCGCCGAGCGACATTCGCGGTCAGTTCAAACCGATCCCCACCAGCGTGCCGGGTGTGCATTTCTCCGAGTGTGTGCCGAATCTCGCCAAGGCGGCGGACAAGTTCACGGTGCTGCGCAGCGTGACGCACAAGGATCCCAATCATGGCGGTGGCAATCACTACATGATGACCGGCGCGCCGACGCCGGTGCCGGTTGGTTGTGGGGCCTTTGTCACCTTCCATCCGTCCTTTGGCAGCGTGGTGAGCTACAAGCGTGGTGTGCAGAATGGTCTGCCCGCGTACATGACGCTGCCAAGCATCACCCGCAGCGGTGGACCAAATTTCCTCGGCGCGGAGCATGCGCCGTTCGTCGCTGGTGGTGATCCGAATTCGAAGGGATTCAAAGTGCGCGATGTGGTGCTGCCGACGGACATTTCCGATGCGCGTGGTCTTGCCCGTCGTGAGCTGCGTCACTCGCTGGATCGCATGAAGCGCTTGAATGACGCCGTGGCGGAAGATCCAGCCGTGAGTTTCGACACGTTCTATGGTCAGGCAGTCGATTTGATCGCCTCGAAGCCGGCGCAGGAGGCTTTTGACATCTCGCGTGAGGACGACAAGACGCGCGATCTCTATGGCCGCAACGATCTGGGCCAGCGCATGCTGCTTGCACGTCGTCTCGTGGAGGTGGGCGTGCCGTTTGTCACCGTGAACTACGGCGGATGGGATCATCACCGCGATCTGTTCAAGACCTGCAAAGGTGAGTTCATGCAGAAATTTGACCAAGGCATGTCCGCATTGATCACAGACCTCGACCGCCGTGGCCTGCTGGAAAGCACGCTGGTCGTTGCCCTTGGAGAATTTGGCCGCACACCGAAGATCAACAAGGACAACGGTCGCGACCACTGGCCTGGTGCGATGAACATCCTCTTCGCAGGTGCGGGAGTCCCGCGCGGCGGCATCATTGGTGCCACCGATCCCAAGGGCTACTACGCCAGCGACAACATCTACTCGCCGGAGGATTTCGCCGTCACGCTTTACTCGAAGCTGGGCATTGATCCTCATCAAGTCCTTCACACCAACACCGGAAGGCCCGTGCAGCTCATCAACGGCGGCAGGCAGATCCGCGAGCTGTTTGCGTGATGTGTGCGCGTGTGAGTTGGATCGTGCTGATGCTGGGAACTGCCGCGCAAGCGGCGCCGCCTGGCTTTGAGAGCATTTTTCCCGCCGGTGGACAGGCGGGAAGCCGGGTGGAGGTCAGGGTGGCGGGGGCAGGCTTGGACAAAGAGTCGCCACAGGCCTGGACCAGCGACCCACGCATCGTCGTTCTCGCCGGTGACAAGCCGAAGAAGTTCTTTCTCAACATCGCCAAGGAGGCGGTTCCAGGCCCGTACTTCATCCGTCTTCACACGGACGCGGGTGCCACGCCGCCACGCATTATTGAAGTCGGCAAATTTGAGGAGTTGCTCGAAAAGGAGCCGAATGATGCCTTTGCCGAGGTCAAAATGGCTGAGGCAAAGATGAACGTGACCATCAACGGCGTTCTGGAGAAATCCGGTGATGTGGACACACAGGCGATTCGGGTTCAAAAGGGCAAAACGATCACACTTGAACTGCATGGCTATGCCCTGGGATCGCCGATGGATCCTGCCATGCGGCTGCTGAACGAACGAGGCATCGAAATCGCCGCCGGACATGACACGCACAACCTTGATCCGCGCATCGAATACACGCCTGCGGCTGATGGAGTCCTGTTTGTGCAGGTGTTTGCCTTTGCGCATCCGCCTGCGGCCGATGTGGCGCTCAAAGGCAGTGCGAATCATGTCTATCGCCTCGCCGTGAGTGATGAGCCGAAAAAGGCGGTTCCTGTCAGCGAACCAAAGTCCATCACCTCTCCCTCCACCATCACCGGCGGCATCGCCAAACCCCGAGAAGAGGATGTTTTCATCCTCTCAGCAAAAAAAGGCGATGATCTCGCCATCAGCGTGCGCGCACAGGCCATTCGCAGTCTGCTGGATGCCACGCTGCGCATTGAGGATGCGGACGGCAAATCGCTGCAGCAGGCGGACGATGGCGAAAAAGACAGTCTTGATCCCGCATTGCGCTGGAAGGCTCCGAAGGATGGCGAGTTCAGGCTGGTGGTCGCGGATCGTTTCCATCAAGGCAGCGAGGATCATGGCTATGAACTGACGGTGAAGCCTTTTGTGTCATCGCTCACAGGCACGCTCGACACACATGCATACATGCTGGAGGCCGGTAAAACGGTTGAGGTGAAACTCAACGTGAAGACGGGCGGTACATTCGCTGGAAAAATTCAGGCGCGCGCGGCTCAACTGCCCGTCGGCGTTACTGCTGATGTCGTCGATGTCCCGGCGAAAGGTGGGGAGGTGAAGCTCACGCTCAAGGCCGCGCCAGAGGCCGCTGCCAGTCAGGCTCCGTTTGCCGTGGAGATCGTCACAAGCGCACCGGATGCGGTAATGACGGTGATCGCTAGCTACGCGATTCCCTTCACCGAGCCGCGCGGAGATTTGCTCATCACGTCTGACACGCATCCATGGCTCACGGTCACAGCGAAGAAGCCGTAGTGCCCCAGCCGCCGCCGCCGGGCGTTTCGAGGATCACACGGTCTCCTGCCTGCGCTTCAAACGTCGTGCAGCCGTCGAGGAGGGTGCGGGTTCCCTGCCTGAGCAGCGTTTGGCGGCCGGTTCGTCCCGCAGAACCGCCATGCAGGCCAAACGGAGCCTCCACGCGATGTTGGGTGAGCAAACTGACTGTAAGCGGCTTCTCGAATTCAAATTCGCGGATCACACCATCGCCGCCGCGCCACTGACCGGCACCGCCGGAGCCGCGTCGAATCGCAAACTGACGCAAACGCACAGGATAGCGTTGCTCGATGATCTCAGGATCGGTGATCGCCGTGTTCGTCATGTGCGTGTGCAGCGCGTGCGCTCCGTTGTAGCCGTTGCCAGCGCCAGAACCGCCCGCAATCGTCTCGTAGTAGCCGAAACGACCGCCGCCGAACAAGAAATTGTTCATGGTGCCCTGGCTGCACGCTTGCAGGCCCAGCGCCTTGATGAGCGTGTCCACAAGCCGCTGGCTGACCTCGACATTGCCGCCGACCACGGCGGGACAGTGCGCTGGATCGTCTGAGAAGACGGGATTGAGGAGTGAGATGGGAAGGATGATCTCCACGGGATCGAGCAGACCTTCGTTGAGCGGCAGGTCTTCTTGCAGCATCAGCCGCATCACATACAGCACCGCGCTGCGCACGATGGCGGTGGTGGCGTTGAGATTGCGTGGATGCACGTCGGAGGTGCCGGTGAAGTCGAGGAGGAGCTTGCAACCGGCCTTCCGCATCGAAACGGTGATCTGGGAGCCATCATCGAGCTTTTCCGTGGCGGAGATCGAATCCGGCAGGCGGTTGATCTGCCCGCGCATGACGGCTGCGGAGTGGTCCAGGATGCTTTGCATCGCTTCTGCCAAGGAATCACCCGCCAGCGCCCGCAAACGCTCCACACCATGCAGATTGGCCGCGAGCTGGGCATGCAGGTCGGCCAAATTGTCCGCCAGATTGCGCGTGGGATGCAACGCTGAAGTCAGCAGGGCGCTGATCTCGTCGAAACACGACTCGCCACCGCGAATCAAGTGCCGAGGGGCGATGACGACGCCTTCTTGGATCAAGCGTGTTGCGTTGGCCGGCATCGAGCCGGGCGTGATGCCGCCGATCTCGGCATGATGCGCCCGATTGGCGATGTAACCGATGAGATGGCGGTTTGAATCGAACACCGGCGTGATCAGCGTGACATCCGGCAGATGCGATCCGCCAAACGCGGGATGATTCGTGATGATCGTGTCTCCCGGTTGCATCGGGACGGCTTTGGCGACTTCCCGTGCGCAAACGCCCAGCGCACCCAGATGCACGGGAATGTGCGGGGCACTGGAAAGCAGGCGTCCTTTTGGATCGAGCAAGGCGCAGGAGAAATCGAGCCGCTCGCGGATGTTCGTGGAAATGGCGGTGCGGCAGAGCAGCGCGCCCATGTCGCTCACGATGGAATGGAAGCGATGCCGCAGCAGATCGCGTGCGAGGGGAGGGGATGCGACGGGGGACGCGTTGCGTAGGATGTGGCCAAAGCCTGGAACGTGCTCCACGCTCCAGCCCACTGTGATGACGATGGTGGAGAAGGCGTCCTGGATAAGAGCGGTTTGAGTAGAAGAAGACGTGAGTCTTCCCTCTGAACGAACCTCGGTGAACTCACGTTTTTCGCCACGCGTGATGGTGCGGATGCTGACGAGCTCTATTTCGCGATTCGCGGGAGGCGGGTAGCCGAACAGGCGCTCGTAGGCGGCGCGGTAGAGCTGGGGAAGGTCGTGGGGACTCTTGAACTCGACTTGCAACGGCGTGTCCTGGCCTTGGAGGCGAAGTTCGGCGATAGCAATGTGGTCCGCACAGTCCTCTGTGCGGTGCGTGGAAGGGGCTTGA
The DNA here is from genome assembly GCA_945882215.1 of Akkermansia muciniphila. Taxonomy (GTDB): domain Bacteria; phylum Verrucomicrobiota; class Verrucomicrobiia; order Verrucomicrobiales; family Verrucomicrobiaceae; genus Prosthecobacter. The sequence goes on along the minus strand of CAMCWM010000060.1, from coordinate 2,079 downwards.
TTCATTTCACGCGGTAGAGCATCGGACACGGACGGCTCCGAGGAGGCAGGGTGTTGCATGAGCTGACCAAGCGCCGCACAGGGGACTGTGCGGACCACTTTGTCGTCGTTCAGCGACTCCAAGAATGCTGCCAGGGGCATGCGCATTTCTGTTTCCTCAATGACTTCCGGCACGGCTTCTTGCAATCCCACGGCGCTCAAGATGCCCGCATTCTCTGGAACCAGGATGGTCTGCATGCCGAGCGCCTCGGCGACGGCGCAGGCGTGCTGCGGCCCGGCACCGCCGAAGGCCAGCAGCGCGTGATCGGCCGGATCGTAGCCTTCGCCGATGGAAATGCGGCGGATGGCGTCGGTCATGTGCTCGATGGCAAGGCGTAGCAGCGCGTGAAGCAGCTCCGGTTCATCCAAAGAACCGTCGGTTTGCGCGTGGAGTTCATGCAAACGCTGCTGCGCGGCCTTCACATCGAGCGGGATCGGCGCTTTCGCGGGATCGAAGCGACCGAGGAGCAAATTGACATCGGTGATGGTCAGCGGGCCGCCTTTGCCGTAGCAGGCGGGACCGGGATTTGACCCGGCGCTCTCCGGGCCGACGGCGAGGCCGTGATGCGTCACGCGGCAGACCGACCCACCGCCTGCGGCGACGGTTTCGATGGCGACGCAGGGCGCGAGCAGTTTCATGCCTGCTACTTCTTGGGAGAAACGATAGCTTGGCCGTGTGTCGATGCGCGCCACGTCCGTGCTAGTGCCGCCCATGTCGAACGTGATGATTTTCGTGATACCCAGCCGCCGCGCCGCATTGGCCGCGCCGATGGCTCCACCCGCAGGACCACTGAGCAGCATGTCTTTCGGGTGGATGTCATCCGCTGTCTTCAAACCGCCGGCGCTGGTCATGACCTGCATGTCCGGTGAGACGCGGCGGATGCCATTGAGGAAAGACTGCACGGGCGCATGCAAATACGCGTCCGCCACCGTGCTCTGCGTGCGCGGCAGCAGTTTGGCGAAGGCGGCGGTTTGATGTGATAGCGTGAGATGGGTGAAACCGCACTCGCGCAGGATTTCAGCGACGCGCAGCTCGTGCTGAGGATGCGCGTGGCCGTGAAGCAGTGAAATGGCGGCAGTGGTGATGCCCCAGGCGATGCATTCGAGCGCGGAAGCACGGACAGCGGCTTCATCGAGTGGTTCGAGCACTTCGCCAGCGACGCTGATGCGTTCTGGCACCTCGCAGGCGATCTCGTGGAAGATCGGTCGCGGCTCGTGCTTCAGCGCAAAGAGATCACTGCGGCGCTGGTCACCGATTTGCAGGAGGTCGCCAAAGCCTCGTGTGATGAACAGCGCGATGCGGCCGCCTTTGCGTTCCAACAGCGCGTTGGTGGCGCGTGTGGTGGCGATGCGCAGGCTCAGCGGCGGGAATTCTTGGCCCGGTGGTGTGTTCGTGAGGATGCGCGCACCGAGCACGGGTGCTTCTTCGCCAGTGGTGAGTTCGAGCAGCGTGCCGGGTTGCCAGGACACTGACGCGTCCAGGGTGAGTGGATCTTCACCTGTGATGATGCGGTGTGAGGCATCGCCGACAGCCTTGATTTGGAAGCCGATGAGGAAACCACTAGGTAATGGTGGGAGGCCGGACAACCGAGTTTGGAAGCTCGGTTTACAGTCCCAGACGGCACGCAGGTGGCCTGTGGAGAGGACTTTGCAGCGCGACTCAAGACCCTGCGGGTCGAGAGCGTGGCAGTCGGTGAAGGTACCACCCGTGTCGGCTGCGATGCGCCACGTCACGGCTGCTTGGGCTGCTCCTTGGGAGCGTTGAAATCCATGTCAGGCACCCAGCGCAGCTCCTTGAAGGCATCGTAGTAAGGCTCGCAGGCGGGGCCTTTGAACACGGCCACGCCGCGTTGCACCCATTCATTGGCCTTTGCGATGTCTCCCGTTTCAAAGGCCATCGCGGACTTGCTGAAATAGTAGGCGGGCGTGTCGTCCATGAAGGTGAAGTTGTCCGCCACGATCTGCTCCGCCTGCGGGCGATGGCCGAGCTTCAGCTCACATAGCATGCGTTTGTAGTGAACGAGATGACGAATGACCATCG
>CAMCWM010000059.1 GCA_945882215.1 Akkermansia muciniphila | reverse complement strand
GCGGCTGTGCCTGCCTGAACTGAGCCATGAAAAACCCAGCCGAAATGACAGCAGAATGGGGACAGCAGAATATGAATTCCATTCTGCTGTCCCCATTCTGCTGTCATTAAACCCGATTCAAAGCCCCCCATGACCGACCCCGCCCAACTTTTGACCACACTCGGCCTCACCATCGTGGGGATGCCGGTGTTGCTGCTGGGGGTATTTTTTGTCCTGTTTTTGACAAACAAGCATCTCGGCGAGGAGTGGATTGGGAAGATCATTCAGACGACCATCGCGCTGAGCCTGCTGGCGGCGGTTTCGGCGGCGGTGACCATGCTGTGGCATCGCGTGCCGCAGCATCCCATCGAGCTGGGGGACTGGGTGATCACGCCGCACTACCATTTGAAGTTCGAGTTCGTGCTCGATCTGCTCTCGCTGTCTTATGTGATGCTCACGCTGGTGCTGTGCGCGGTGATCGGCGCTTTCTCCACGCGCTACCTGCACCGCGAACCCGGCTACCAGCGCTTCTTCGTGCTGTTTGCCATCTTCCTGCTCGGCATGGTCACCGCGTCGTTGTCCGACACCGTGGAGACTTTGTTTGCCGGTTGGGAAATGGTGGGCCTGTCCTCCGTGCTGCTCATCGCCTTTTTCCAAGAACGGCCTTCACCACCCCGCAATGGCCTGCGCGTGTGGATCGTCTATCGCATCTGCGATGTGGCGCTGATGCTGGCGGCCATCTTGATGCATGAAATCAATGGTGCGGGTGACTTTGATCACCTCGTGGGCGACAAAGCATGGCCCGCGCATGATCCGCTGCTCATCGGGCCGCACTTCACGATGCTCGGCGTGCTGTTTGTCATCGCCGCCGCGGGCAAATCGGCGTTGGTCCCCTTCTCCGGCTGGCTGCCGCGTGCCATGGAAGGCCCAACGCCATCGAGCGCGGTGTTTTATGGAGCGCTGAGCGTGCATCTCGGTGCATTCCTGCTGCTGCGCGTGAGTCCGGTGCTCGATAGCTCGATCTGGCTGCAAGTCGCCGTCGTGGTGCTCGGTTTGACCACTTCCGCCTTTGCCTATCTCGCGGGACGTGTGCAAAGCGACATCAAATCGGCCCTCGCCTTCGCCTCACTGACTCAAGTCGGCATCATCATCGCGGAAATCGGCCTCGGCTTCCGTTACCTCGCCCTTTTGCATCTTCTCGGTCATGCCTGCCTGCGCACGTTGCAATTCCTGCGCGCGCCGAGTTTGCTGCACGATCATCACCAGCTCGAAAACGCCATCGGCAGCCGTCCGCATGAGGAAGGCGTGATGTGGGAACAAAAACTGCCACTCGCCACGCAGCGCTGGCTTTACCGCTTTTCGCTGGAACGCGGCTATCTCGACACCCTGCTCGAAAAGTGCGTCGCACGGCCATTTGTGGCGCTGTTTTGCGGTTTGGATGCTCTGGAGACGAAATGGGCTCGCATCCTTGATGGCGAGCCGAAGGCGAAGGAGGCGCCGCGTGACCTATGAGCGACTTTTCCTGGCTCGAACTCACGTTGTTGCTACCGTTGCTCGGCGCGGTCATCGTTGCCTTTATCAAAGTGCCCGCTGTGGCCATGCGTACGAGTTTGGGCTTTTTCATCGCTACGCTGATCACCGCGACAGCGGCCAATCTGGCCTTCGCCGGCACCAAGATCGCATGGCTGAAGCATTTCGCCGTTGATGATCTCGCCGCGCCGATGCTGCCCGTGCTCGCGTTGTTGCATCTGCTAACCTTGCTCGGCACAGCAAAGTCGCGTGTGTCGCCGATGTTTTGTGTGCGCCTGTTGATCGCTGCATTTGTCAGCCTCGCGGCGGTGACGTGCCAGACACCGTGGATGCTCATCGCTCTGCTGGTGCTCGGCGTGCTGGTGCCCCTGTGGGATCTGATGAGCCGCAGGCAGCCGGTCCGCGGTTATTTGATTCACATGGGCCTGTTTGTGGTGCTGCTCGTCGTGGGCTGGCAGTTTGCAGGGCAACAAGTCGGTTACGGACTGCTCCTGCTCGCGCTGCTGCTGCGCGGCGGCATCGTGCCGCTGCATGGCTGGCTGCCAACGCTGTTCCAAGGCGCCGCGTATGGCACCGCGATGGTCTTTGTGCTGCCGCTGATGGAAGTGCTCGCCGCGCTGCGCCTGCTGCTGCCTTCGACGCCCGAATGGATGCTGAACGCCGCAAGCGTTGTCTGTCTGATCACCGCCGTGTATGGCGGCGGCATGGCCATCGTGCAAAACGAGGTGCGGAAGTTTTTCGCGCATCTCTGCCTCAGCCAGACCGCGCTGGTGATGTTCGCCGTGATGCTGCACACCTCGAACGGCCTCACCTCCGCGCTGTGTTTGTGGATTTCGTCCGCGCTTTCGCTCGCCGGTCTCGCCTTCTCCGTGCGCGCACTGGAGGCTCGCTTCGGCGCTCTTTCGTTGCGCGAGCACCACGGCTTCTACGAGCAGGTGCCCGGCCTCGCCGTGTGTTTCATGATCACCGGTCTCGCCAGCGTCGGCTTCCCCGGCACGATTGGTTTTGTGCCGATGGAGCTGCTCATCAGCGGCAGCGCCGACCAGGGTCTGGGGGTCAGTTTCATCCTCGCCATCGCCGCGATGTTCAACGGCATCGCCATCCTCCGCGCTTACTTCGCCCTCTTCACCGGCAAACGCACCACGACTTCCGTCTCGCTGCGCAAAACGCCTGTCGAACGCGCCGGTATCATCCTCATCACACTCACCGTCTTCCTCGGTGGCTGGTTCTCGCCGGGAGTCGTCGCTTCGCGGCATGAAACGGCGGACAAGCTGCTGGGGCGCACAGGCAAGCCGGCAGCACCGGCTTCAAGGCATTGATCGGGCGACTTGCTTTGGCAGCTTGTTGAGCTTGTAGCGTTGGATCTTGTATTGCAGCGCCCGTCGGCTGATGCCGAGGGTTTTGGCGGCTTCTTCGCGGTTGGAGGTGACCTTGAGCAGCGTCTGGCGGATGAGCTCGGCCTCGACCTGGGCGAGAGTCATGCCGGGCTGAATGGCGATGGCGTGCGGCTCGCGTTTGCCCTGGTGCATGGAGGGCGGCAGATCGTCCAGGCCGATGGCGGCATGAGGCACGGTAACCACGAGACGCTCGACGAGATTACGCAACTGCCGGACATTACCCGGCCAGCGCAAGGTCTGAAACAGGCTCACCACCTCGGGTTTGAATTTCTTCGGTCGCCGACGGTGTTTGGTGCAGAAATGGTCCGTGAAGGTTTTCACCAAGGGCGCGATGTCCTCCGCGCGCTCGCGCAGCGGCGGCATGCGGATGGAGACGATGTTGAGACGATAAAACAGGTCCTCACGAAACAAGCCGCCGGTGACGGCCTCGACTTCGAGATCTTTGTTCGTGGCGGCAATGATGCGGGCGGTGGCGCGCTCGACTTTTTGACTGCCCACCGGGCGGTAGGTGCCGTCTTCCAGCACGCGCAGGAGGTCGCCCTGGCCCTTGCGTGAGAGATCACCGATTTCATCCAGGAAGAGGGTGCCGCCCTGGGCGAGCTGGAAACGGCCTTTGCGGTCGCCGACGGCTCCGGTGAAGGCACCACGCACATGGCCGAAGAGTTCCGCCTCGATCAAGTTCTCCGGCAGCGCGGCGCAGTTCACGGCAATGAACGGCTGCGCCTTGCGCCGGCTCTTTTCATGAATGGCACGGGCGACGACCTCCTTGCCAGTGCCGCTTTCTCCTTCGATGAGCACGGTGACATCCGTGGGGGCGATCTGCTGGATCAGACGGTTGATCTCACGCATGGCCGCGCTGCTGCCAGCGAAGATGTCGGGGTCCGAGCGGCGGCGCAGGCGCAGCTTGATCTGCTGGTCCTCGGCCACGAGCGACTGATGATCGAGCGCCTTGCGCACGGACTCAAGGAGCAGCGCCGGGGAGATGGGCTTCGAGATGTAATCAAAGGCCCCTTTGCGCATGGCCTCGACGGCGGTGTGGATGGTGCCGCCTTCGCTGATGAAGATGAACTGCGAGTCTGGAGTGATGCCGCGCACCTTTTCCATGAGGGCGACGGCATCAATGCGCCGTGCGTCGAAAGACTTGATGACCACGTTGAAAAGCTCGCCGGAGGCCAGATTGAGCGCGTCGGACTCATGCGACGCCACGGAGACTTTGTAGCCAATCTTCGCGAGAACATCGCGGATGACACGCGCAGAGGCGGCGTCGCGGTCCAGGACGAGAATGTGGATGTTGGCCGGCTCCATGTGCCTCGAACAAAGCCTGCACTTAGCCAAGACCACAAGTGCATATTCTGCACATAACCCTGCTTCTCGAAGATCATCTCCAAACAGGCATGAAGCTGGAAGCCTTGATCCACAAGGGCGGGAGCGTCAGCAAGGCCACCTGGCCCCTGAAATGCATGGTCAGAGACCGCCATGCTTAAATCCTCCTCCCAACGCACCTCCTCCCGCATCCACTCTGACAGCGAGTTTCTGCATTCACACAAGGACCAGGACTTCGACCAAGTCTATCCCGAGGCCATCGGCAGGCTGTCCATCTGCCACTGGAGTCCGGTACACGTCTGCCGCACAGCCGCGCAGCTTCTCGTGGTGGATCCTGACACTCGGGTGCTGGACATCGGCTGCGGTCCGGGAAAATTCTGCATCATCGGCGCCACGGCGACGAAAGGTCATTTCACCGGCGTGGAGCAGCGGGGGAAGCTTGCGCGGATCGCGCAGGACGTGGTGAGAAAGCACGATGTCCCGCGTGTAAACATCGTGCATGGCAACATCCAGGACGTGAGCTTCCGCGACTTCGACGCCTTTTATCTCTTCAATCCGTTCGAAGAAAACATCCTGCCTTCGCTGAGGATCGACTACGATATGGAACTGGAGCCACGACTTTACACCGACTACACCACGCATGTGCAGCAGCAGCTCATGCGGATGCCGATGGCCACACGTGTGGTCACCTACTGCGGCGACAGCACGGAGATCCCCGACTGCTACGCCTGCGTGAAAACCGCCTTCAACGAGAAGCTGAAGCTGTGGGTGAAAAAACACCCGGCGCCAGACCACGCCCGGGCTGCCGCCAGCCAGCCGGATGATCACAGCAGTTCCCCCCAGATGGGCGGCGGCAATTTTGCCATCGCATGAAGTCCTGCTTCTCCTGGGTGGAGGTCTTCCACCGTCCCATGACCGAATCTCCACCCGCCACACTCCCACAACCCGCCGCACGCTCCAAACGCCAACCCACCATGAAACAAATCGCCACCCTCATCGAAGATCTCGGCCAGCTCACCGAGCTGGACGCCACCAAACGCCGCCTGGATGCCAAATCGGCGGAGTTCAAGAAACTCACCCTGGAGGCTGAAGGCGTGCGCGAACGCCTGCCCACCGCCATTCTCCATCACTACGACCTCCGTGTGTCCAAAGGCAGGCGTGGCTCGGCCAAGATGCGCAACGGCACCTGTGGCGGCTGCCATCTTTCACTGCCCAGCGGCCAGCTTTCAGATCTGCGCCGGGATGATATGGCCCTGCAAGTCTGCGGCAATTGCAGCATTTTCATTCTTCCCGAAGATCCGAAGCCGCAAGAAGCACCTCCGCCCGCCGTGGAGGAGTCTGTGACCAAGCCGCAGCCGCGAAAACGCAAAATCAAAGCCGCCACCTAAGCCATGAACGCCTCCCGCCTTGAATCCTTCGCTCCCAAGTCCGTGCTCGCTCTGCGCGAATACAGCGTGCGGAAATTCATCGCGGATCTCATCGCCGGACTCACCGTCGGTCTGGTCGCTTTGCCTCTGGCGATGGCGTTTGCCATCTCCTCGGGCGTGCTGCCGCAGGCGGGCATTTACACCGCGATCGTCGCCGGGTTCCTGATCTCAGCGCTCGGGGGATCGCGCACGCAGATCGGCGGGCCGACGGGGGCCTTCGTGGTCGTCATCGCCGGAATCGTGGCAAAGCACGGCATTGACGGCCTTTACATGTGTACGCTGATCGCGGGCGTGCTGCTCATGATCCTGGGCCTCACTGGACTCGGCACGGCAGTGAAGTATATCCCGCGACCCGTGGTGATCGGCTTCACGAATGGCATCGCGGTGTTGATCGCCAGCACGCAGGTCAAAGACTTCTTTGGTCTTCAGATCGACAAGGTACCCGGCGAGTTTCTCGGGCGCATGGAGGCGGTCTTTGCTCAATGGGGCACGCTTTCGCCCACCGCCACGGCGGTTTCGTGCCTGTGTCTCGGGGTGCTCATCGTGTTCATGAAGTGGATCAAGCGCGTGCCCGGCTCCATCGTCGTGCTGCTGCTCGGCACCGCCATCGCGTGGGGCTTTCATCTGCCACTGGAGACCATCGAGACCCGCTTTGGCGGCATTCCCGCCGGGTTGCCGCAGTTTGCCATCCCGACTTTCCGCTTTGATCTTATCCTGCCGCTGCTCTCGCCCGCGCTCACCGTGGCGATGCTCGGTGCCATCGAATCGCTGCTCTCCGCCGTCGTCGCGGATCGGATGTCCGGCGACAAGCACAAACCAAACGTCGAACTCTTCGCGCAAGGCGTGGCAAACGTGATGTCGCCGCTGTTTGGCGGCCTGCCAGCGACGGGGGCCATCGCCCGCACCGCCACAAACATTCGCTCCGGCGCACAGACACCCGTAGCGGGCATGATTCACGCGCTGGTGCTGCTGCTCATCCTGCTCGTCGCCGCGCCGCTGGCGAAACACATCCCGCTGACCGTGCTGGCCGCCATTTTGATGATGGTGGCCTACAACATGGGCGAGTGGGCCGAGATCCCGTACATCCTCAAGCTCAGCAAGGCCGATATCGCCGTGTGGCTCATCACCTTCAGCCTCACCGTACTCGCCGATCTGACCGTGGCCGTCGAAGCAGGCATGGTCATGGCGGCGCTGCTATACATCGTCAAAGTCACCGGCACATCCACTGTGGTCCGTGTCACGCCCGAGTACGTCGAGGCCGGCTTCTCCCACAGCCTGCAAATGAACCCGCTGCCCGAAGGCGTGGCCGCCTACCGCATCCATGGCCCCTTTCTCTTCGGTGCCACGGACAAGCTCAGCGTCATCGAGGAGGAGTTCGACACACTTCCAACCGTCGTCCTGCTGCGCCTGCGAAACATGACCGCCATCGACGCCACGGGGCTGCACGCCCTGGAGCATCTGGCGGAGCGCCTCGTGGCCTCAGGCCGCCACCTCATCCTCTGCGGCATGAGGGCGCAGCCTGCCAAACTCATGACGCAGGCTGATTTTCATCACCACATCGGCGGCGAAAACATCTGCCCAAGCCTCAAAGCCGCCATCGAGCGGGCACGGGAGATTCTGAAAGCAACTCCCCCTTTCCGGGGCTGAATTTACCCTGCGGAGGGGATGGCGTTTCGAGGCGTGAATCGGGTTAGTATCATCGATGTCTCACACCGCCGAACCCGCCCTCGTTCATCCGACAACAGCCTCGGTGGTGGACTACCATCCGCATCCACCAAAGCGCAAAAAGCCGCTGGCGAGCGATCTGCTCATTGCAGAGAAGGCCAAGAAGCCAGCCATCTTCACACTCGAAAATCTGCGCCGCGATGCGCTGGCTGGCACCGTCACCGGTCTGGTCGCTGTGCCGCTCACGGTCGGCATCTGTCTGATGTCGGAGTATCCGATTCAGACCGGGTTGCTCACCGTGGTTTTCGCCTGCGTGATCGGGTTTGTGACGTTCCTGTTCAAGCCGGGCAACTACGTCGGCACGCCAGGCGTCGCAGCGGGCCTGGCACCCGTGCTGGCGTTTTGCGTCCACAAATTCGGCATGGAAAACATGCCCTTCCTCATTTTCTGCACCTCGATCATGCAGGCGGTCGCATGGAAGTTCAATCTTCAGCGCTTCGTCATGAAGGTGATTCCGGTCTATTTGGTCGAAGGCCTGCTCGCGGGTATCGGACTCAAGACGGCACTCAAGTTCCTTCCTTACACCTACGGCATTCTGGGCGAGGGTCACGAGTGGATGAGCATGGAGCGGATCAAAATGATGGGGCTCTCGCTCGCCACTCTCATTCTCTTCCTGCATCTGTTCGGGAAGTACAAGGCCAAGCTTCCTGCCGTTCCGTATGTCGCAGTGATCGTCTTGGGCGTCGTCTGCGGCATCTACATGGAGGTGCCGATGCTCCACATTGAGCTTTCACCCATCAAGCTGGCGATGCCGATTCCAGACTTCAATGTTCTGCCTCCCAAGATGCTGGTCGAGATCATCGCCTATGCGTTCATGCTTTGCTTGATCGATGTGATCGAGCAGGTGTTGAGCAACGCCGCCATCGAAAAACTTGATCCACTCGGTCGCCCGGCAAACTCCAACAACAGCCTTTTCACGATCTGGCTCGCCAATCTCGGTTCCAGCTTCTTCGGCGGCATGACGAACCTCGACGGACTTCAGGCCTCCGCCACGAATGCCTTGGCTGGCGCCGTCACCAAGGTCTCGAACCTGTTCACCGCGTTGGTGCTTTCGATCTTCCTGATCGCTCCTCACTTGCTGACTCACCTGCCCTATTTCGCGCTCGCAGTCCTGATGGTTTTCACCGGTTGGAGGATGATCGCTGGGTTGGTGCATGTCGCGTCCCACGGGATGTATGCGCTGCTGCTGGCCTTGTTTTGCGGCATCCTGACCTACACCGAGGGTATCATGGAAGCATTGATTATTGTGCTCGTGGTGCACCTGTTCATCAACTTCGTTATCTTCCGCCACGACCACATCCCGCTGATCGAGATCCTGAAAAAGTTTACTCATAAATTTGGGGAAGACGTCGATCCGCGCAGCACGGACACCATGCTCGTTCACAAGGACAAGCAGATCGGCGGCTTGCGCTACAGCACCATCAGCCACAATGCCGCTGAAAAGAAGAACCTCACCGAGTTCATCAATGACTGGGCTTTTGGTGTTAACAATCACAGCCTGCCTGCTGTCGTCGGCTGCTACGACATGAACGGCCTGCTCTGGGGCACCTTCGCCAAGGAGCTGCGTGAAGGTCACCACAAGATCAAAGGCTACTTCGAGCACCTCTTTGAGCTGGAAGACGTGCATGTGAAGTTCGAGACCGGCGAGGTGCGCCAGTACAAGGAAATCCACATCCAGTCCGGCAAATACATCTTCACCTTCAAGCGCAAGAAGGAGCTCATCAGCGTGCCCGCCCGCTACTCCTTCGTCTGCAAAAAGGAAAAGACCGGCTGGTTCATCCTCGAGCACCACTCCTCCGAATTCCCCGCCTGATTTCATCACCACCCATCGCCTTTCCAAAAAACATCCAACAAAACCAAGTCCCATGATCCCCGCCGCCGTCATCCTCATCGTTCTCATCATCCTCAGCGCTTCTGTCATCAAACAGGGGCATGTGGGAGTCGTCACCCGCTTCGGCAAATACCAGCGCCTCATGCTGCCCGGCCTCAACTTCAAGCTGCCACTGCTTGAGGGTGTCTATAAAAGCATCTCCACGCAGAACCAGTCCATCGAACTCGAATTCGAAGCCATCTCGCTCGACCAGGCCTATGTGAACTTTAAATCACTCATCGTCTATGCCGCTCAGGACGCCGGTGAAGAAACCATCAAAAAGATCGCCTTCCGCTTCATCGACGAGAAGAGCTTCATGCAAACCCTCGTCCGCAGCGTCGAAGGCAGCATCCGCTCCTATGTGGCGAACAAAAAGCAGGCCGAAATCCTCGTGCTGCGCTCCGAGATCATCGGCGCGGTGAAGGATCACCTCGAAGAAGCGCTCAACAGCTGGGGCTACCACCTCCTCGACCTCCAGATCAACGACATCTCCTTCGACGAAGCCATCATGCGCTCCATGTCGCAGGTCGTTTCCAGCAACAACATGAAGATGGCCGCTGAAAACGAGGCCCAGGCCCAATACCTCATCAAAACCCGCGCCGCCGAGGCCGAAGCCCGCGCCATTCGTGTGAAGGCCGAGGCCGAAAAAGAAGCCTCCGAGCTCAAAGGTGCCGGCAATGCCCGCTTCCGCGAGCAAGTCGCCGAAGGTCTCGCCAATGCCGGCAAAACCATGCAGGCAGGCGATGTACCTCCCGGCTTCATGCTCTTCACCATGTGGCTCGACGGCATGAAATACATCTCCGAGCATGGCAAGGGCAACGTCATGTTCTTCGACGGCTCCAACGAAGGCATGGAGCGCACCATCAAGCAGATGCAGGCCCTCAAAACACTGGATAAACGTTCGCTCGAAGGCGCTGGGCATTGATCTGCCAACGACGCGGCGTATTGCAGGGCCGCTTTTCCATGAAACGTGCCCTTTTTATCCTCCTGGCCCTCGTCGGCAGCAGCTCCGCCGCTGATCACACCGAGTCCAACAGCAATCTCTGGCTCAACTACGTCGGCGATCATCCGCTCGGCAACGGACCGTGGGGCCTGCATCTCGAAGCGCAGATCCGACGCGCGGATTTCGGTGAGAACTGGCAGCAGCTCCTCCTGCGCCCCGGCATCAATTACACCATCAGTCCGACGCTAACCGTCAGCGCCGGTTACGCCTGGGTCGAAACGTATCCGTATGGTGACATCCCTGTGGCGGCGGATTTCCCCGAGCATCGCCTGTGGGAGCAGGCGGTTGTTTCTCACAAAGCCCTCGGCCTCGATTGGACGCATCGTTTCCGCCTGGAGCAGCGCCGCATCGGCGAAGTCAACGCCGTCACCCGCGACGTCGCCAACTGGCGCTACGAAAACCGCATCCGCTACATGCTGCGCACCACCATCCCGCTCAGCGATGACAAGAAGTGGTATCTCGCGCTGTGGGACGAACTCTTCTTCAACTTCGGCTCCAACGTCTCCATGAACTACTTCGACCAAAACCGCGCCTTCATCGGCCTCGGCCGTCAGTTGAACGACACCACCAAGCTTGAAGTCGGCTTCATGGAACAAACCGTCCAGCGCCGTGGAGGAAACATCTGGGAAAACAATCACACCGTCACCGTCTGGCTCACGTCGAAGTGGCCGCTCCGGTTTTGACTGGCACCACGGCCTCGATGCGCACGCCGTGCGGCTGGGCGGCGGTCACACTGAGTTCACCGCCGCATTGACGCGCCCGGGCGCGCATGCCGACCATGCCGAGGCTCGGGGGGGATTCGGATTCATCGGCAGGCAGGCCTTTGCCGTCATCGACGATGCTGAGGCGGATGTGCTTGTCTTCGAGAGCGAGCTGGATGGTCACGCGAGATGCCTCGGCGTGACGTGCGACGTTGGTGAGCGCTTCCTGGGCGATGCGGAAAAGATGCGTCTCCGTCTCATCGGCAAAACGGCCGGGGCAGGTCGAGTCGTAGTCCACCTTCAGCCGCGTGCGCTGCGCGAATTTCTCCGCCAGCCAGCGCAGACCGGCCTCCAGGCCGAAATCGTCGAGAATGACCGGGCGCAGCAGTTGGGACAGCTCGCGCACATTGGCGATGGATTCATCGACCAGATGCAGGCAGTCTGTGCGAAGCGCATCAAGGTCGCGTGTGGCGCCTTTGGTCAGATTGGAGCGCACCGCTGCGAGTGACTGGCCGAGCTCGTCATGCAGCTCATGCGAAAAGCGCCGCGCGGCCTCCTCCTGGGTTTGCAGCATGTGCCAGGAGACGCGGCTGAGTTCGTCGGACTGCCAGCGGATGCGCTGGAGGCTTTTGCGCGTGAATCCGACTGTCAGCAGCGCGCAAATGGCCGCGAGGATGAAACTGGCACCGAGCAGCAATGCCGCGTCATCGCCGAGTTCCTGCGATTGCTGCTCGATTTCGCGCTCCGCCGCCGCAAGCCGGTCGGAACTGGCCTGGACGAGCTTGTTCACAAGATCGACGACGTGGTCGTGATGTTTGAATAGCGACTCCAGATTCTCGCGCGGCACCGGGGTGTTTGTTTCCAGCACACGGTGCGCTTCACGCGTGAAAGCCTTCACACTGGCCTCCAGATCACGCCACAGCATCTCTCCCGCTGCCGCACGCGCCTCCACGGACAGGCGGGCGAGCTGGCGGTCGCTCTCATCCAGATCCCTCAGCAGTGCCGCATGATCCGGCTGCTGTGGTTGGAGCTGCGCGAGCTGGTGCAGCACCTCGGTCATCGCATTTTCCTCCATCTGCACGTCATGCACGAGCCGGGCGATGAGGAGCTGGTCACGCGCGAGCTGCGCCACGCTCGCACGAATGCGCTGACTCTGCCGCACGGCGATGAGCCCCGCCGCGCCCAGCAGCGTCATCACCAGCAGGAAACCTAACGCCAGCACGCGCAGCACATTGCTCTCAGTGATGCGGAAGAAAGTGAACATCAGTCAATGAGGCCGTTGCGGATGGCAAAGCGCACCAACTCGCCAATCGAGTGCAGATTGAGCTTCTCCATGATGCGGCCGCGATGCGCCTCGACGGTGTAAACGCTCAACCCCAGCGCCGTGGCGATCTCCTTGTTCGTTTTGCTCTCGGCGATCAACTGCAACACCTCGCGCTCACGCGGCGAAAGCAAATCGATGGGATTGGTGACATGTTTGCGGTAGTCATCGAGCACTGCATCACTCACTTCGGGGCTGAGCCAGCCTTTGCCCACAGCGACGGCACGCACGGCGGCCAGCAGATCCTTCTCGTCGCAATCTTTGAGAAGATAGCCCTTCGCGCCCGCTCGCAGCATCTCGCGGACATAGACCGAATCCTTCTGCATGCTCAGCGCGAGGATGCGTGTCTTTGGCAGCGACTTGGTGATCTGCCGCGCGGCCTCGATGCCATTGAGCTCCGGCATCGTCACATCCATCACCACCACATCAGGAGTGAGCTTTGAGGCCATCTCAACGGCCTCACGACCGTTGGATGCCTCGCCCACGACCTCCATGTCCCACTGCGCGGCGAGGATCATGCGGAAACCGTTGCGCACGACGCCATGATCGTCGGCGAGGAGAATGCGTGTCGGTTTGGCGGCCATGGCGGACCCACCATGACGAGCAAAGCCGCGAGAGCAAAAACAGGCGGCTATTTTGTGGGGCCGCGACGCGCCTGTCGTCCTACAAGCCTACAACCATCCTCCCGAATGCCCCTCCCTCGTTTTCTTCCAACCTCCGTCTCGTTTCTGCTGCCCCTTTTCCTGCATGCACAGGCTCCGACCGAGCCAAAGCCCACTGAACTGGGTGAAATCATCATTGAGGGCAAGGCAGAGAGCCTGATCGGCACGGCGACCTCGGCATCCAAGGGACAGACGAGCACCAAGGAGCTGCTGGAGCGGCCGTTTTCGCGCCGTGGAGAGCTGTTGGAAAGCGTGCCAGGCATCATCATCACGCAGCACAGCGGGGACGGGAAGGCGAACCAGTACTTTGTGCGTGGGGCGAACCTGGATCACGGCACGGATTTCCTGATGTACGTCGATGGCATGCCGGTGAACTTCCGCAACCACGCGCACGGCCAGGGCTATGCGGACCTTAACTTCATCATCCCAGAGCTGGTGGGGGAGCTGGAGTATTGGAAGGGCAATTATTATGCGCAACACGGTGATCTGAGCTCGTCCGGCGCGGCCCGCTTCAAGCTGGTGGATGAACTGCCGCAGGGCATCCTGACCTCGACCTGGGGCGAGTATGAGTTCTCCCGCACGCTGATCGCGGACACGATCCAGGCGGGAGCGGGAAAGCTGACGATGGCGCTGGAGCATCAGTTCTACAACGGCCCCTGGGCCTTGAACTCCGACGCCACGCGCTGGAACGGCCTGCTGCGCTGGCATTGGGAGGATGGCACGGACGAGATCAACATCACCGCCATGGGTTATCAGGGCGACTGGATGTCCACCGACCAGATTCCGCAGCGTGCGATCGACGCCGGCATGATCGACCGCTTTGGGTTCATCGATCCGACGAACGGCGGCAACTCGCGACGCTACAGCCTGTCCTTCGACTGGACGCATGAGGAAGGCCGCACCACGACGCGAACGAGCGCGTACGCCGGTTATTACGACCTCGATTTGTTTTCCAACTTCACCTACTTCGACAGCTTTGCCGCGCCGGTGGGAGACCAGTTCGAGCAGCAGGACCAGCGCTGGTTCTTCGGCGGTGAACTGGCCCGCGACTGGCGTTTTGACGCGCTGGGACACGAGCAGCGCTTCACGCTCGGCGTGCAGCTTCGCGCGGAGTGGATGGACGGCATCGGCCTCTACAACACCATGAACCGCGACCGCTTCAACGTGGTGCGCAAGGATGACATGTTCCAGGCCACTTACGACCTGTTCTCCGAGCTGGAGTTCAAGCCGCTGGACTGGCTGCGCATCATCCCCGGGGTGCGGGCGGATTTGATCCACTTCGACGTGCAGCGCAGCACACTGCCGGAGAACGCGGGCGTGCTGTCGAAGGGCATTGTCAGTCCGAAGCTCAGCATTGTGTTCGGGCCGTGGGCGGACACGGAGTTTTACCTCAACGGTGGTTTCGGTTTCCACAGCAACGACGCGCGAGGTGTGAACATCGTCACCGATCCATCCACGGGTGGTCCTGCTGACCGCGTCGATCCACTGGTGCGCACCTACGGCGCGGAGTTCGGCATCCGCAACGAATCCATCCCGAAGCTGGTGAACACGCTGTCCTTCTGGCTGCTGCGGAGTGATTCGGAGCTGATTTACGTCGGCGATGCCGGAAACACCGAGCCGGGACCTGGATCCCAGCGCTACGGTGTCGAACTGTCCAGTTACTGGCGTCCGAAGGACTGGGCGATGGTCGATCTGGAAGCGACCTGGACCGATGCGCACCTGCGCACGGAAAATCCGCCCAGTCAGGAGATTCCCGGCTCCATCCCTGTGACGTTGAATGCCGGTGTGACACTGGGAGGAGCAGAAGGCTTCTTCTGCTCCCTGCGTGGACGCTACTTCGACGGGCGGCCCTTGCACGAGACGCTGGACGTGGAGGCCCGTGAGTCCTTCCAGGTGAATGCGCGCGTCGGTTACCGCCGCAAGAACTGGGAAGTCGCGGTGGACTGCCTCAATCTGCTCAATCGTGCCGACAACGACATTGAGTATTTCTACGGCAGCCAGCTTCCCAGCGATCTTGGCGCCACTGTCGAAGACCGCCACATCCATCCCATCGAACCACGCATGTTCCGTGTGTCGGTGACGTGGCGGTTTTAAGAAACGTCAGAGGCCACCGGGCAGCGGGAAGGTATTCAGAGGGCGTTTGCGCAAGGCAGCGCTTGGTGTGTCGTTGGACATCGTGCCTGCGTTCTGCGGCGGCGGGCGCTTGAAGTCTGCCGATGGATCGGCGGGCACCATGCTGGTGGCGCTTAGAATGGCAATGGTGCCAGCCGTGACCTTTTGCGAAGGCGCGGAAAAGTTGAGCCAGCGCTCCACTCCATCTTGCCTGATCAAGACCTTCCAGGCTGCCACCAACCCCTCATCCTGCACTTTGACCAACTCGATGCCGTTCGTGCCAGGAGCACAGGTCATCAGCTCAATCGACTGTGAGGTGACCGGGTTCGTCAGATAAACAAATCTCTGCGTCCCAATGGCCGCAATGCCGGTCAGGAGCAACGTGTCCGCCTTTTCGGCACAAGCTCACAATCTAAAAACATCCTACATACAAACAACTGACACACTCGGCTTTGCTCATTTTTGACAGCAGCCGCATTATTGTGTCGTGAAAACGAAACTTTCCCTCCTGTGCGCCGCCCTTCTTCTGCTGGCCTTCGCTGCCGAAGGCCATGCTGCGACGGCGCTGCCACTTGACCCCTACCCCTATTACCGTCCCTTGGGCCAGCCGCCCGGGCAGACCTATGGCATCGCAGGCTTGTATCGCATTGATCCGACGCAGACTCCGAACCCATTTCAAGGTGCCACCCTCGTGGGAGCCAATCCCAATGTGAACAATGCGTTTACCGGAGGTATCGGCGTGTACTCTCCTGATACGGGCGACTTCGGCATCGGCCTTTACAACACCGGTGCCGCCACCAAGTCCACCGGGCTGTACATCCAGTTTGATCAGCTCGTCTCGAGCAACGGTCTGACCGTGAGCTTGGGCAACTTCGGTCTGGATTCGCTCACCGCTGGTTTCGATGCAGGCCATGTGGCACCGCTGATCTCCATCCATGGCGACGGTGGCTTGATCCTCGGCACCTTCGATGCCCAGGCGATCCTGGCCAGCAACGCCATGTCGCTTCTCACCTCGGGCAATCCGATCGATCCGAGCTACAATTCTATCTTTCAAGTCGATACCTGGAAGCTGAATCTCGATGCTTTGGTGGGCCCTTTGGCACAGGTCAAATCGTTTGCTCTGGCGGCAGACACCCGCAATGGCGCGGGTTTGAATATGACGACCAGGAGCGATCCTTACTACCTCATCGCCGTGAACTCCTGTGAATGCGCGCCCATTCCTGAACCAGGCTCCACCCTGCTCAGTCTGACCTGCGGCCTGGGTGTCATGATTATCCGCCGCCGTCGGCTGTAGTCAGGTCGCTCGGTTCCAAGATCGGAGCCGCCATCCTGGTCCTGCCTACTCTTGAAACTCCTCGCGGTCGGGAATGCGCGTGAAGGCGATCTTCGAGCCCGAAAACGTGCGCACGGTGTCTGGTGTGAAGCCAATCACCACGGAGTCGCGGCCGCGCTTCTGATTGATCTTGTCCAGTGTGCGGCTCAGTGTCTCACGCCGCTCGCGTGAGGCCGCCTCGTCGGCAGAGACGAAGAGTTCGAGCTGCTGCGGCTGGGATTCCGCCTCCAGGCCCATCAGGGTCACGGAAACTTTCTTCACCCGCTGCCAGCGCGCCTGCTTCATCACGGTCTGCCACAGTTCGGCCAAAACACGGGCCAGCACGATGCTGTCGCACACCGGATCAAACTTCGTCTGCGCCTCGCAGCGCGGCCCGTCCTCCGTCCGCACGCTCAGATGCAAATGGGTGGCGCGGTAGTGCATGCGGCGTAACCGGCTGGCGGCCTTGAGCAACAAACGCCGCGCCACGACGCCTGCCTGCGGCGGTGTGCGCAGCTCCGGGGCCAGCACATGGCTGTGTCCCAGCGTGCGATGCTGCGCCGGCGGATCATCCTCCGAGGCACCGCCATGCAGCGCATGCCAGAAGCGATCTCCGCACACACCACCCCAGGCACGATGCAGCGTCTCACGCTCCGCCTGCCACAAGTCTGCCATCGTGCGGATGCCGCAGGCATGCAGCCGTGGTTCCATGCGGCGGCCAATGCCGCACAGATCGCGCAATTCCAGTTCCAGCAGCCTTCCCGGCAGTTCTTCCGGCAACAGAACCACCAAGCCGTCTGGTTTCTGCATGTCGGAAGCCACCTTTGCCAGAAAGCGATTCGGTGCCAGACCGATGGAGCAGGTGATGCATTCGCCCACGCGTTCGCGCAGCCCGCGCTTGATGCGTTTCGCCAGATCCACCGCCGCAGGCAGCGGTCGGCGCGGTGCGTCCAACTTGCAGGCCATTTCGTCGATGGAGCAGATCATATGCACCGGAAAATGCCGGTCGATCTCCTTGAGGATCTCATGGTGAAATTCCACATACACACCATGACTGGCCTCGACCAGTTCGAGTTCCGGACAGAGACGCCTTGCCTCGCCGATGTTCGTTCCCGTCTTGATGCCAAACTTCTTCGCCTCATGGCTCGCCGCGATGGCGCACGTCGAATCCGTCATCACCGGCACCACCGCCACCGGTTTGCCCCGTAGTTCCGGGTGCAACTGCTGCTCCACGCTGGCGAAAAAGCTGTTCAGATCGAGGAAAAGCCAGTCCACGAGCGGGGTGGTGGCAGAACTGGAGGCAGAGGCGGGCATCAGAACCAACCCATGCCTCATGCCTCGGAACTGTTCAAGAGAACGTATGCGATTCTTGAGCGGAACCCTTTCCTGCCTCGGGACGTCTTTGAATCTTTGTGCAGTTGAATTGTCTTATAATTTCCATAACAAATCCATCATGCAGCCTCCTTCTTCGGCGCCCGATTTCCCTCCCCACCCCCTGCTCACCCCGGCCGAGTCGCTTTTTCACGCGTGCTTGGAAAACCTCTCCTACCAGCGCTGCCACATCCAGTGCAAACCGCGCCTCACGGACGTCCTCCACCACGAAAACCTCTCCGGCTTCCACAAGATCTGCCAGCGGCACATCGACTTCCTCATCTACCGCAAGGAGGACTGGCAGCCCATGCTCGCCATCGAATTCGAAGATGAAAACGAGGACAAGCTCACGAGCAAACTGCGTGACCGGACGCTGGTGAACGATGTCCTCCTGGCCACCGGCATCCCCCTCCTGCTCGTGCACGGGGAGGAAGTCTATCAGATGGAGACCCTCGTCCGCAAACTCACCGCCGCCTGGCAGAAGCGCTGCACCGCCCTCGAGATCGCACATCCCTCCGTCCCGGCAGGCGATACCCAATCTCTCACCGAGCCACTGGAAACCCACACGCCCAAGAACCGCCTGAAGAAATCGCTGGTACATCCAGCTCCGGGCTGATCGGCCGCCCTGCCTCCAGACATACCCGTCGAGCCACAGCGCAACAACGACCTCAGCAGCAGGTCTTGGAGATGTTCGCTTCGCCTAAGCCTTCCCTTAACCCGCCTGCGTTGACAGTCAGGCCTCGGTCGGGAGCTTTCCAAGCAATCATAATCACAGCATCGACTATGAAACATAGCAAGCTCCTGGCGACCTTCCTCCTGCTGACCTTCGGATCCGCCTCACTTCAAGCCGCCGTCGTCTTCTACTCCGACCGCGCCTCCTGGGAAGCGGCCGCAGGCGGCGGTGTGGGCGACATCGTGGACGACATGAATTCCGGCACCTACACCGCAGCCGCCCTCAACCGTGGTTCCTACGTCATCACTGGCGAAGCCTACGGCTTCTTCCCCAACGGCAATCCCGTCAACGCCATCGACGGCAGCGGTTACCTGCGCCTCTTTCTCGACGCCACCAACGACGCCACCTTCACCTTTGCCTCGCCCATCACTGCGTTTGGCTTCGACGTGCATCCTGACGGCACCAATCTCGTCGGCCCCACCGTTCTTGTCTCCCTCGACGGCTCCCCCGCCACCAGTTACACCCTGCCCACCTCCAATGTGAACGGCTTCCGCGGCTTCATCTCCGACACCTCGCTCACCTCCTTCACCCTCACCAGCACGGACGACGCCCTGCACGGCATCGACAATCTCGAAGCCTACACCGCAGCCGTTCCTGAACCCTCCCGCGCCCTCCTGCTCCTCCTCAGCAGCATTACCTGCCAGTTCCGCCGCCGCAGGTAGCTTGAGAAGAGAAGAGTTTGCAGTGGTTGGGAATCGTCCTCGTTGGGTTGAGCCGTCGGTTGACCACCGCCGGGGGCACCCAGATCTCACCAAACAAAGCGTCGAGCAAATGAAGATGCCCGATCTGCTGAAGCGCGATGAGCGGGCTGGAATTGCAGATGACCGGAGCGGTGCTCACAGACTGGCGCCTAGTCTGGCTTCGGTTTCCCATTCATCCGCGCTCATCTGGACGGCGGGAATGCCGAGGCGCGAGGCGTGTTGAATGAATTCCTGTTTGCTGGGGCCAAGCCACCCGGGGCCTTGCCTCCTGACACCACACCACGCCGGTATAACTCCAGTGCCATCAATTCCAAAGCGGCGGCAGGCGGCGAACGCTCTCCCACCCGCAGCAGGGCGGCGAAGTCATCGTTCATCAAAACAGGGATGGTGGTCATGCGGCCATGATGACTGATTAGGTGCTGAAAACCAGTCTGGCGTTCATCACAAGCTGCTCCAGATGCGGCGCAACGGGACTACTTTTTGCCGGTGAGCCGGTTCCACAAAGTACGCGCACCGGAGGGGGACTGCGCCTCACGCTGGGGCTGGCCTTGCGGTCTGGGAGCAGACTGGCCGGAGGATGGGCGTCTGTTGTCACGGCGCTGGCCTTCTGAGCGTCCGCCACCTTGACCCGAGGGGCTGCCACCCTGACGCGGGCCGCCCTGGCCTTGCGGGCGACGTTGCTGCTGCTGAAACGGACGCTGATTGCGGCGTTCGGGACGGTCATCGGGAACGAAGGGGACGGTCATGTTGTAGTTGAAGCCCTCCGCCTTTTTGCGCACGAGACCGCGATTGATGAAGCGCTCCAGTTTCCGCACGTCGGGGGTTTCATCCGGTGAGACAAAGCTGATCGCGTCGCCGATGGCCTGGGCGCGGCCAGTGCGTCCGATGCGGTGGACGTAATCCTCGACGATGTGCGGGAAGTCGAAGTTCACGACGTGCGAGATGCCGTCCACGTCGATGCCGCGAGCGGCGATGTCTGTGGCCACAAGCACGCGCACTTTGCCGGATTTGAAATCGTCCAGCGCTCGCAGGCGCTGGTTTTGCGAGCGGTTGGCATGCAGCGTGGCGCATGTGACACCACCTTGTTCAAGCTTCTTGGCGATCTTGTCCGCGCCATGCTTCGTGCGGCTGAAGACGAGCACCATCTGCATTTTTTCGTCTTCGAGCAGATGCGCAAGAAGCGCCATCTTGAGGTGTTTCGGCACCTCATAAACGAGCTGGGTCACCGTCTCCGCAGGATTCGAGCGTTTGCCGATCTGCACGATCTTCGGGGCGTGCTGGAACTCATGCGTGAGGCTTTCGATCTCCTTCGACAGCGTGGCGGAGAACATCAGCGTCTGGCGCTTTTTCGGCAGTTGGTTGAGGATGCGGCGGATGTCTGGCAGGAAGCCCATGTCGAGCATGCGGTCGGCCTCATCGAGCACGAGATACTCAAGCTGGGAAAAATCAGCGCAGCGCTGGCCCATCAAATCCAGCAAACGACCCGGACAGGCGATGACGATGTCGCTGCCGGCACGCAGGGCGTCTTTTTGCGGCTTTTCGCCGACACCGCCGTACACCTTCGCAATTTTCAGCGGCAGATGTCGGGCGTAAGCGAGCACGTTTTCCTCGATCTGCGCCACGAGTTCACGCGTGGGAGCGAGCACGAGCACACGGGTGCGGCGGCGCTGGCCCTGCGGCACCGGATGCGCCGTCAGGCGTGTGAGAATCGGCAGCGTGAAGGCGGCGGTCTTGCCGGTGCCGGTCTGCGCGATGCCGATCACGTCCCCGCCCGCGATGACCACTGGAATGGCCGCCGACTGGATCGGCGTGGGTTCCGTGTAACCGGCTTCTTGGATGGCTTGGAGGATGTGTGGGTCGAGACCGAGGGCTTTAAAAGGCATGGCCGCCCCTTAAGGTAGGCTGACGGCAAATGCGAGAGGTTTAAGAGCGGGGCGGAATGACGAAGTCGGAATGTCGAATGCCGAATGGAAGTCCCATGATCCAACGTGGAGGGGATTGGTCATCCATTCGGCATTCCTTATTGATTCGCTTCGCTCACCCATCGAGGCAGCCTGCGGCTGTCTGTCTCGCTCTGCCCGGCTCTGGTTTCGTCATTTCTTCCCCGCATCCACCGCACGCCACAGATACCACGCGGCCAGTGTGCGGTGCGGCTGCCAGCGCTCGGCCAGCAGGCGGAATTCCTTTGGCTTGGGCATCTCATCGAGCTTCTTGGCGATGCGCCAGCCGTTGCGCACGCCATAGTCATCGCTGGGAAACACATCCGGCCTGCCGAGGGTGAAGATGAGCAGCATCTCGACCGTCCAGCGGCCCACGCCGCGCACCTCGACGAGGCGGGCGATCAGTTCCTCATCCTTGAGCTTCAATGCCGTTGCGCGCGTCGGAATCTGGCCGCTGAGTGTTTTGGCGGCGATGTCGCGGATGGCGAGCAGTTTACCCATGGAGAAGCCACAACCGCGCAGCACGGCATCGTCCGTGCCGAGCACTTGTTCCGGCTTGGGGAAGCGTGTTTTCGGAAACAGTGCCTTGAAGCGGCGCAGGATGGCCTCGGCGGCGTTGGCATGGAGTTGCTGGTGCGCCACGGCGCTGACCAGCGCCTCGTAGGGCGAGCGTTTCTGCGGCGTGAGTTCGCAAGGTCCGTGAGCCTTGATCAGGCGGCGCATGACGGGACAGCATTTGGAGAGACGGGCTTCAGCTTCGGTGTGCATGAGGGTGATGCCATCCTGCCTGCTTCTGATTTGAGCACAAGACTTAGGAAAGGCATTTCGTCATGACGCGAGGTGACAGCTACAGAACAAATGCGTGATTGATTCGGCCCGCGAAATCGACTTTGATGTGCTTCTCCCACAGCCAGTATCCTAATACGCGCACATGGCAAAACTCACTTTTGTTCTCGAAGATGGCCAGGAAATCGTGGTTCCTCTCGCAGAGCGTGTCACCCTTGGCCGGGCGGAAGACAATGATGTGGTCGTCGATGATGACCGCATCTCGAAGCGCCATGCTGAGCTGGTGCTCAACGCGGACGGCAGCATCCAGGTCTTCGATTCAAACTCCACCGCCGGCACTTTCGTCAATGGTGAGCGCGTGCGCAGCCACACCATCAGTCATGGTGACCGGCTGTCCTTCGGACCGCTGACGGCCGTTCTCGACCTTGAAGAGCACGGCCCCAACGGCAATGGTGCCAAGCCTCCGCCCGCGCCCAACAAATTGGTGAAAGGCGGCAAGATCGGAGCTCGCAAAAAGGGCAAGGGGGCTGGCAGAGACTTTGCAGCGGATCAACCGACCGCCCTTCCTGCTGAAGAGATCATGGCGCGGCGGCAGGCCGAGCAGCAGGAAGCCGCCAAGATGCTGGAGGAGACGAAAGCGCGGCTGCAGGCCGAGGTGGATGCCGTGCAGGTGGAACTGCGCGACTGGCGGAAACATTCCGAAGAGGAGCGCGGCGTGCTGGAGGAGACCAAAGCGCGGCTGCAGGCCGAGATTGCCACCGCGCAGAAAGAGTTTGGCGACTGGCAGCAGCGTGCTGAAAAAGAACGCAACATGCATAACAGCCGCGTGGAGACCCTGCGTTCTGCCGAAGAACGCCTTGTCCCCATGAAGGCCGCGGTGGTGCAGGCCGAAGCGGCGCACGAACAGTGGCTCAAGGCCATCCACTCACTTTCCGTCCAGCACGATGAGAGAATCGACGCGTTGCAACGCCTTGCGGTCCAGCATGATCAGAAAGCCGCTGATTTGCAGCTTCTCGCTGATGATGAGGCCGCTGCCAGACGTGAGATCGAAACTCTCGCCTCGCACAGGGACCAGACGCTTGCCCATCTCCAGCAAATCCGCGCCGAGTGCATGCGTGACGAGACCGTTCTGGATGGTTTGCGTCACCAGCTCACCGAGCTCGAAGGGCGCTGCCAGGAAGGCAGGGAACTCGCTGAAGCGCGTGAGGATCAGGTGAAAGTGGCGGAGAAAAAGCTCGACCAGCTTTCCCAGCGCCGCGCCCAGATCGAAGCGCACATCAAGGAACTCGCCGGCACGGAGGAGCGGCTGGTTCAGGCTCTTGCCCGCTGCCGAGAATCTGAGGCAAACCAGGCCGCGCTTGTCGCCGCCATTGCCACACTCATTCAAGAGCAGCAGCGCGCCGAGGCTTTGCTCAAAGATCTGGAGTCCCGCATCACGGAGCTGCAGCTGGCCCGCCAGCAGGCCTCCACTGCCACGGAAGAGGCCCTCGCCATCCGGCAGCGCACGGAGGAATCCCTTCATCGCGTTCAGGGCGAGCTCGCCACATGCGAAACAGATCTTGCCTCCCGCAGCGCCGCGCTTGCCCAGGAAACGCAGCGTCTGGAGGAAACGAAGACGCGCCGGGCTGAAATCGAGCAGCAATGTCAGGATCTAGCCGGCACCGAACAAAAGCTCGCCGGGGTGAGGCAGCAGCTTTCGGATGCCGAGAAGCAGCTCGGGGAGGTGCGGGCCGCCATCTCGGCCGGAGAGACGCAGATCGCCGGTTTGAAGTCCTCCATCAAAGATCTTGAAGGTGAGGAAGGCGCCTCGAAGGGGCGCATCGAGGTCTTGCATGCACGCGAGAAAGACCTGCGTGCGGAACTCTCCAAGCTCTCCGCCGCCGAGCGCAGCGAACGCGCGCGTTTTGAGGAGGTCCGCCAGCTCGCTGCTGAGGCGGAAAAAGAGCACGCCGCGCAGGAGCAGCAGATCAACGCCAATATCGAGGCGTCCCGCCGTGACCTGACGGATATTGTCTCGAAGCTCACTCCGTTGCGCGAGTGGAAGGAGGCCATGGACCAGCTCTACGCCCGCCTCGCCACGCTGCCGCAGGATTCTCCCGAGGCACGCGAGCTCTGGCACGAGATTGAGAGAGAAAAATCCGGGCTTCTCGATCTCATCACCACCGCCCGCACGCAGGCGCGTCCCGGCGCGCCCGAAGCTTCCCGGCGCAACGCGCTTCCGTCCGCGCCGGTGAAATCCGAGCGGCCTCGCACGGCCACCAGCGGTGTGCTGCTCCCCGGTACCGCGCAGGAGACGACGCTGCGGTCGCGCCTCACACACTTGCGTGAGAGTGTCCAGCGTGAGGAGACCCGGCTCGAGCAACTGCGCCTTGAACGCGCCCGCCATGAAACGCACCCGCGCTCCAGCCCCGCCGCCGATGCCATGATGCGCGAGCAGAGCCGGCACCTTGAGGCCAAAATCCGCCAGGAGGAGGAGCGTCACCACGCCTTGCTGCGCAACATCGAGACTTCCCAGGCCGAGGAGGAAAAGCGGCGCGAAAGACTCGCCGACATGGAGCGCAAACTTACCGAGCTGCGCACCGACATCACCGAGGCCGAGCGCCAGCGCAGCAGCCTGCGCCAGCAGGCGGATCTCGCCCAGACCGAGCTCAAAAATTACGAGTCGGCCCTCGACCGCGTGAAGAAGAAGGCTGAGTGAGGCTTCCGCGCCCCCGGCAGAACACTCACGAACTTTTAAGCATCAATTTAAGTCACTGAACAAAAGCCTGATTGATTCCACGCGCGTAATCGTCATTGCTGGCGTGGTTTCAGCGGTAAAAAAGCACTCACATGGCAAAACTCACCTTTGTGCTCGAAGACGGACAGGAAGTGGTGGTTCCCCTCACGGAACACATCACCATCGGTCGTGCCGAGGACAATGACGTCCTGGTGGATGACGAACGGATCTCCATGCATCACGCCGAGTTGATGCAGAACGCGGATGGCAGCATCCAGGTCTTCGACTTGAAGTCTGATGCCGGTACTTTCGTCAATGGGGAGAGGAAGCTCAGTTGCACCCTTCTCCACGGCGACAGCCTTGCTTTTGGCCCGCTGATCGCCCGGCTTGATCTGGAGGAGGATCTGCAAACACCTGCTGCGACACAGGACTCTCCCGCGCCCAAGAGCACGCCCGCCGCTCCATCTCCTGCCGCCGTGGATGAGGAAATGATCGCCCGGCTGGAGGCGGAGAAAGCGCGCTTGAAAGCCGAGGTGGATGCCGTCGAGAAAGAGCTGCGTGACTGGGAGAAGCGTGCTGAGAAAGAGCGCGCCCTGCACCTCGCCCGCATCGAGTCACTCCGCGCTGAGGAAGAAAAGCTTTCCCCGCTGCGAACGGCTGTGCAGGAGGCTGAAGCCGCGCATCGCGAATGGCTTGAGGCCGTCAAGACGCTCTCCAGCCAGCATGAGCAGCAATCTGCGGCCATGCAGCTCCTGACAGACCAGCATCAGGAAAAAACGCTGCTGCTGCGCCAGCTTGCCGCCGAGACTGCCGCCGCGCGGCAGGAGATCGCGGATCTCGGAGTCCAAAGGGAACAAGCAGGCGAGCGTCTCAAGCAAGTGCGTGATGAATGTGAGCAGGATGAGGCTGTGCTGAACTCCCTGCGCCAGCAGATCATCGAGCATGAGAAGCGCATCCAGGAGGAGGAGGCCAGGCACGCCACGCTCAACGCCGCGAGCACCGCGCTCGGTGCGAAGCTGCAGCGTGACGAGGCGGCGGTCAAAGACCTCGAATCTCTGCTCATGACCCTGGAGCAGAGCAACGCCGCGGTCGAAGGCTCGCTGCACCGTGCGCAGGCCGACCTGGCCGCCCGTGAAAAAGATCTCGCCGCCCGCAGCGCCGAACTTGCCGCCGAAACCCGGCGTCTGGAGGAAACCAAGGCGCGACGCGCGGAAATCGAACAACAGTGCCAGGAGCTTGCCGACACCAAACAGCAGCTTGCTGATGCCAGGCAGCGCCTTGCCGCCGTCGAGCAACGTCTTCGTGACACACAGGCCAATGCCGAGCAAGGCGGGCTGCAGATCGCGGCAGCCAAAAGCAAAGCCAGCGCAGTCACATCGGAACTCGCGGCTCAACACGAGGATGTGACCCGCAAGATCGAAGCCGCCCGGAGTGAACTCGCCGGGTTGCAGGCAAAGATTTCCTCGCAGCGTGATACACCGGCAGGCCCGCCCGCAGCAAGCGCCCCTGGAGGTGGAATCGAAATCGAACAGCGTGTCGCGAACGTCTCCGCGCCACGGATCGTTCAGGTTGATTCCATTCGGCTCGCTCCCATCCCGATGAAATCCGAGCGTTCCCGCAAGGCTGGCAACAACAGCACACCCTCCAAACCGAAGATTAAAAAGAGCTGACCGTCCTGGCCGTGGCGGGTGCCCACGTTTTGAAGCGCCCTGAAAATCGCCTCCTCAACACGCGGTCAGCATTCCTCATTGTCAGCCGCCTCAAGCTTGCGGAGTATGGGGTCGAATGAAAATTGACGCCCTGTCCCGACTCGAACGTCATGCGAAACGCATCGCGGAGATCGCCATTGTGCTGGGCAAGTATGGCCTGGCCGACTTGTTCGGTGGTTTTAAATACGCCTGGCTGCAGGATCGCCTCAAGAATGCGGAAGGCCAGTCGCTCACCGAGGGCGTGACGCAGGCGGCACGGGCGCGAATGGCGCTGACGGAGCTGGGCACCACCTTCATCAAGCTGGGGCAGATGCTCAGCACACGCGCGGACTTGCTGGGCCCTGAATTGACCGAGGAGCTTTCCCAACTGCAATCCAACGTGCCGTCCGACGCCGCCGCTTTGGCACGAGCCACGATTGAAAAGGAACTCGGGCATCCCATTGACGAGCTCTTTGCTCAATTCGACGACGAACCGCTCGCCGCCGCCTCCGTGGCGCAGGTGCATGCGGCTCTTTT
>CAMCWM010000058.1 GCA_945882215.1 Akkermansia muciniphila | reverse complement strand
CGTGGATGGATCAGCACCAAGGGAAGCCGTTCTACCTGAACTACTGGATGTTCAGCGTGCATGCGCCCTTTGACGCGAAGAAGGCGAATATCGAGACGCATCGCGGCCGCATCGACCCGAAGGACGCGCAGCGCAGCCCCACCTACGCGGCGATGATCCAAAGCATGGACGACGCCATCGGCACGCTGCTCGACGGTCTCGACCGACTGAAGCTGGCCGATAACACGATCATCATCTTCACCGCCGACAACGGTGGCAATATGTATAACGAAGTCGATGGCACCACGCCCACCAGCAACCGCCCGCTGCGCGGTGGCAAGGCGACGATGTTTGAAGGCGGCACGCGCGTGCCCTGCGTGGTTGTTTGGCCAGGAATGGCTGCGCCGGGGAGTCGAAGTGATGCGATCATCCAGAGCGAAGATTATTATCCCACGCTGCTCGAAGCTCTCGCTCTCAAACCGGCCGAAGGGCAGCGATTCGATGGTCACAGCATCCTTCCTGCGCTGAAAGGCGATGCGCTGGCTGGCAAAGCGGTCTTCCAATACTTCCCGCACAATCCCGGCGTGCCGGACTGGCTGCCACCGGCCGTTTCGGTGCATCGCGATGACTGGAAGCTCATACGCATCTTCCACGGCGGCGAGAAAGGCGCACATCGTCACCTGCTCTTCAATCTTCGCGAGGACCTCGGCGAGAAAAACAACCTCGCCGCACAGAAGCCCGAGTTGGTGGTAGAACTCGATGCTTTGATCGAAGGCTTCCTCACCGACACGAAGGCGGTCGTTCCGGTGCCGAATCCGGCGTTCGATCCGGCGAAGTATCGCCCCGAACTCGAAGGCAAGCAGCAGCCGAAAGGCAAAGCCAAAGCGCCAGCGAAAGGCAAAGATGATGCCATCCCGGCGCTGCAAGGTTGGAAGGCCCGCGATTGCCAAGCGGCGGTCAAAGAGGGCATTTTGCGGCTCACGAGCATCGGCTCGGAATGCTTTCTCGGCTTCTCTGCGAGCAAGCACAGCGGTCCTACGACGGCGACCTTCCGCATCAAAGCCAAAGCTGGCTCCAGCCACTTTGACTGGCTCCCCGGCGGTGTCGGGAGCAAACAGCAGCGAGCCGTCTTCACGCTTCAAGGCGGCGATTGGGAAGAAATCTCCGTCGAGCTGCCTGCTGAAGGTCCGCTCGGCATCGTGCGCCTTTATTTGCCGATGCAGGAGATACCAGTCGAGATTGACTGGATCGAACTTGCTTCAAAAAACGGCGGCAAGCCGACGCGAACGGGGTTTTGATGGCCGTACCATGCATCGCCTGATCATCGCCCCGCTCCTCTGCCTCCTCGCCAGTTGCTCCACACAGCCCGGAAGCACTCCAGGCAGTTTGCCGCCGTCTTCGGGAGGCATGCCGCAGATCATCAATGTGTCGGCGTATGATCCGAAGGAGCGGCAGCGTGAAGGACGCAGCTATTCGGAGCATGATGTCTCGGCATTGCGGGCGAATGGTGCGAGCGGCCTGATCGCCCGTGCGGGCAAAGGCGGGAATCTCGATGAGAAATGCGCGAGCTTCCTCTCCTCCGCAGATCGGGCGGGAATGCTGCCCGGTGTCTATTATCGAGTGCAGCGGCATGTGGATGCGGTGGCGCAGGCGGATCAATTCGTGAACCGAGCCATGGCTCTGGCCCGCAGTCGGTCCTGGAATGCACCGGCGCTGCTGCTCTGCGGCGACTTCGACGGCAATCTGCCGCTCTCGGCCATTCTGCGCTTCATGGATCGCGTGGAAGCACGCACGGGCGTCGTTCCGGTCGCGTATCTGGAAAACAGCACGCAACTCAAGCAAACACTCAGCGGAGCCGATGCCGCCACGAAGGCCAAACTGCGCCGCATGCCTTACTGGCTGGCCTTGTATGCGCACGACAGCGGCGCAGGGCCGGTGTATCCCGCGCCGGGCAATCCGAACGGTCTGCTCAAACAATACGACGTGTGGTCCAACTGGACTCTGTGGCAATACGGCGGCGTCGATTGGCAAGGTGGTCGCTCACGGCCCAAAGTGTACAACCACGGCCGCTACCGCTTCGCGCCCTACTTTGGCAATCTCGACCGCCCGACCGAGCGCAACGTCTTCCACGGCTCGCACGCCGCACTGGCCTCGTTCTGGCAGCAGCATGGGCTGCCGCTTCGCTGATCACCTTTCAAAAGATCTCATGAACCTCCTCACCAAATTCCGTGGCGATTCTGCCGCCCTTCCTCCGCGTGCGGCGGGCAAAGCTGTCGCGCTTGCCTTTGTCGGTGGCTTTCTAGCCATCGCGGTGATCGCATTGCTGGCACAGAGTTTGCACGTCGCGCTCGTGCTCGGATCGTTTGGCGCGAGCTGTGTGCTCGTCTTTGGCTATCCTGACGTGCCGTTCAGCCAGCCGAGGAATGTCGTGCTGGGGCATTTTTTCAGCACGCTCATCGGGCTGGTGTTTGTGCATCTGTGCGGTCCGCACTGGTGGAGCGTGGCGCTCGCGGTCGGCAGTGCCATCGCTGTGATGATGATCACGCGCACTGTGCATCCACCGGCAGGCTCGAATCCGGTGATCGTGTTTCTAATGAAGCCCGCGTGGGATTTCGCGCTGTTACCGACGCTCGCGGGCGCGGTGATCCTCGTCCTCGTGGCGCTGATCTTCCACAACGTCACCCGAGAGGCCCGCTGGCCGAAGTATTGGTAACCGCAGTCTTTCTGGCAACGTCGTGGCCCGGGGCTTCGTTGAAGGAAGCGGCATGAAAATCATCCTCGCGCTTTCCCTGACCGTTTCGCTGGCCAATGCCGCTCCGCTTGCCGGAACGAGTGGGAAAGTCGGCACTCTTGAAAATCCGAAACTCGTGAATCGGCTGGAGATCACCAAGCCGGGGCTGTATGAGAACTTCCGTGTCGATGCGCAGGGGAAAGGCGGCAACATCGTCAAGATCACCGCTGACGATGTCACTTTACGGAACTGTGAAATCTTCAACAGCACCGGCAACGGCGTCGGTGTGTTCGGCACGCGTGTTGTCATTGAGAACTGCCGCATCCATCGCCTGTTAAACGGCACCTTCGAGGCGCAGCACGACGCGCATGGCATCACGGGCCGTTGGGGCGATGTGACGATCCGCAACTGCGACATCTCTCACATCTCGGGCGACTGCGTGCAGTTTGATCCAGATCGCAAATCACGCGGCAGCCTCACGATTGAGCATTGTCATCTCTGGGCCGGGCCGCTGGAGGCGGATGCGCCAGGATTCAAAGCAGGGCAGAGTCCGGGTGAGAACGCTTTCGACTCGAAAACGATGCCCGATGGTGAGCGCAACAAGCTCATCATCCGCAACTGCTACATGCACGGCTGGAGCCAGCC
Organism: Akkermansia muciniphila; assembly: GCA_945882215.1. Taxonomy (GTDB): domain Bacteria; phylum Verrucomicrobiota; class Verrucomicrobiia; order Verrucomicrobiales; family Verrucomicrobiaceae; genus Prosthecobacter. The sequence continues at coordinate 23,487 of CAMCWM010000058.1, read as the reverse complement.
GTCGCAGATTCAAAACCGTGCCGCGCTCAATTTGAAGGAGCACATTGATGCCACGGTCACCAACTGCGTTTTCGACGACAACGAGATCGCCATCCGTGCGCGGGGTCCCGGCGGGCGCGGTGATGCACGGGTCACGGTCGAGGACTGTGCCATTTACCGTTCCGAGGTCGGTGTGCGGGCGGAGGACAAAATCGAGAACTTGAAGCTCATCCGCACCGCGTGGGGTGATTGCGTGAAATCGCGCATCGAGTACCACGGCGGCAAAAACCCGCCCGGCTTCGAGAATACCGGTGAAACGACCGCTTCACCGATCACGCAGCTTCTTTCCAAACCATGAGCACCTCACGCCGCAATTTCTTCAAAGCCGCCGGACTCGCCACCGCACTGCAAGCGTCGGCTCAAACGTCCGCGAAGCCATTCATCGTCGATTGTCAGAGCCATCTTTTCTTTCCCGAGGTGCTCGACATGATGCGCAAACGCAAGACCGAGCCGCTTGTGTATGATAAGGACGGCACGACGTATCTGAAAATGGGCGACTGGCTGCGCAAGGTGCCGCCGTTCTATCTCGATGTGGACGCGAAGCTCGCTGCGATGGACGCCAGCGGCATCGACATCACGATGTTGAGCACGAACGATCCCGGACCCGAGTGGTTCGGTAAGGATGGCGCGGCTGCGGCGCGATTGATCCACGATTCGCTCGCCAGCGTAATCGCGAGGCATCCCACGCGCTTTCGCGGCCTCTGCGTGCTGCCCATGCAGGATGAAAAGGCCGCGAGTGAGGAACTGGACCGCTGCGTGAAGCAACTCGGCTTCAAGGGCATCCTGCTTTACACGAATCTCGCCGGAGCATGGTGTGACGAACCGCAGTTTCACTGGCTTTATGCACGCGCGGAGGAACTTGGCGTGCCCATTTTGCTACATCCGGCCAAACCGATGACGACGGAGCAGGTGAAGGGCTACGAACTTACCAGCACGCTCGGAAACATGTTTGAAAACACCATTGCCATGGCGCGCATTATCGCCAGCGGCCTGCTGGACAAGCATCCCAAACTGAAGCTCGTCTGCCCTCATCTCGGCGGCACCCTGCCCTACATCTGCGGGCGCATGGATCACCAACTCCATGTGCTCAAACGCGGCCCACAAAACCTCCAGCGCAAACCCAGCGAGTATCTGCGCAGCATCTACATGGACATCGTCTCGCCGTTGCCCGAGGCCATGCGATTCGCGCTCGATTTCAGCAGCGAAGACAAGCTGCTTTTCTCCAGCGATCACCCGTGGGTGGAACCGCAAGCCATTCTTGATCCGCTGCGCTCACTCAAACTCCCTGCGACCACCGAGGCAAAGATCCTCGGCGGCAACGCCAAGGCATTGTTCAACCTCTGATTCGTCATGCGCCTGCCTGTCATCTTCTTTGCGCTCGGTTCTTCGCTCTTTGCACAAACCGTGCCGGTCTCGGACTCGATGTCGCTGAATGAAATCGGAAACGCGATGGATGCCTATCCACCGCGCTGGGAATTTGGCGAACAGCGTGCTGCCATCACCGCATCGCTCGATAAGCACATCACGGTGCATGTTCAGAAGGGCTGGACGATTCTGAGCAAGCGGCAGTTGAAACCGGTGCATGAGTTTTACCTCAAGCGCATGGACATCGGGCTCGACAAACTCGAGCGCACCGTCGTCACGAGCGGCGTGCATGCCTTCAAGTTCTACTCGTCGTCCTATGTCTTCAAAACAGCGCACGGAACCGTGGCGGTCGAGTTTTCCCAAGGCCCGATCAACAACGGTGGCGAGCCGGAGACGCGCGATGAATACGGCAGCGGCTTCTACTGGCGGCCTGATCAGCGTGAGCGTCTCGCGAAGCTGGTCGATGCCTATATCATCACGCACAGGCACCACGATCACTCCGACTACTCACTCGCGAAGCGCATGACTGCCGCTGGCAAACCGGTGATCTGTCCGGCGCAACTCAAGACGATCTGGAAAGACCTAGCCGACAAACTCATCGTGCCTGACTACGGCAAGCCGCAGAAGTTTGGCCCGCTGGAGATCTTCACGATGCTCGGCTCACAGATGTCGCGCAATGAACCGACCAGCGTCGGCACCGAACGCTGTGGCGTGCCTAACACTGAGAACCCGGAACGTGATTCAGAGACGGTCTGCTACCTGTTCAAGCTCGCAGGCATCACCTTCATCACCTGCGGTGAAAATCACGTCCCTGCGGATGAATGGCTGCGCCAGGGCGTGGCGGCAGGCTTCAAACCCAACGTGCGCATGTCGCTCGGTCAGTTTCAGGGAGACCGGGCCATGTCCGCCGCGCTCAAAACCCTGAAGCCGGTCTTCCGCCTGCCGCGGCATGAATACGAGATGACGCACGCTGGCGGCGGCAACCGCACCGGCCAGTTGATGCAGGGCAGCAATCGCAAGGCCTTCGACAACCACGAAGTCATGCCGCTGCTCTGGGGCGAGGATTTTCTCATCACCGATGAAGTGGTGGCGTTCACGCGATGACATCGCAGCCATAAATCCATCATGAAACCTCTCTCGCTGATTCTCTTCATGCTGCTCGCTCCGCTTGGGGTGTCGCAGGCCGCCACCGTGACGAAACCCAATGTGTTACTGATCATTCTCGATGATCAAAACGCCTTTGCCGGCCGCACCGATCTCGCACCGGCGGCGGTGACACCGAACTTGGATCGCTTTGCCAGAAGCGGTGTGATTTTCTCCAACGCCCACTGTGCGGCACCGGTCTGTAATCCTTCGCGCACGGCCTTTCTCTCCGGCTTGCGACCTGCAACTTCGGGCATTTACGACAACTCACAGGACTCGCTGCCGCCAGATCATCTGTTGCGGCAAGCCACCGCTCTACCCGTTTACTTTCGCGAGCATGGCTATCGGCTCGCCGGTGCCGGAAAGGTGTTCAGTTCCTCCATTGCCGCCGCCGTGGGCAAACGCATCTGGGACGAGACCGTGGAGAGTGATCGCAAAGCTAGAAAGCACGATCCGGTGCCGCCCAAGGATGCACCGCTCAATGCCATCGGCAAACACGCGTGGGGTGCGTTTCCCGAAAGCCGCGAGGAGATGGAGGACTGGAAACTGGCCGGATGGGCGGCGGAGTTTCTGACGAAACCGCAGCAGCCGTTCTTCCTCGCCTGCGGCATCGTCAAACCGCACACGCCCTGGTATGTGCCGAAGGAGTACTTCGATCTCTTTCCGCCCGAGCGTGTTACCATCGCAGATCTCGCCAAAGATGAATCCGCAGGCCTGCCGGAAAGCGTTCGTGAGAAGCCACACAAGACCGAGGCACTGTTGATCCCGCGGCGCAAAGAGCTGATCGCAGCCTATCTCGCCTCCTCACGTTATGCGGACGATTGCGTGGGCCGCATTCTGCAAGGTTTGGAGAAGGGGCCGCATCGTGACAACACGATCGTCGTGATCTGTGGCGACAACGGCTATGAGTTTGGCGAGAAGAACAACTGGTCCAAAGGCAGCCTCCGCGAAGGATCAACACACATTCCGTTCATCGTTGCCGGACCTGGCGTCGCGAAGCAGCAGACCTCGACACGTCCCGTCAGTCTGCTGGATCTCTACCCCACACTCGTCGAACTGGCCGGCCTGCCTGCGAAGTCCGGGCTGGATGGCGTAAGCCTCGTCCCGCTGCTGAAGAATCCCTCGGCTGCGTGGGAACGTTCGGCTCTCACCACTGACGGTTTCAAGAATCATGCCCTGCGCACCGACCGCTGGCGCTACATCCGCTATGCCGATGGTGCGGAGGAGCTTTACGACCACGACAACGATCCTCTGGAGCGCAGCAATCTTGCCACGAAGCTGGAGTTCACGAAAATCAAAGAGGGCCTGCAACAATGGCTGCCCAAGCACGACGAGCCCCGCAATCCGGATTCACCCAAAAGCAAAAGTGGGGATGATTAAGGCAGCGGAAGCCTCGCCGCAGACTCCAAGCCGCGCGAGATATTGTGATCGGATCAAACTGACCGCGTCGTTAAAGGCGCATTCATGAAACCGATCCTGCTCGCTCTGTTTGCGCTCATCGTTGTCTCGTTCACCTGGCCCACCGCCGCCGCGGCTGCGTCGCGGCCCAACATCATCCTCATGATGGCGGATGACATGGGCTTCTCCTGCATCAGCCCCTACGGTGGCGAGATTCACACGCCGAACCTGCAGCGGCTCGCGGACGAAGGGCTGCGCTTCACGCAGTTTTACAACAATGCCAAATGCACCACGACGCGTGCGTCGTTGCTCTCTGGCATGTATCCGCGTGGTAGCGGCAACAGCATTCCCGCTGGCATTGCCACTGTGGGTGAGCAGATGCGAGCGGCAGGCTATCGCACCGCCCTCTGCGGGAAGTGGCATCTCGGCAGCAAGGCACCGCAACGGCCCTTTGATCGCGGGTTCGACGAGTATTACGGCCTGATGGATGGCTGCTGCAATTTCTTCAACCCCGCGCAGCCCGATCCAGATGCGAAGGGCGGCAAGGTGCGCGTCTTCGGCCACAACGACGAGATCATCACGCAGTTCCCGCCCGGCTTCTACAGCACCGACGCCTTCACAGATCACGCCATCACTACGATCAAGCGCTTCACCGCTGAGTCGAAGCCGTTCTTCCTCCATCTCGCCTTCACCTGCCCGCATTATCCGCTCCATGCGCCGCCGGAAGACATCGCGAAGTATCGCGGCAAATACAAGGCTGGCTGGGACGCTATGCGCGAGGCACGTTACGCACGGCAGAAGGCGATGGGCCTGTGGGACACGATGCCCGCGCTCTCCGGCACCGATTCCAAAGCTTACGCGTGGGAAGGTACAAACCAGGACTGGGAAGATCAACGCATGGCGACCTACGCCGCGATGGTGGACCGCATGGATCAAAACATCGGCCGCCTGCTGAAGACGCTCGATGATCTCGGCATCGCGGAGAACACGCTGATCATGTTCCTCTCCGACAACGGTGGCTGCACCGAGGAGCCCGGCGGTCGCGACGACACACAGCAGCCCGGCATCGTGAGCACCTACACGGCTGTCGGTCCGTCGTGGGGTTGGGCGCAGAACACGCCGTTCCGTCGCTACAAAAGCTGGGTGAACGAAGGCGGCATCAGCACGCCCTTCATCGTGCGCTGGCCCGCACAGGTGAAGGCAGGAACGAAGACCAACCAGATCGGCCACATCATCGACGTGCTGCCCACTTGTCTCGAAGTCGCCAGTGCCAAACCGCTCGCTGAAATCCATGGCGAAAAAGCGCAGCCGCTGGAAGGCAGCAGTCTTCTGCCTGTCTTGCGTGGTGAAACACGCACCGCGCCCGCGGAGCTGTGCTGGGAGTGGAGCGGCAACTGCGCCGTGCGTCACGGGAAATGGAAACTCGTGTGGGACACCGCCGCCAAACCGGTGAAATGGGAACTTTACGATCTCGAAACCGACCGCACCGAACTCCATGACCTCGCCGGCACCAAACCGGAACTCGTGAAGGAACTCAGCGACGCCTACACCAAGTGGGCGACGGCCACCGGCCGCAAACTGCCCGGCGCGACGAAGGGCAGGAAGAAGGGCGCGGACGAGTGAACGTCATGCATCGCAGCACAACACTTCCCGAATCATCATGAACATGCGCCATCTTATTTGCCTCGCGTTTTGTCTCACTTCCGCCCTCGCCGCCGATCCAGCACGTGTGCTCATCGTCGTCGGACCCAGCAAGCATCCGCCCGGCTCGCATGAAGTCGCCGCTGGCGGACGTGTGATGAAGCATTGCATCGAAACGATGACCAACGTGCCCGGCGTGAAGGCCGATGTAGTTGAGACGTGGCCGGACCAGGCCTTGCGCGATGCCGCAGCAACCGTCGTCTTCATCGGTGACACGTTTCCCGTCGGACGCCTCCCCAATCCGCAGCAGAATCTCGCGGATCTCGATGCGATGATGCAGCGCGGCTGCGGCATCGTTTGCGTGCATTATGCCACGGGTTTGCTCGGCGAAGACGTGAAACCCGACGGCGATCATCCGCTGCTGCACTGGCTGGGCGGTTACTTCGCCAACCGCTCCTGCCCGCATCACGAATCCTTCGCCCGCATCTTCAACGCCGCCACCATCACGCCAGCGGCAGCGCAGCATCCCATCACACGGGGCTGGAAAGAATTCACGCTTCACGACGAGCCTTACATCAACAACTACTTCGGCAAAGGCGAGAACAAGCTCGCGCCGAACGTCACAGCCATTGCCACGTCCATGCTGCCACCCGAAGCACCGAAGATCGAAACCGTCGCGTGGTGTGTCGAGCGCGCCGATGGTGGACGCGGCTTCGGCATCGTGATGCCGCATTTCTACAAGAACTGGACCAACGAAGATCTCCGCTGTTGCATTCTCAACGCCATCGTCTGGACCGCGAAACTCAACGTACCCGCCGAAGGTGTGCATACCACGCTGCCCGATCTGAAGGAATTCCAACCCGTGTCCGTGGACTACGTGCCGCCACCACCGAGGCCAAAGAAAGCTGGAATCAAATGACATGGCCGAGATCTATTCCATCTCAGAAATGGCGTTGCGCGAGCTTCCTCGTTGTGTGCCAGGCCACCCATCAATCTTCATCACCAACTGCCAAGGTGAGTTGATTGGCCCGGATGATCCAACTCCGAGCACATTCTTGTTCACTCGTAGTGATATGAAGATCATCTGGCAATGCTTGGCATCAAATCCCATTCAAAGCACGAGACCAGACCGGATCGTGTACTTTTGGTGGCTCGAACAAACGCGGCCTTGGTATGCGTTGGCAGCAAAGCGTTTCAGTTCGATCATCAAAAGTTACCTTCAACATTTAGGCGGTGCGACCACAGGCCGTGAAATGTCGGATATTATAGAGATCTGTAAGTAAGTCATTCCTTCCATGCATTCCTTCACCACTTTCATCGCTTTTCACTTCGCCCTTTGCTCTTCGCTCTCCGCCTTGGCGAAGCAGCCGAACGTGGTCCTCATCCTCGCGGATGACCTCGGGTACGGCGATCTCGGCTGCTATGGTCATCTGAAGTTCAAAACACCGCGCATTGATCAGATGGCGGCGGAAGGAGCAAAGCTGACGCAGTTCAACTGCCCGGCCCCATTTTGTGCGCCAACGCGTGCGTCATTGATGACGGGGCGTTATCCCTTCCGCTGCGGCATGACGCAGAACCCCGCGCCAGACGGTGGAGCCGCCGCTGATGCGCTGGCGATGCCAAAATCGGAGATCACGCTGGCGCAGGTGCTCAAAGCGGCCAGTTATGCCACGGGGATGGTTGGCAAATGGCACCTGGGCCACAAACCGGGCTCGTTGCCCACCGAGCGCGGCTTTGATGAGTACTACGGCATCCCGTACTCGAACGACATGCGGCCTGTGCAGGTGCTCGAAGGCACCGAGGTGGTGGAATATCCCGTCGTGCAGGCCACGCTGACCACTCGCTACGCCAAACGCGCCACCGACTTCATCCGGCGCAACGCCAAGAAGCCGTTCTTCCTCTACTTTGCCGAAGCGATGCCGCACAAGCCGCTCGCCGTCTCCGAGAAGAATGCCAAGAAAAGCGGCGCGGGCCTCTACGGCGATGCCCTGCTCGATCTCGACGACAGCGTGGGCGCGGTGCTTGATGCGTTGAAGCAAAACGGCATCGACGACAACACGCTCGTGCTTTTCAGCAGCGACAACGGCGCGTGGTTCGGTGGAAGCTGCGGCGGACTGCGTGGCATGAAGGGCACGAACTACGAAGGCGGCTACCGCGTGCCCATGATCGCCCGCTGGCCCGGCAAAATCCCCGCCGGCCATGTCAGCCACGAACTCGGCGTGATGATGGACCTCTTTGCCACCGTGCTGCACGTCGCCGGCGCGAAGCTGCCCGATGATCGCGTGCTCGACGGCCGCAACATCCTGCCGCTGCTCACCAGCAACGCGAAATCAGCGCACGAGTTCATCTTCGGTCATCAAAACTCCAAGCTCGCCACCATCCGCGACGCACGCTGGAAGCTGCATCTCCTACCCGCCAGCCAGATGAAGCTCAAACCTGGACCGGACGGCAAGTGGCTCGATCCACGCACGCCCGATGGCGTCACCATCCTCGCCCCCTTCGAGCAGTACAACATCGATGCCCATCCTGGCCTCACCACCGGCGTCGAACCTGCGAAGATGCAGCTCTTTGATCTTCAGAACGATCCCAGCGAGCAAGTCGATGTCGCCGCGCAACATCCCGACGAAGTGAAGCGACTCCAGGCCGCCTACGATGTCATGAACAAAGACGTTCCCGTCGTCGAGGAGGTCAAACGGGCACCGTACAAGATGCCGTAGCCTGTGCTTTCGGCTGATAAACACACGCCGGATCTTCGGCGAACGGATCACCCGTGATGCCATAAGCCCGCGCTCGGGAGCCGCCACAAACCGCGCGGAACTCGCAGCGCCCGCATTTGCCACCCAGGGCGTCATTGTCGCGCAGCGACACAAACAGCGGATGATTCCGGTAAATCTCCGCCGGGTGCTCCTCGCGCACGTTGCCACAGTCGAAGGGTAAAAAGCCGCTCGGTGAGACCACGCCGGTGTGCGAGATGAACATCACGCCGCGTCCATCGCGGATGCCGAGCGGTGAGCGCATGCCAGGGCGATGTTTGCCGGCCGTGGCACCGAGCGATTGGATCACCACGCGGCGGAAGTGATGGCCTTCCGTTGTTTTGACCGCAAACGGAGCCTTGCCGACGAGCGAGGCCATGTCGCGGAAGATGAACTCGATGTCCTGCGGGTCCGGCAGATCGTCGATGCCCGCACGACCAGTCGGCACGAGCAGAAAGACGCTCCACATCGCGGGTTTGAGTTCAAACATGAGCTTCTTGAAAGCTTCATACTCGCGCAGATTGCCACGCGTGAGCGTCGTGTTGATCTGAACGCTCAAATCCGCCGCATGAGCGCGATGCACCGCTGCAATGGTGCGGTCAAAGGTGCCTGAGACACCACGGAAGGCATCGTGTGTTTCCCGCGTGGCACCATCCAGGCTCAGCGAAATGCGCTCCACACCTGCGGCTTTGATTTCATGAAAGTCAGCGTGAATCAGCCGCGCCGTCGCCGATGGGCTGAGTCCCACATGCAGGCCTGCCTCAGTCGCCTCGCGCACGAGATCGAGCGCATCCGTGCGCATCAACGGATCACCACCGGTGAGAATGAGCATCGGCGGCTTCAACTCGGCCAGTTGCCGGATGAGGCGACTCGACTCCTCGCGATTCAATTCATCGGGATGCCGATGCGATTGCGCTTCGGCCCGGCAGTGTTTGCAGGCCAACGCGCAGGCACGCGTGATCTCCCAGAAGACGAGAAACGGGCGTTCATCGAAACCGTCGTAACCCATCGCGGGCACTTTCGAGGCTTCCAGATCCAAAACGGGCATGTTCATGGTGGAACAAACGCCCAATGATCGAAAACGCTCCGCCAACTGATGTCGAAGGATGTGCCAATCTTGGTTACTCCTCATCCCGCTTTGCAAACCGTCGCCGGTGCCAGAGCAACCAGAACAGCGCCAGCGCTCCCCAAGTCCACGAGGCGTAGATGTGATGCGAGACCGTTGTCGAAGGCATCCAGGCTGGGGTGGCGCGGGTAGTGGCGGCCAGAACGCCGAGGAAGACCAGAAAGCGCACCCATTTGGATTTCACGAAGAAGCCGTCCAGGTCGCCGCTGTGGCCGAACAGCACGCGACTGCCCACCACGAGCATCAGCATGCCAAAGCCGCCGATGTAGAGCAGGTGCTCGATGCTGACGTGCTGCACATAATGAAACGGTGCGAGCACAATGCCGAGCCAACCGAGGATGAGCGCCCAAAACAGACCCGTGGTGAGCGATCCGGTCTGCTGCGTCTTCCATGTCACCTCAATGAGCAGATACCCCGCCGCGACGATGGCCCGCAAAGCATAGCCGAGAGTGACCTGGCCGAACGCTTCGAAGAAAAAGCTGACCACGAGCAACACGGCGGCGACGATGGAGCGAATCAGCTTCGATCTGCTTTGCGCGGCGGTTTTGGGATCGCCGAATTCGCCGCCGAGCATGCGTGGGAACACAAACGAGCCGATGCCGAGCACGGGCGGCAGAAGCAGGCCCTGATAGAGCAGCAGATTCGCCAAACGCATGCGTTGCAGGTCCATCAAAGTCGCTGGCGAAAGCTGCAGCGCCGCACCGGCGATCCCGCAGGCCAGTCCGGTGAGTGCGAGCAGCATCTGAGGCGGCGGGGCCTCTTTACCAAAGCGGACGACGCGAATCACGAGGCAAAGCAGCAGCGAAGCTAGCAGCGCGATGAACAAAGCATCTCCCAACGCCAGGTGCAGCGTGAGATGGCTGATCCCGCATGCCTGATGCAGCGCGAAGAGCCAGAACAGCTCCAGCGGTGTGAGTTTCGGTGCCGTGGCCATGCGGGGACCAGCGGTGCCGAGAAAACCGACGACGAACGCACCGCCGAAGGCCTCGATCATGAGCCGCGCGTGAACGAAGTTTGGGTAGAAGCCGAGCTGCTGCGCATAGAACAGCGGCCACAACGCCACGCCGATGATGCTCCACAGCGCGCCGCTGGCGAAGAAGAGGCGATACGGCTCGGACGCGAGCCAGAGAAGGCCGTCTCTGCGCGGGCCTTTGGCCTTGTGCTTCTTGTGTTTGCAGGCGGGGAAGCTCATGGGATGGCAGGCTTGTTGAGTCTCATCGTTTTGCCAGCAAGTTCCTCACAGCATCCACCGTCGGGCCGATGTCCGCACCGAGCGCTTCCTCGCGGTGGACGATGTTTCCCTCGGCATCGAGGACGGCAATGAGATTGGAGTGAGCGAAGAAGCCTTCGACGGATTGAAATTTGAAGTTCAGTGCCACAGCGAGCTGGCGGATGATTTCATCATTGGAGATGGCGAAGGTCCAGCGGCTGGGTGCGAGCTGATGCTCGGTCAGGGTGGCTTTCATCTTCGCGGGCTTGTCGGTGGCGGTGTCGAAAGAGAAGAAGACGAGGCCCACTTTGTCCGCATCGGCTCCAAGTTCCCGCTCGATGCGCTTCATGTCGTCGATGATGCGCGGACAGGCGAATTTGCAGGCGGTGAAGCCCATGGTGATGATGCGGGTCTTGCCGCGCAGTTGATCGAGCTTGAGCGGCTGATCGTCCTGCGTGCGCCATTCGCCGGGCAGGTCGTAGATGGTGGTGAATTGAGGTGTGGCGGGCGCTGCCGGCGCTTCCTTCACCGATTTCGCCCCGCGAAAGCCGAGACTGCCGACGCAGTAGTCGCCCTTGAGGCTGGAGCGGAAGGCGTAGCGCATGAAGGCGGCGTAGTTGCTCACATCGGCGGCGAGGAGCGAACCTGCGCCACAGAAGAGCTTGCGTTCGAGCGAGCCGTCGCCGCGTGAGTCGCCGACGACCATGGTGGAATTGAAGTCATGCACCCATTCCCACACGAGGCCGTGAAGACCACGCAGGCCGTGGATGTTTTTCGCCGCGCTGTGAACGTCCTCCAGCGCACTGGAAGCGGGTTTGGAATACCATTCGAGCAACTGACGCAAAAAAGCCTGGTCGCTGCTGGCATCGAGCCGTGTGGCGTCCGCGCGTGCGACGAACTCCCACTCGTCCTGCGTGGGCATGCGTTTGCCCATCGACTCGCAGTAGGCCTTCGCAGCGAACCACGAAACGTGGACTACGGGCGCATCACGGAGTTTTGCATCGCCGAGATCGAGATCACCGGCCCAGTGGGAGAGGTAATTTTTGTCGGCTTGTTTGGCTTTGACCTGTGAGCGCCGCCACTTGGGGTGTTTCGTCACGAAGTCGAGAAACTGCGCATTGGTGACCTGTGTCACGTCGATGAAGAACGATTCGACTGAGCGTGCCTTCGTCTCTTTGGCATACAGCGGTTTGTAGCTGCCACCGGGGATGGAAAGCATGCCCGGCGGTGGCTCAGGCGCCTTCGCAAAGAAGACACCTGGCACAAGCAAGAGAGCCAAAAGCACGTGTCTCATGGCTCAATGCGCTCCAGGAGCTGCGGCGGGTGGTGGGACAGTGGCGCGCACTTCTTTGACCATCGCGGGAAGAACCTCGGTGCCGTTGTTGCCCCAGTTGTTGAAAACGTAGGTCAGCGCGTTGGCGACCTGCTCGTCATTGAGACCGAGCTGTGGCATGATGCTCTCATACGTTTCGCCATTCACCGTGACCTTGCCCTGAAGGCCATGCAGCACTGTCGCGATGGCGCGCTTGGGGTCCGCATTGAGGTAGTCTGACTTCGCCACTGGCGGGAAGGCCTTCGGAATGCCCTGCCCCTCGGCCTGATGGCAGGCCATGCAGATGCTGGTGTAAATGATTTTGCCGCGGGTGATGCGTTCATCCTTGTTCGCCGCTGGAGGCTGCTGACTGGATGCCTGGGCAATGGATTGGATGGCGCTGCCTTCGAGCTGGTAGATGCGGTCGTCCTGCTTGCCGGAAAAGACGAGCTTGTTCTCAGGGCCGCTGACCTTGATCATGCCAACCGCGCCTTTGTTGAAGGCACGGAAGATCGAGTGATCGACGAGGATGTAGGTGCCGGGCACTTCGAGGCTGAAATCCACGATGGCGGAGCCGCCGGCTGGGATCATCGTGGTCTGCACCTGATGCTGCGCGGGTTTCGCGCCGCCTTCGAGATACACGTTGTCAAAGATCTCGCCGATCACATGGAAGGAGGACGTGAGATTAGGCCCTCCATTGCCGACGAACAAACGCACGCGCTCGCCCACATTGGCCAGCACCGCCTTGTCACCCGCCATCGCGCCGACGGAGCCGTTGAACACAACGTAGTCAGGTGTCTCGGTGAGCGCCTTGTCCATGTTGAAGGGCTGCAATCCAGCCTCGCCATACGGCCCCTTCGTGTAGAACTCGGATTGGAAGACATAGAACTCCTTGTCCACCTTTGGCAGGCCGCCGATGGGCTCGATGAGGATGAGGCCATACATGCCATTGGCAATGTGCATGCCCACAGGCGCGGTGGCGCAGTGATAGACGTAAAGGCCGGGGTTGAGTGCCTTGAACGAGAACACAGACACATGGCCCGGCGCCGTGAAGGACGCCGCCGCCCCACCACCGGGGCCGGTGACAGCGTGCAGATCAATGTTGTGCGGCATCTTGCTGTCCGGGCGGTTCATGAGATGAAACTCCACCTCATCGTTCTGCCGGATGCGGATGAATTTTCCCGGAACGCTGCCGCCGAAAGTCCAGAACGTGTAGTCCACGCCATCGGCCATGCGCTTCACGAGCTCCTGCACCTCGAGCTTGATGGTGACTTTCGTGGGATGATCACGCGTGATGGGCGGCGGTACGTTCGGCGCGTCCGTAAGCACCGCATTCTCTGTACCGGAGACAGGTTTGTCCTGCTGCTTGGTGGGATTCGCCAGAGCGTCGTTGGCTGGTGCGTCAGCCGTCACCGGGATGGAATAGGAGTCCATCGCTTTGATGAAGGTCTCCTGGGACATTTTTTCGTTCGGGCTGAGTTCTTTGTCACCGCACTGCGTGAGCAAGGCAATGGCGAGAGCCGTCAGGGTGAGGCGCAGTGTTGGTTTCATGGTGTCGCTGGTTGTGGTTGGGATTTGTAGCGGGCGTAGCGCTCGCGCTGCTCAGGAGTGAGGTTGGCAGGATCGAAGCGAGAATCCGGCACATGGTTGATGCGGGCATGGATTACGTTCGCCATGTCCTCGGCGCAGTTTTTAATGTGCTCGGCATGCTCACCGGCGAAGAGATCATCCACCGTGCCGCGGAAGAGCAGGAGCCAGCGGTCGAACTGCGGGCGGCCCATGTTGGTGAGTGGCACCAGTTTGGCATGAGCAGCGATGGGATTTCCGGTGAATCCACCGCTGCGGAAGATCACCGTCTCCCAAAACGCATACATCTTTGGCAAATGGGCCTCCCAGTTCGTCTGGGCGACCTTGTCGAAGATGAAACCGAGCACTTCGTCACTGCGGACGCGTTCGTAGAATGTGTTCACGAGCGTTTCGATCTCCGCACGGCCTTGGATGTCGGGTTTGTTCACGGGGTTGGCTTTAAACATGCACGCACTATGCAACTTTAACCGTCTGTGTCGCTCCTCTGTTTCTGTGACCTTGTGCGCGGGTATTGGCCCGACGGGGGCCGAGCATGAAACGCGCAATCCTGCGCAGGATCGGCGCATTGATGCATCCCCCATGCATCTTATATATCGGCCTCATTCCAATCCAACCATGAAACTCATCCTCTCCTCCCTCGCCACGATCACCGCTGTGATGACGCTGCTCGTGAACGCCGCCCTTGCCGCCGATCCCGCCGCCGTTGCCACTGAAACCGCCACGAACACCGTCTGCCCCGTCACCGGCAAGCCCGTCGATCCCTCCATCACCGCCGAATACGAGGGCCGGAAGTGGTCCTTTGCCAAAGAGGCCTGCAAAACGAAGTGGGTGAAGGCACGCGAGGACAGCCTGTATCAAAAACTCGGCGGCAAAGGTGCCATCGATGCCGCCGTGGAAGCTTTCTACGTCAAGGTGCTGGCCGACGACCGCGTGAAGCATTTCTTCGACGATGTGAGCATGGACAAGCAGCGCCGGAAGCAGAAGGAGTTTCTCTCCGCCGCGTTTGGTGGACCGCTGCCTTGGACTGGCAAAGACATGCGCAAAGCACACGCAGGCATGGGCCTCACTGAGGTTCACTTCAATGCCATCGCTGAAAACCTCGTGAACACCCTGAAAGATCTCAAGATCAGCCAGGAGTTGATCGACCAAGTCGTCGCCGTGGCACTGACCACGAAGGATGACGTGCTCGGCCGTCCGAAGAAGTAAGATCCTGATTCCCTCCCACGGGCGGCGGAGCGTGCTTCGCCGCCCGTGGTGTTTCCTGGATAGGTGCATGCGCGATCAAAGTGCAATGAGGAGCCCTGACCTGCGTTTCACGGGCGTCATGAAATCCACCATTCTCGTTCTGGCTGCGCTCTTCGGCAGCCTCGCCGTCGCCGTAGCAAAGCCCACCATCGTCGTCTTCCTCTCTGACGATCACGGGCAGCTCGATTCCACGCCCTACGGCTCGAAGGATGTGCGTACGCCGAACCTGCAACGGCTCGCGGACGCGGGCATGACCTTCACGCACGCCTTCATCGCCTCGCCTGCCTGCGCGCCGAGCCGCTCGGCGATGCTCACGGGCCTCATGCCCGCCCGCAACGGCGCGGAGAACAATCACACCTTCAAACGCGATGACGTCGCCTCGCTGCCGGAATTGATGCGCAAGCTCGGCTACCAGGTCGCGGCTTTTGGCAAGGTGGCGCATGGCAAGGACGCACGCCGACATGGCTTCGATGTCTTTGCCGAACAGCTCGATGCCGCCTTTGTGGAGAAATTCTTGCTGGAGCGCGACAAATCGAAGCCGCTCTGCCTTCTCGTCGGCACGCATGAGCCGCATGTGCCTTGGGACGATCTCGAAGGCTACGACCCGGCCAAGGTGACGCTCCCGTCGAACTTCGTGGACACACCGGAAACCCGCGAGCACCGCGCCCGCTATTACACGGACATCACGAAGGCCGACACCAAGCTCGGCGAGGTGATGGATCTGGCAAAGAAGCATCTCGATCCGGCCAACACGCTCCTCATTTACACCAGCGACCACGGCGGTCAGTGGCCTTTTGGCAAATGGAACCTCTACGACACCGGCGCGCGCGTCCCCTTCCTCGCCGCATGGCCGGGCGTCATCAAACCCGGCGCTCGCTCGGACGCGATGGTGCAATGGATCGATCTCTGGCCAACACTCATCGCAGCAGCAGGCGGTGCCGCGCCCGCTGGCATTGATGGGCGCTCTTTCCTGCCCGTTTTGCGCGGTGAATCGACCACGCATCGCGATGCCATCTTCACCACTCACAGCGGCGATGGCGAGATGAACGTCTATCCCATTCGCGCCATTCGCACGCCTGAGTGGAAGCTCATCCTCAACCTCCACCCTGAGTTCGCCCACACCACACACATCGACAAATCGCCCAAAGTGACGAGCGGACTAGCCTACTGGCAGTCGTGGTTCGACAAGGCGCAGACCGATCCCACCGCCGCGGCCATCGTGAAGCGCTACCACGAGCGTCCTGCCGTCGAACTCTACGACATGCGTGCCGATCCCTCCGAATCGCACAACCTTGCCGCTGATCCGGCGCAGTCCGAACGCGTGAAGCAAATGCGCGCGCAGCTCGAAGGTTGGATGCGCGACCAAGGTGACGCGCAAACCGTCTTCAATGAACCCCGTCCTCTCAGCGATCCAGCCTCCTCAAAGCCAACGACCGAGAAGGACATGCCGCCGACGAAGAAGAAATCCAAGTAAGCCGGACATGCGCTTCATTCTCCTGCTCCTCGCCCTTAGCCCTTCGCTCTTTGCAGCGCAGCCGAACTTCGTCATGGTGTTCATCGACGACATGGGCTGGGGCGACTTCTCGTGCTTTGGCAACAAGGCCGCGAAGACGCCGAACATCGACCGCATCGCGGCTGAGGGCATCCGCTTCGAGCAGTTTCATGTGAACTCGCCCATCTGTTCGCCCTCGCGTTGTGCGCTGACGACGGGGCAGTATCCGCAGCGCTGGCGCATCAACTCCTATCTCAACAACCGCGCCGACAACGAGCGACGTGGTGTCGCAAACTGGCTCGATCCGAAAGCGCCCACGCTGGCCCGTGAGCTCCAGCAAAACGGCTACGCCACCGGTCACTTCGGCAAATGGCATCTCGGCGGCCAGCGTGATGTCGATGATGCACCGCCGATCACCGCGTATGGCTTCGATGAGTCGCTGACGAACTTCGAGGGCATGGGCGCGAAGCTCCTTCCGCTCACGATGAAACCTGGCGACACGGAACCCGGCAAGATCTGGGCTGATGCTGAACGCCTCGGCCAACCCGTGACTTGGATGCAGCGCTCCAAAATCACCAGCGGCTTCATCGCCGCCGCGATTCCCTTCATCGACAAAGCTGCCGCTGCCAAGAAGCCCTTCTTCGTCAATCTCTGGCCCGATGATGTTCACGGCCCCTGGTGGCCGCCGACAGACAAATGGGCCGATGGCAAACGCGGCCTCTACCTCTCCGTCTTGGAAGAAATGGACCGCCAGTTCGGCAAACTCTTCGAGCACATCCGCTCCAACCCCGAACTCCGCGACAACACGCTCCTGCTCATCTGCTCCGACAACGGCCCCGAACCCGGCGCAGGCAGCGCAGGGCCGTTTCGCGGCTCGAAAACGACGCTCTATGAAGGCGGCACACGCTCACCGCTCATCGTTTGGGGCCCCGGCTTGATCGAAAAAACGAAAGCAGGCTCTGTGAACACGGAATCCATCTTCGCCGCCTTCGATCTCGTCCCGTCGCTGCTTTCCATCGCGAAGATCGAAGCAAAAGGCATCGTCTTCGATGGCGAAAACATCGCGCCAGCGCTTCTCGGCCAAAGCGAAGTCTCACGCACTGCGCCGATCTTCTGGCGTCGTCCACCGGATCGCAAAACCGCGTCTCCGGCCCTGCCTGAGCGACTGCCTGACCTCGCCATGCGTGAAGGCAACTGGAAGCTCCTCTGCGAATACGACGGCACGAAGCCCCAGCTCTACGATCTCGCGAAAGACCGTGGCGAGACGACAAACCTCGCCGTCACGCATCCCGACATCGTGCGGCGGATGACGAAGTCACTTCTGGAGTGGCATCAATCATTGCCGCCGGACAATGGGCCGGCCTTGGGCGCTGAGCCGGACAGGGCGAAGAAAAAGAAGCCGTGAAAACCGCACGGGGCATCGCGTTAGTTGCCTCGCCATGCGCTTTGCCGTTCTTCTCTCACTCTCCGCCCTCTGCCCTTCGCTCTTCGCCGAAAAAGTCGGTCCTTGGGATCTCGACGCTCTCAAAAACAACGTGCCCGCCATGAAATGGGTGCGGCAGGACCAGCCGATTCATTCGCTGACCTACGCTGGCGAGAAGTATCAGGGACACGACACCGAAGTCTTCGCGTTTTACGCCTCCCCCATCACGCTGGGCGAGGCGAAGCAGGGTGCAAAATTCCCCGGTGTGGTGCTCATTCACGGCGGCGGCGGCACAGCTTTCGCCGAGTGGGTACAGCTTTGGGCCAAACGCGGCTACGCGGCCATCGCCATGGATTTGAACGGCTCGCGTCCGCCTGAGGTGGAGTTTGACGCCAAAGGTGTCGCCATCGGCAACGGTCATCGTGGCACGCGCACACGTTTGCCGAATGGCGGCCCGCCGCACGGCCATCCTGAAAAATTCGACTGCATCATCACCCCTGACACGAGCGACGACTGGCCCTTCCACGCCGCAGCGAGTGTGATGCGCGCGCACACGCTGTTGCGCAGCTTCCCGGAAGTCGATGCCGAGCACACGGCCGTCACCGGCATCAGTTGGGGTGGCTACACCACCTGCCTCGTCGCTTCGCTCGATGATCGCTTCAAAGCCGCGGTGCCGGTTTACGGCTGCGGCTTCCTTCACGAAGGCGAGTCCGTGCAGAAGCCCAGCATCGACAAGCTCGGCGACCACAAGGCGAAGTGGGTGAAGGAATACGATCCCGGCAGCCTGTTGCCGCGCTGTCGTGTGCCGATCTTCTTCGTGAACGGCACCAACGACGTCCACTACGTACTCGACAGCTACATGAAGTCCTACAACGTCGTCCCCGGCGAAAAGCACATCCGCATCCAAGTGAACATGCCTCACGGCCATCCACCCGGCTGGGCACCGCAGGAAATCGGTCTCTTCATCGACTCCAAATGCCGTGGCGGCAAACCGCTGCCCGTTCCCGGCAAACCCGAGATCAAAGGCAATAACGTCGTCGTCGCTTTTGAGTCCTCGACGCCTCTTAAAGCCGCCAAGCTCAACTACACCACTGACACCGGTCTGCGCTCGAACAGAAAGTGGATCACTGTCCCTGCCACGATCAGCGGAAACACCATCACCGCCCCGAAACCACCCGCTGACGCAAACACCTGGTTCATCACCGTCACCGACGAACGCGATGCGATGGTGAGCACTGCCGTGGAACTGAAGCCTTGATCCAAGATGCGTTCGTTCGTGGCGTACCCTGTTCATGAACACGACATCCGCTTTTCTGGCAGCCCTGATCGTAACAGGCGCTGCCACTGCCGAGCCGCTGCCGGTGATCGAGGTCGAAGGCCAGCCGCTCGCGGCGAATGCACAGCGGGTCGTGCAGGCGCTCGATTTTCTCGGCGCTCCGCTGACTGAGGACGTGCGTGCGAAATTGCAAACAGCGGTCACGGGTCGTGATGCGACCGGTGTACAGATGGCGCTGGATGCGCAGGTGCTTTGTGTCGTGAGCATCAATCCTGAGCTGCGAGTGAGTGCGGTGCGCGGCCCGGCGAAGTCAGTAGTGCAGCAGGCGGGCTACACACCGGTGCTCATTAAGGTGATCAATCATGGCGTGAGCACCGCGCGGCTACGCATCACCAGCACGCAGGCCGGGCCGCCGTATGCGGGCGTGGCCAAGGGCACGATGGAGCGCGAGAGGCAGACGCATCTGCGCGAGAACGAGAACACGAGCGGTGCGGATCGCTTTCTCGAAATCGGCATGTTCGATTCACCGCCGATGACGGCGAATCTCAGCGGACTGGAGGTCGAGTATGCGATCGCGCTCATCTATTCGAGCGAGGCGGGCAAGCGCGAAGCCGTGCTCGCCTTCGACATCGGGCAGGGCACGCAGGATCTCGGTTTTCGCGCGGAAGTGCCGGTGCTGCTCGACGTGAAAGCTGCCGTGGCGGTGAAGCTCGATGTGAAGGACTTCGATGGCCAGCCGACGACGGCGCGGCTGACGTTCACCGACGCCCAAGCCCACGTTTTCCCACCGCAGGCACGCCGGCTTGCTCCGGATTTCTTTTTCCAAAAACACATCTACCGCGCGGACGGCGGCACGGTGCTGCTTCCGCCGGGTGAGTTCACGATGGAGGCCTCTCGCGGGCCGGAATATCGCACCGTGAAGAGCACCGTGACGATTCCGACAGCGAAGGAAACTCGGCTCGCGGTGAAGTTAGACCGCTGGATGAACGCGGCGGACCACGGCTACTACAGCGGCGATCATCACATCCACGCGGCGGGCTGCGCGCACTACACATCGCCGTCCGTGGGGATGCAGCCGGAGCACATGTTCGCGCAGGTGAAGGGCGAGGGGCTGAACGTCGGCTGCGTGCTCACCTGGGGCTATGGCTTCGAGCATCAGCGCCCGTTTTTCGGCGGCGACTCGCATCCGCTCAGCGAGCCGCAGACGCTGCTGCGCTACGACATGGAGGTCAGCGGTTTCGGCTCCGCCGCGCTCGGCCATGTGTGTTTGCTGAACCTGCGCGATCTCGTTTATCCCGGCGCCGACGGCACGAAAGGCTGGCCGACCTGGACCACGCCCGCGCTGCGCTGGACGAAGGCGCAGGGCGGCTTCACCGGTTACCCACACTCCGGCAGCGGGATGCAGGTGATTTCCTCGGTGGCGGCGAAACGGATGATCGAGCTGCATGACACGAACAAAGACGCGCGGCTCACGCCCGATGAAACGGCGAGCACGGTGCTGCCGGAGCCCTTTGAGAAAATCGACGCGGATCGCGACGGTGGGCTGAACGAGCCGGAGCTGACCAACAGCCATGAACGCGTGATCGATCTGCTGCCAAACGTCGCGATCCCCGATGCGGGCGGGCATGAGATCTTCGTCACCACCGCGCATGGCGTGTGCGATTTCATCAGCGCGATGGACACCGCGCGCCTGCTGGAGTGGAACGCCTGGTATCACATGATGAACTGCGGCTTCCCGCTGAAGTGCGCGGGCGAGACAGATTACCCGTGCATGAGCGGCACACGCGTCGGCCAAGGCCGAACGTATGTGCAGCTCGGCCGCGTGGAGAAACTCGACTTCGCCCAATGGTGCGCCGGACTCGCGCACGGCCGCAGCTATGTGAGCGACGGCTATGCGCATGCGCCCGGCTTCACCGTCGAAGGCAAAGCGGCTGGTGATGAGGTGCGGCTCGCACAGCCGGGCCGCGTGAAAGTGAGCGCTAAAGTAGCCTTCAGCTCCGAGACACCGCTCGAGATCGCCTACGGAGGCGCGGTGCCTGTCGGCGGCCAGCGCCTTGTCGGCGACACCGTTCATTACCACGACACGACCGGCGCGAATCCCTTCGCCAGCGGCAAGCGCAAGGTCGAGCTGGTCGTCAATGGCATCGTCGTCGCCACCCGCGAAGTGCCTGCGGATGATCAGCTCCACGAGGTGACGTTCACCGTCGAAATCTCGCGCAGTAGTTGGGTGGCGCTGCGACATTTTCCCCAGCTACACACGAATCCCGTCAACGTGATCATCGCCAGCCAGCCCATCCGCGCCTCGTGCCAGAGCGCGCAATGGTGCGCAGCATGCATTGACCAGCTCTGGCGCGTGCGGGAGAAAAATATCGCCCCCGCCGAGCGCCACGAGGCGAAACGAACTTTTGAAGCGGCGAAGGAGATTTACCGCCGCATCGCCGCCGAGGCTCCGGTGGGCAGTTGAGCGCCATCTTCACTGAAATCCGGCCCCTGATGCGCCGTTTCAGCGAGCATCATGATCCGCGCTATATTCCTTCTCTTCGCACTCTGCCCTCTGCTCTTCGCAGCGCAGCCGAATCTGCTCATCATCACCACGGATGACATGAGCTGCGATTCGGTCGGCGTTTACGGATGCAAGCTGAAGGACACCACGCCGAACATGGACCGGCTTGCGGCGCAGTCGCTGCGCTTCAATCATGCGCATGTCGTCGTCGGCAACTGCATGCCGTCGCGCAATGTGATGTGGTCGGGCAAATACCCACACAACAATCGCATCGAGGGCTTCCGCGCGATGGGCAAAAACGACAAGGACTACCCGGTGCTGGGCGATCTGGTGAAGGCGGCGGGTTACTTCACCGGCATCCGGCACAAGGTGGAGCATTCCACGCCTTACTCGCCGTTTCCGTGGGATCTCGTGCTCGGTGATGAGGGGCGCGACAACGTGAAGAACGCTACCTCCTGGGGTGCGGCGGCCACCAAGGGCATCGAGGCCGCGAAGCAGGCCGGCAAGCCCTTCTGCCTCATGCTGAACATCGCGGACCCTCACAAGCCTTTTTATGCCGAGGGCAAAGGCGGGGTCACGATCCCTGATGACGATGTGCCCTCCAAGGTCTTCACCCCCGAGGAAGTGTCCATCCCCGGCTTTCTCCATGACGATTCGGTCATTCGCAAAGAACTCGCGCATTACTACAGCAGCGTGCGTCGTGCTGATGACGGCGTGGGCGCGATCCTCGACGCTCTCAAAGCCTCCGGTCAGGATGAAAACACGATCATTATTTTCCTCTCCGATCACGGGATGCCTCTGCCCTTTGCGAAAACGCAGCTCTACCATCACAGCAGCCGCACGCCGCTTATGATTCGCTGGCCTGGCGTCACGAAAGCGGGCACCGTCGATGAAGCGCACATGATTTCCACCGTCGATCTGCTGCCGACGATTCTCGACATGTTGCAAATCACGCAACCGGGTGGTTTCGACGGTCAATCCTTCGCCGCCGTACTCAAAGGCGAGTCACAACCGGAGCGCACGATGGTTTTCAAAGAGCACAACGAGAACGCTGGTGGTCAGCGCACACCGATGCGCGCCGTGCAGACGAAAGACTGGCTCTATGTCTTCAGCCCGTGGTCGAACGGCACCCGCGTCATGTCCGGAGCCACCAACGGCACCTCCACTGCCCGCCAGATGCGCGTGCTGGCAAAAACAAACGAGCAGATCGCCGCGCGCATTGACCTCTTCGATCATCGTGTGCCCGAGGAAGCTTATGAGGTGCGCTATGATCCCGACGCGCTCACCAATCTCATCGCCAAGCCCGAAAACGCCGCGCAGGTCGCCACGCTCGAAAAAGCGATGGAAGACTGGATGGTCAAAACGAACGACCCGCTCCTCGAAGTCTTCCGCAAACGCGATGACGCGGCCTTCCGCGAGCAATACATGAAGCAGCTCGAAGGAAAGCAGACGTCCGCCAAAAATCGCAAAGCCGCCAACAAGGACATGTCCGCCGGAAAACCCGCCGACGTTCTCATCGCTCTCGAAGCGCCCAAAACCATCGTGCGCGGTCAAAAAGCCATCGTGAAAGTGAAACACACCTTCCCCGCCGATCTCGGTGAGAAGCCCATTCAGGTCACGCTCAAAGGCGGCGGTAACGAGCGCATCGAACGCAAGGAAGTGAAAGCCAGCGGCACCGGTGAGATCGAAGTCACCTTCGACATCCCCGGCGAAGTCCCCGGCGGCAAAGTCATCTTCGCCGGCCTCGTTGGCAAAAGCATCAAGGATTCGTTGCAGCAGATCCAGACCAAGCCGGTGCCGGTGAAGTGAGGAGACGCTGCCATCCGAAAGACCCCGTGCCCCCAGCCCGATCTTTTCCTGTCCAAGAGTCCGCTTTTCTAGTCTTGTGTAGCCGTGCGTCGCTTTTCTTCCATCTCGCTCCTCCTTGCCCTCGTGGCTGCTGATTCATCGGCAGCGGATGGCGTGGCGTTTTTT
>CAMCWM010000057.1 GCA_945882215.1 Akkermansia muciniphila | reverse complement strand
ACGGCACCCGGGCCGAGGCTGGCATCATGGACACCCTGCGCGGCTGGTTTGGTCAAGGTGACAAGGACAAGACCGAGGAGTCCAAGAAGCCGATGCCGCGCATTCGCATCGGCTCCTTCACCGGCGGCACCGGTGCCAGCGCCCAGCAGGCGCTGCGCAAAGAACTGCTCGACTCACGTGAGTTCTTCGTCGCTGGAGCTGATGAAAAGATCGATTTCACCGTGGAAGGCTCCTCCATAGGCGGGCGTGTCACCGGCAGGCTGCGTGATGCCAAAGGCAAGGAGCTCTTTCAGCGCAGCTACGCCGCTCCAGGCCTCGATGAAAACCTCAAGGCGCTCACCGACGACGTGATCTACACCATCACCGGCAGGCCCGGCCTCGCCACCAGCCGCATCGTCTTCGTCAGTGATAAATCAGGCCGCCGCCAGATCTATGTCTGCGATGCCGAAGGCGGCGATGTGAATCAGGTCACGCATGACAAAAACGGCGCGGTGTCCCCTTCGCTCTCGCCTGATTCCTCGATGGTTGCCTTCACCAGTTATCGCAGCGGCTTTCCCATCATTCGTTTGCTTGATTTGAATGTCGGCTGGGAACGTGGTGTCACCGACACGCCCGGCAGCAGCTTTGGCTCGGCCTTCTCACCCGATGGCACGCATCTCGCCGCCGTGATGAGCTTCATCGGCAATCCCGAGATCTTTGTCAGCGACCTCAGCTCCAACACCGCCGCCTGCGTGAGTGATTCCATAGGCGCGCCTTCCAGTCCTTCCTGGCATCCGCAAGGACGGCAGATCGTCTTCTCCGATGACGACGGCCATGGCCCGAAGCTCTACATCGTCGAGGTGCCGCAGAAAGACGGCGAGAGTTCGAAGCTCTTCCGCTGGCGCACGGGTTATCACTTCTGCACTGACCCCGAATGGTCGCCTGATGGCCGGCACATCGCCTTCACCACCCGCAAAAGCGGCGAGTGGGCGGTCGCCATCAAACCCTATCCCAACGGCGGGACTCGCATCCTGCAGGCCGGTGGTGCGCAGCATCCTTCGTGGAGTCCGAACGGACACTTCATCACCTATGTTCAGCACGGCGAGTTGTTCGTGCATGACATCCGCAGCGGCAACCGCCGCTCCCTCCTGCGTGGCTACGGCCGCATCACCGAGCCCCGCTGGATGAGATGAAAAATGCCGAATGACGAAATCAGAATGACGAATTCCTCACCAACACCGGCACGCGTGAATGCTCTGGCTGCATTCGTCATTGCACTGTTGCTAACCTCCTGTGGCAGCATCCCGGTGCCAGATTTCCTCAGGAATCCTGCCGCGACAGCCGTCGTCTATGCTCTCGGACCGCGGGACAGTTACACCTCACCCCTGAATGGCAGCCTCAAACCCGCCTGCCCCGCCCTCGAGTTTGAGGATGAAGGTTTCCAGCCCACTGAAGCGCATGAACGCGCCATCCGCACCGTGGCACAGGAGATGGAGCAGAACAAAAAGGCCACGCTGCTCATCGCTGGCTATGCGCCACCGAGCCTGCCGCAGGATCATGCCCGCTCCCTCTCCGAGCGCCGCGCGCTGGCGGTGCGCCAGCGCCTCATCGAACTAGGCATCGAAGCCGCGAATCTGCAAACCGTCGGCTACGGCAACGATTTCTCGCCCAGCGGCCCATCCTCGGCCGTGGTGGTCATTTATCGACAAAACTGAACCTGAGGAAGCAGTCCTCGCTGCCAGGCTTTTCCGTGGCTTCTTCCATCTGGCAAGATCATCTCAATTCTCTCGTTTTTTCGCCCCCATCATGCTCAACCGCCACCCTCTCTTCGCTGCTCTCGCCCTGCTCGCCCCCCTGGCCTTGATCGCCGCCGATCCTGCCAGACCGGGCAAGGCCAAGAAGGAAAAAGGTCCGTTTGTGGCTGCCAAGCCTGCTTTCACGCCTGATCCCAAAACGCCCGCCTTTGATCCCGCCGCAGTAAAGCCGGATCACCTCGAACCGAGCACGTTCAAAGTGCCTGAGCGCCTCGAAATCACCGTGTGGGCCACCTCACCGCAGTTGTTCAATCCTGCGAACATGGACATCGACCACGCGGGTCGCATCTGGGTCACCGAAGGCGTCAATTACCGCCGCCACAGCGGTCGCAGTCGCGAGGGCGATTGCGTCCGCGTTTTGCAGGACACCGATGGCGATGGCAAGTGCGACACGAGCCATGTCTTTGTGCGCGAGAAAGAACTCGAGTGCCCACTGGGCGTCGCCGTGTTCGACAACGTCATCTTCGTCTCCAACACGCCAAACATCATCAAGTACACCGATGTGAACCGTGATTTGAAATTCGATCCTGCCGTGGACAAGCGCGAGGTCTTCCTCACCGGCTTTGAGCAGCCACAGCATGATCACAGCCTGCACAGCGTCTATGCCGGACCCGATGGCCGCTTGTATTTCAGCAATGGCAACTGCGGCGCTCAATTCAGCGACAAAAGCGGCAACACCTTCCGCATCGGCGGCGCTTACCTGAACAACGACTACGCCGGTCAGAAGAGCGATGACGGCCACGTCTATGTCGGCGGCTTCACAGCAAGCATCGACCCCAGCGGCCACAATGCGAAGATCCTCGGCTACAACTATCGCAACAGCTACGAAGGTGTGCGCACGTCCTTCGGCGACATGTTTCTCAACGACAACGACGATCCCCCCGCCTGCCGCGTGAGCCATCTCATCGAAGGCGGCAGCTTTGGTTTCTTCTCACGCGATGGCAAACGTCAGTGGCGTGCCGACAAACGCCCCGGCCAGTCGATTCCCGAAGCCGAATGGCGGCAGGATGATCCCGGCAGCATCCCGGCGGGCGATGTCTATGGCGGCGGCGCACCCACCGGCATGTGCTTCTATGAAAACGGCGCTCTCGGCGAAAAATGGAACGGCCTGCTGCTGAGTTGCGAAACCGGCCGCAACGTCGTCTTTGGCTATCTGCCGAAACCCGATGGTGCAGGCTTCAAACTCGAACGTTTCGACTTCTGCACCACGAACACCACCGGCGTCTTCAAAGGCAGTGACTTCGTCGGTGGCGCGAACAACCTCTCTGACGACCGCCACACGCTCTTCCGCCCCAGCGATGTCTGCGTCGGACCCGATGGCGCGGTTTACATCACCGACTGGTTCGACAAACGCACCGGCGGCCACCAGGACACCGATGAAACATGCAGCGGCACCATTTACCGCGTCGCACCCAAAGGATTCAAACCACGAGTCCCAGCGATCAATCTCGACACTGTCGAAGGCCAGCTCGCCGCGCTGCAATCACCCGTCACCAACGTCCGTCACGTCGCCTTCACCCGCTTGAAGGAAGCGGGAGCCTCGGTGCTGCCGCAGGTTCTCAAACTGCGAGACAATGCCAATCCCTACATCGCCTCCCGTGCCGTCTGGCTCGCGGCGCAACTCGGCGAAAGTGGCATCATCGCCACGCGCAACTGGCTGGAATCTGAAGATCCCATCAAACGCACCATCGCGCTGCGTGCCATTCGCGCCGCCACCAATGATGGCATCGAAATTCTCAGCAGCATGGCCGCCGATCAGTCGCCCATGGTCCGCTGCGAGGTCGCCGTGGCCATGCGCGATGTTCCTGCCGCGCAAAGCGTGCCGCTGCTCGCAGCGCTCGCCCGCCACATTGATGGCGGTGACCGCTCGCAGCTCGAAGCGTGGGGCATCGGCTGCACTGGCAAGGAAACGGAAGTTTGGAACACCCTGAAATCCGATGGCGACTGGAGCGAAGGCTTTGCGCATCTCACCTGGCGTCTCCATCCCGCCGCCGCCGTGCCGGAACTGCAACAGCGTGCCGCCAACGGCAAACTCACGCCCGCTCAACGCAAGCTCGCGCTCGACACCCTCGCCTTCATCCCCGAAGCCAGCGCCGCGAAGGCCGTGCTCGCTTTGGCAAAGGATAAAGCCTCACCGATTCACACCGACATCATGTGGTGGCTCATCAAGCGCAGCACCGATGAATGGAACGCCTTCGGCATCGCCGAGGCGCTCAAGAAGGAAGGCATCTTCGATCCCGAAAGTGCGAAGATCGTCGAGATCGTCACTCCACCCGTCATTCCCAGCACGCTGAAGGTCGCTGATGTGCTCAAACTGAAGGGCAATCCCCAAAACGGCGCCCAACTCGCGACCCGCTGCATCATGTGCCATCAGATCAACGGACAAGGCGTCGAGTTCGGCCCCAACCTCGATGGCTGGGGCCTCAGCCAGCCTGCGGAGATCATCGCGCAGTCCTTGATCGAGCCGAGCAAGGACATCGCCCACGGTTACGACGGCCAGGAACTTCAGCTCAAAGACGGCACCACCATCCACGGCATGCTCCTCACCGAAGGCAAGATCATGATCGTCCGCAGCATGGGCGGCCAGAACCAGTTCGTGCCGCAGTCCCGCGTGAAAAACCGCAAGAAGCTCGACCGCAGCATGATGCTGAGCGCCACGCAGCTCGGCTTCAGCGCGCAGGATGTCGCGGACATCATGGCGTATCTACGCAAAGGCAAATGATGAGCCGTCCTCTCCGCCTCCCTCCTCTAATATGATGTCTCGCTTTCGTCTCTGTCTCCTTGCCGCAACACTCGGCCTCAGCAGTTGCAGCACTCCCACCGCGCCGGAGCCGGTCGAGTTCAAGCTGACCCATGCGGACATCCGCCAGCAGTTTCCCGCCACTCGCACCGTGGGAGTCGTCGAACTGTTCGCCAAGGAAATCGAAACCACACGAGATGAACAGGGCGTTGAAACCCATCTGGCCACCGGTGGTGCTCTGTTGATCAGGCATGCGATAGACCCCATCTGGGCGCACGCTCCCAGCATCCTGGTCACCCCCGACTTCGCCGAGGTCCGCGGCAAGGCCACGGTGAAAAAAGGCCAGCAACTTTACATCGGCAAAAATGATTCCACCAAGCTCATCATAGCAAAGTCCAACATCACACCGACGGGACCGTATGACATCCGTGCCATTGCCAGCGTCGTGAAAGCTCCAGCGGCCACCGAACCAGAAAACCTCACTCCACCTGTTCAGGAAACCTCCGCCGAGACCGAAACGAAACCCGAGCCTCCTCGGCCGCTTCCCAAGCCTGCTCGCAAAGCTGTTTCAAAGCCCGCTGTCAAACCCAAGGCTGCACCGCCACCGGACAAACCGAAATCTCTGCCCGAAGACGAGCGCGCCAAACTGCTGAATCTCATGCGCGCGCCCAAGGATCCCACCTGAGCCGCCCAATCAAAACGCCCAGCGATACGGCGCGTTGTGAATCAGCTTGTTCTTCGGATAGGCCGAGATGCGCACTTGGTTCTTCGAGTTCCCGCTGAGCAGCCACACATTCGTGGCATCAAGCGCATGCAGGAAGCCGATGTGACCGCTGCTGGCTTGATCGGTGGTGAGCGGCTGCAAAATGCAGATGGCCCCATACGTGGCGGCCACGGGACGGCCCCAGCTCCACCAGTCGGAAACTTTGGCGCTGCCCTTGGGCTGGTAACCGGAACGCAGCACGCACCAGTTCACAAAAGCGGCGCACCAGGCGGTTTCATCGTGCAGCAGATTGCCGCTGATGCCGCAACTGCGCAGGTATTCGAGAATGCGCGGGTTGTCGCCGTTCGTCCACTCCTGCACACCCACCTCCATGATGGCGATCTGCATCCACGGCGGCGGCGCGGCGAAACTCGTAGGCGCGGTGGCGACTGTCTCAGGCGGCAGACCGGTGACAACACCGCTGACGTTCACGATCTGCCCTGGGAACAGCACTTTCCAGTTTCCTGAGCCCCACTCGACCAAACCAGGGTTCAGCTTTTGGAATTGTCCGAGGGTCATGCCGAAGGATTTCGCAATCTTCGAAGGATTGTCGCCAGGTTGGACGGTGTATTGAGCCATGGGCAGGATCATTGCCGCGCCCTTTGGAAAAGTCACTGCTCATTTCGACCACTCAGGCCGCAGGCGCGTAATGCTCACCGATGACCTTGCCGCGCAGGCGCGCGGCCTTGGCTCCGGCCTGATCGTATTCGAGCA
Organism: Akkermansia muciniphila; assembly: GCA_945882215.1. Lineage (GTDB taxonomy): Bacteria > Verrucomicrobiota > Verrucomicrobiia > Verrucomicrobiales > Verrucomicrobiaceae > Prosthecobacter. The sequence goes on along the minus strand of CAMCWM010000057.1, from coordinate 20,929 downwards.
GGCCGTCACGCAGACGAATGATGCGTGTGCAGCGTTCGACCATGCGCTCGTCATGGGTGACGAAGACGAGGGTCTTGCCCTGCTGGTTGAGCTCGTCGAAGAGATCGAGAATTTCCTTGCCCGATTTGGAGTCGAGATTGCCGGTGGCCTCGTCGGCGAGGATGACGATCGGGTTGTTGGAAAGCGCCCGGGCGATGGCGACACGCTGCTGCTGACCGCCGGAGAGTTCATTGGGCTTGTGATAAAGCCGGTGCTCCAAACCGACCTGCGTGGCAAGCCGTGTGCCGGTTTCGATCATGTCGGAGTCTTTGGCCCCACCGTAGTACATGGGCACGGCGATGTTTTCGATGACGCTGAGTTGCTGGATGAGATTGTAGCTCTGGAAGATGAAGCCGAGGTTGCGGTTGCGGGCCTCGGAGAGGTCGTCATCATCGAGATGCGCGACATTCTGACCGCCAAGGAAATAGTCACCGCTAGTGGGCTGGTCGAGACAACCGAGCACGTTGAGCAGCGTGGATTTGCCGCAGCCGGACGGGCCCATGATGCAGACATACTCGCCAGGATAAATGGAGAGCGAGACCCCCTGCAGCACGTGCTGGGTGGTGTCACCCATCTGGTAGCTCTTGCAGATGTCCACCAGTTTGATGATGGGATCGACAGGCGGCATCACGGTTTCGTGGCGGCGATGTCCTTGGCCGGCTTCGGCTTGGCAGGCACCGGTGTCTCACCAGCGGGCGCCGGCCTGCCACCGCCGTTGATCGCCTCGATTTCAGATTTCTTTGGCAAAGTCAGTGCCACGGCCTCGCCGCCCTTCAAACCGCCCCGCACTTCGATGAATTCGTCATTGAACAGACCGGTGCTGATCGCGCGGCGCTCCAGGGTGCCGCTGTTGTTGATGTAGCAGAAGTGCTGATCCTGCTCGACCTCCACGGACTGCACCGGCACGTAGAGCACATCGGCAAGCTGATCGACGATGATATCGACCTTGGCGTTCATGCCGGGCTTCATCCACGGGTGATAACCGTTGATGTGAATCGTGCAGGGATAGACCTTCAAGTTCGGTGTGTAGCGGCTGCTGGTGGAGTCCGGCAGGATGGCCAGCTCAGCGACGCGGCCGTCGAGCTCTTTGCCCGGCTCGGCATCGACGCGAACCTTCACCGGCTGGCCGATGCGCACCTTTTTGATCTGGGACTCATGCACGTTCACCTTCACGCCCATCTGGCTCATGTCCGGGATGGTGAGCATCGTCTGTCGCAGGCGCACGGAAGCGCCCTCCTCGATAGGATAGTTGTAGTTGTAGTTGGAGCCGGCGTTTAGATCACCGTAGGCGACGAGACCCGGCTGCGCGGCCTTGATGACGCAGGCTTTGAGCTGGTGTTCCAAAGCCTCGCGCTGGGTCAGTTCCATTTCATACCGACGCTTCGCCGTGATGAATCGCGTCTCTGCCTGGGCCATACGAGAGCGGTTGGAGCGGATGGTGCGCTGCAGCTTGTTCAGCGCCTCCTGATAGCCGGCCACGAGTGTCGAGCACTGTTTGCTGAACTCGTATTTCTTGAACAGCGCGAGCTGCGTCTCCGCCGTCTTCACCGCAAGCTCGACCTTCTCCAGATTCACCTGGTCATTTTCCAACTGCGCCTGGGCGATGTATTTCTTGTCGGCGAGACGTTTGGAGGCTTCCGCCTTCTGCGTGGCCACGGCAAGCTCGGAGCGGCGCAGAAGCAGCTCGTCCTCAAGCTGCCGCCGCTTCTGCTGGGCTTCTCCATCGCTGTCGGCCTTCTGCTCCAGAAAAGGCGTGAAATCGATGCGCTCCGAAGGCGTGGTCAGAGCGGTCTTTTTGGCTGCGGCCGGCTTGGCCTTGTCGGCAGCGGTCGTTTTGGGAGCGTCGGTGGCCACGGGAGTGTTGGCCTGCGTTTCGAGCACATCGGCGTATTTTTCAAAAGCCTCCACATCTTTCGGCAGCCCGGCGGCGCTCAGAATGGCGGCCGTCACGTCACGTCCGAGATATTTCTCGAAATCCATCAGCGCAAAAATTCCGGCCTGCTTCGTTTCACGCACCAGGCTTTGATTCTCGCTCTTCTGGATCTCGCGGTTCTCATCCGCGTCGATGTAGGCGGAAACCGTCGTCTGGAACTCGATCTCGTGATTCTGGATGCGTGTTTTGAGGTCGGTGTTGTCGAGTTCAATGAGCACCTTGCCTTCTTTCACATCCTCTTCGGTGATGAGATAACCCTCCGGAATGAGGCTGAGTATTTTCGTGGGAATTTCGATCTCGCTCTTCACCGCAGTATTTTGCAGGGCGCGGATCTCACCGCCTTGCAGCACATTGATCTCCAGCGGCCCGCGCTGCACCACAAAAGTGGCCACCTGCTCGGATTCATCTCCGCTGCCAGACATAAGCCACCAGCCGGCACCGCTCAATGCGGCGATGGTTGCTGCGGCGACAAGCCCCTTGATGGTCTTTCCCTTCTTCATTCTCCCTTTGGCTTTTCATTTTTTAATACGTCCACCCACGAACCGTCTTTCTCGATAAACAGGACGCCCATGTCACGCCAGAGTTGCAATCTCACCAGCGCATGATTGATCTGGGTGGAAACGATCAGGTCGCGCGTGCTGTTCATGTCGCGCTGTGCATCAACAAGGTCGATGGCCGTTCCCTGCCCCTCTGCGTTGAACGCTTCTTCGACCTCAAGACGCGCGGTGCTGATCTCCAGGCCGCGTCTGGCCAGATCGTACTGTTTGCGCGCCACTTCAAGATCACGCCAGCCCGACCTGACATCGCTGCGAACCTCCTCCTCGGCCAGATCGAGTTCCCGCCTTGTGCGCTGCTCGGTCACCATGGCGGCGCGCAACGAGTTGCGCTCCGGCTTTGTATTCAGATTCAGGTCAACACCGAGGCCCAAGGTCGTGCTGCGGTTCCGCGGTGTGAGCGAGAAGCCATTGCGATCCGGGTTGTCGAGAATGTTGTAATTCACCAGCGAGTTGACCGAGGGCAGAATATCCTGCTTGGCGATCAACACACGGCGGCTGGCGTCTTCCATGCGGTCGCGCGTGTTCCATAGGTCCATGCGCGTGGTCAGCGCGGTGTCGATGGCTTCATCCAGCGTCCCCTTCGGATCATAAATTTGGAGATCACTCATGTCCTTGTAGTCCAGCACGATGCGTTCGGTCACCGGCAGGCCGAGCAGGATCTTCAAATCATCCAGCGCCTGCTCATAATTGCGTGTGGCGGTCAGCCAGCTTCGCTGGAAGCTGATCTGCGACTGCAACAGACGGCCGAGGGACGATTTGCTGCGCAGGTTCGCTTCCGCCATCGCCGTTTCACGCTGCACCACCGCGTTGAAAGCCATGTAGGCAATGTGGGCATTGCGCGCGGACTCACGCGTCTGTATCGTGCGGAAATACTGCGTCGCCACGTCCACCGCAAAGGTCTTGCGGTACTGTGTGAAGTTGCGGATGGCGTAGAGCACGTTGCGCTCTCCCTGCGTGAGCACCTCCGAGGCCGCGAGATAGCCCGCACCGCGCAGCAGCGGCTGCGTGAGAGTGAATCCAAGCTGCGAAGTGCCGGAATCACGACCACCAGTGAAGAAACGGATGAAGTCTGTCGTGAGATTGGTCGCGAGACGCGCCCCTGTGCGTGTCAGGGTGGAAAACCCAAGGTCGCCGCTTGTCGTCAGCGTCGAGGTGCGCACCAGGTTGTTCACGCCGCTTTGCACCTTCGTGCTGTCCAGCGTGCCTGAACCACCTCCGGCAAAAATGGGCGTGTACTGCTGCCGCGTCAGCGTCAGATCCAGAGCGGCCAGGTAAACGATCTCCTTTTGCAGCAGGTAATTGCGATTGCGATGCACCGCAAAGTTCAGCGCATCCGCCAGGCTCACCACACGCGCATTTTCCTCCACGAAGGCCCGGTCGCCCAGGAAATCGACCTTGCCTGTGTTCTTGCGCAGTTCCTCCATCCGCACCGGTGGCGGCGGGGTGATGTCCAGGATCGCCTGCCCTGAGTTCGGCACCTTGCTGGCTTTCTTGCGCAGCAGGCCAAAAACCTCCTTGTCCGCCCACTTTTTGTAGGATGCCGCCGTGCAGCCGGTCAGCACCAGCGCAAGCAGCGTCATCGACGCGGCGGCAGGCTGGAGAAGGCGGTGTTTAGGCATGAGTTCAGAGACCGGCTTAGACTGGGGCCGGAAGGTTGGTTTTGGGGGGCTTTGCTATACGGGCCGGATGAGGCCTGTCTATCGTTGGAGTGGACAAAACCTCTTGGCCTGACGAATACTCGCCGTTACTATTCGCCCCCATGTCCGACCTGCCCAAAGTCGCTGAAACTGAAGAACTGCTCAAGCAGACCTCCGGATCGCCCCCGACCCGGAAAACGCTCATCGAGAAGCTCGACAATTGGGACGACTGGGCGAGCTGGGATGAGTTCTACCGCACGTATTCCGGCTTCGTCTTCCACGTCGCCCGCAAAACCGGCCTGAGCGACGACGAAGCCAGCGATGTCGTGCAGGAGACCTTCATCGGTGTCGCCAAGAACCTGCAAAAGAAGAAATTCGACACCAGCCTCGGCTCCTTCAAATCCTTCCTCCTTAATCAGGCCCGCTGGCGCATTCTCGATCAATTCCGCCGCCGCAAGAAGCAGCAAAGCCGCGAGGCCAATCTCTACTCCGACGAAACCGAAGATCGCCGCACGCCGCCGATTGATCGCTGCGCTGATCCGAATGGTGTCGCTCTCGAAAAACTCTGGGAGAAGGAATGGCAGGACAAAGTGATGGACCTCGCGCTGCGCCGCGTGCGTGCGCTCGTTTCGCCACGTCAGTTCCAGATTTTCTCCTGCTACGTCATCAAAGGCTGGAGTCCCGAACGCGTGAAGAAGGAACTCGGCGTCAACGCCGCCCAGGTCTATCTCGCCAAGCATCGTGTGGGCCGCATTTTGAAGCGCGAAGCGGCGAAGCTGGCGGAGACGGAGCAGTGAGGCGGTCAAAGGTTAGAAGTTAAAAGTTAGAGGTTAGAAGCCAACCGAACTGGCCCCTCTATACTCCTAACCCATAACCATTAACTCTTAACCCCTCCCCCGCTGAAAGCCCGCTCCCCTGCCCCGCGTAGCGTCTTCATGCGCCGCACTCTCGCCCTTCTCCTCGCCGTCTCGTCTCTTCACGCCGCCGATCCCGTCCCGCTTTTCATCGAAGGCTACGCCGGCCAGCGCAGCGTGGCCCAGGGCGAGGAAATCCCCATCCACGTCAGCACCACGGCGGCGAAGTTTGAAATCGAGGTCACGCGACTCGGCGCGAAACGTGAAGTCATGTGGAAAAAGGCCGACGTGCCGGGCCAGGCGCATCCGGTGCCAGAGGATGCCTCCGCGAACGGCTGTCGCTGGCCGGAAAGCGTGCGCGTGCCCGTCGGTGCGGATTGGAAGAGCGGCTACTACGAGGTCGCCTTCCGCGCGGCGGATGCCGGTGGCAAGTGGACGCATCGCGGCGCACGCACCGCAAGCAGCAGCGCGTGGTTCATCGTGCGCCAGGCCAAGCCCGGCAGCACCTCGAAGATCCTTTTGCAGCTCTGCTCGAACACCTACAACGCCTACAACAACTGGGGCGGCTTCTCCGTGTATGCCTACAACAGCCTCTCGAAGAACCAGGGCAGCCGCGCGAGCTTTGAGCGGCCCGGCCCGTCGCAATTCAGTCGCTGGGAGCTGCCCTTCGTCGTGTGGGCTGAGCAAAATGGCTACCCGCTTGAGTTCGCCGCCAATGACGACCTCGAATTCCGCCCCGAGATGCTCGCCAGCTACAAACTCGTGCTCAGTGTGGGCCATGACGAATACTGGAGCACGCCGATGCGCGACAATCTCGAATCATGGATCGCCAAAGGCGGCAACGTGGCCTTCTTCAGCGGCAACACCTGCTGCTGGCAGGTGCGCAGCGAGGCGGAAGGTCGCGCTTTCACCTGCTTCAAGCAGAACTACCACCTCGATCCCGTCTTCCAGACGCGCGATTTCAAAACACTGAGCACCGCATGGAGTCATCACCTGCTCAAGCGCCCCGAGAACGAACTCACGGGCGTCGGCTTCCTCTGGGGCGGCTACATGCGCAGCCACGGCCAGTTCATGGACGGCGACGCCTCCTTCATCGTGCATCGCCCCGACCACTGGATCTACGAAGGCACCGGCCTGAAGCGCGGCGACCGCTTTGGAGCCAAGGACACCATCGTCGGCTACGAATGCGACGGCTGTGAACTCGAGTGGCGCGATGGCCTGCCCTTCGCCACGCACAAGGACGGCACGCCCAAGACCTTCGAAGTGCTCGGCACCTGCCCCGTGCGCTGGCACCCCGACGACGTCGAGTGGTATGAGAAATGGGAGATCGGTCGCACCGGCGCCGCCTGCCTCGGCCTTTACACCAACACCGGCACCGTCTTCACCGCCGCCACCACCGATTGGGCGCATGGCTTGCAGGGCAATGACGCGCATGTGGTGCGCATCACGAAGAATGTGCTGGAGAGGCTGGGGAAGTAGATTTCCATAAATGAGCTTGCATAACTCCAAAGATACTCCATTTATGAGTTCATTGCCGTTATGCCATTCATTCACGACGATTTTTTGAGTGCCAAAGGGAGAACCACCATAATTCTCTCAACAAATTGTGATCTCTTTCTCAGTTACCGCAAAAATGCTCTACTTAAGCTGAATGCAGTCGCTGACCGAGCGAAGCAAATTTCCAAGAACCAAGGCTATGAAACCGGGCACCGAATTACATGGGAACTGAGTCTTCAAATTGCCCTCGCTGAACGAGAAATCGAGCGCAGCACCAATATTGCGCGCACTGAAAAGCGTGCGGTTTATTGTCGACTGGTACACTTGCTTCAGAGCGCAATTAATCGGGCAAAAAAACTCCTGAGAAGTGTCTCCTCTTGTTTGGTTAAATGTGGAGCGCCCCCAAATGGTGTTTCAGAAAGTTTCTTGATCCGATACTTATTCCCTCAGCCCCGCAACGACGCGATTTATGCCTGACTCCCCCGTTCCCTCGCCCTCAGATCGCTTTCGGCTCCAAGTCGAAATGACCAATGAGCGAGTTTCTGCGATCGACAAACTCGTCAAAATCACAGGCATGGGATCAAGGAAGGAGTTTCTGGATAACGCACTCTCGTTGATGGCATGGGCTATTCGAGAGCGGCAGCACGGCAGAATCATAGCCTCCGTCTCGCCAGCCGATTCCTCCAACTACCGCGAAGTCTTGATGCCCAGCCTGGCCCACCTTAGCCAAGCATATGCCACGCCCCAAGAAGCCGGCTGATAAACGTCCCAAACCAGAATACATCACAGCAGACGACTTTATTCGTCTGAGCCAAGAAGCTGAAAATGCGTTTCACGAGCGCCAAAGGCGCGAGCGAAACGAACAGCTCGCTAGGAGCCACAAATCAAAAGTCTGTTGGGCCTGTATCGCGTTACTCGCGCTCACAAGCCTTGCCCAAGGATCACCAAACTTAGGTTTTCATCTGGAAGAGACATCATTTCGTTGTCTCATCGCCACGCTGATTCTCCCGATAAGTTTGTCCATGGCTGATAACTTGGTTGTCGCCCTAAAACACCGGTTTCCCGGCACTCCACTCTCCTAGACTGCATTGACCCGGCACTATTGCGGCATCCTCCTGCGCATGAGCTGGCGGAACTTCGTGGTGTCGTCGCGCCAGGTCTTGTAATCGGCCTCATCCAGCGTCTTGCGCAGAGCCATGCGATCAGCCGGGCGCAGCTTGGGGATGAGATTGGAGATTTGAAGGGCCGCAGAACTCATGAAACGATTTTGCGCCCTCTCGGCGAGCAATGCAACCAAGCAGAGGCCACCGAAAGCCCTCGCGAGGTGACTCCGTAGTCCCCCCATGAAACCCACGCTGCTCCTCCTCGCGCTCACGTCCTCGCTCTTCGCCGCAGAGCGGCCGGAGGTCACGGTGCCGCGACAAACCAGCGGCGACACGGCGGTGCAGCCGAGGTGGGAGGAGACGTTGACCATCACCGTCGGCACGAAGGACGCGGACGTCGTCGGGAACGACCAGCGGGCCATCCAGGCGGCGGTGGATCATGTGGCGAGGCTCGGCGGTGGCACGGTGCGCATCAAAGCGGGCACCTATCGAATGCGAAACGCCGTCTATCTGCAAAGCGGCGTCAACCTCATCGGCGAGGGCGACAAAACAGTGCTCATCAAAGAGCCCTCCACCACCACGCCGCTGAAGCTCGACAGCGACTGGTATGACCAGGAAATCACCCTGCACGACGCCACCGGCTTCCGCGTGGGCGATGGCGTGTGCCTGCGGGCCAAGGACGCGAAGACAGGCACGAACACAGTGCTCAAGCGCACGCTCACCGCCCGCAGCGGCAACCGTTTCAAGCTCGACAAGCCCCTGCGCGAAAACCTGTGGCAGATGAACGACGCCACCTGCTCCACGCTCTTCCCGCTGCTCAGCGGCGAGTTCGTGAACGACCTGCGCATCGAAAACCTCGTGCTCGACGGCAACCGCGAGCACAACGCCGAGCTGGATGGCAATTACGCCGGCTGCATCTTCCTCCAGGACTGCAACCGCGTGCACATACGCGGCGTCACCGCCCGCAACAACCACGGCGACGGCATTTCCTGGCAGATCTGCCACGACGTCGTGGTCGAAAACTGTGTCAGCGAGAACAACAAGAACCTCGGCCTGCATCCCGGTAGCGGCTCGCAGCGCTCCGTCATTCGCAACAACACCCTGCGCGGCAACGACATCGGCATCTTCTTCTGCTGGGGCGTCAAATACGGCCTCGCCGAGCAAAACCGCATCGAGGACAACCGCGTCGGCATTTCCATCGGCCACCGCGACACCGACAACCTCATCACCGGCAACACCATCCGCGACAACAAGCTCAACGGCGTCCTCTTCCGCCCCGAGCGCGGCCCCGACTTCGCCGGGCACCGCAACCGCATCGAGCACAACACCTTCATCGACAACGCCCCCGAGGGCGGTGCGGTCATCGACATCCAAGGCGGCACCGAATCCATCACCATCCGCGACAATCAGTTCACCGAAACTCGTGGCGGCAAGCTGCGTGAGGTCGTGAAGCAGGGGCCGGAGACGAAGCAGATTGTCGTCGAGGGCAGCAAGACGAAGGGATTGTGATTGTCACTTCATCGCGTTCGTGATGAACTTCGCCCGCTCACTCCGTTGGTGTGCGGTCACTTCTCAACCATGAAACACACGCTCCTCCTCGCCTTCTTCGCCGCAGCGCTCGCCCAGGCCGAAGACATCCGCCTCCAGCCGCCGAAAGACCTGAACGGCTACTTCCCCTTCAATCCGCCGTCATCACTGAGCGAATGGGATGTGCGGAAGGAGCAGGTGCGCCGCCAGATTCTCGTCGCTGAGGGTTTGTTCCCGATGCCGACGAAGACACCCCTGAATGCCGTCATTCACGGCAAAGTCGAGGGTGACGGCTTCACGGTGGAGAAAGTGTATTTCGAGAGCGCTCCGGGTTTCTTTGTCACGGGCAGCCTGTGGAAGCCGAAGGTCATCAAAGGCAAAGTTCCTGGCGTGATGTTTGCGCACGGCCATTGGAAGGATGCACGTCTCTCCCTTTCCGCCGATGACGCGGTGCGCCGTGAAATCGCCGCAGGCGGCGAGCGCTTCGAGCGCGGCGGCAAGAGCATCTTCCAGTCGCTCTGCGTGCAACTCGCGCGCATGGGCTGCGTCGTGTGGCAGTGGGACATGCTCAGCGATTCGGACTCCATCCAGTTCTCGCGCGAAATCGTGCATACCTTTGCCAAGCAACGGCCTGAGGCGAACAAGACCGAGAACTGGGGTCTCTACAGTCCGCAGGCGGAGTCGCATCTGCAATCCATCATGGGCCTGCAAACGTGGAATGCGGTGCGCGGCCTCGACTTCCTGCTCTCGCTGCCCGAGGTCGATCCCGAGCGCACGGCGATCACTGGCGCGAGCGGCGGCGGCACACAGACGATGCTGCTCGCGGCCATCGACGACCGCATCAAGCTCTCTTTTCCCTGCGTGATGGTCAGCACCGCGATGCAGGGGGGCTGCACCTGTGAAAACGCCTCGTTGCTGCGCATCAACACCGGCAATGTCGAATTCGCCGGCCTCTTCGCTCCGAAACCTCAGGGCATGAACACCGCGAATGATTGGACCAAGGAGATGGCGACGAAGGGCTTCCCCGACTTGCAGAAGCTCTACACAACCTTCGGCAAGAAGGACAACGTCATGCTCCTGCGCGGCGAGCACTTCCCGCACAACTACAATGCCGTCACGCGCTCGGCGTTCTACACGTTCGTCAACAAGCACTTCAAGCTCGGCCAGCCTTCGCCAGTGATAGAGCAGGACTACGAACCACTCACCAAAGAGCAGCTCACCGTTTGGGATGACAAACACCCCGCACCGAAAGCCGCCGATCCTGAGTTCGAGCGCAAGCTGCTCAAATACTTTGCTGACGACTCTGACAAGCAATTGCGCGACGCTGATCCAAAGGTGCTGCGTGAAGCCATCGAAGTCGTCATCGGCCGCACCTATGACAAAGCGGGCGAGGTCGAGTGGACGCTCAAAGACAAGCAGGATCGCGGCGACCATCTCGAGATGACCGGCACGCTGACCAACAAGACCTACAACGAGGAACTGAACGTCTCCTGGTTGTATCCAAAGCAGTGGAACGGCCGCGTGGTCGTCTGGCTCGATGACGCGGGCAAATCCGGCATCGCCGACAAGCAGGTGAAGGAATTGGTTGCTGGTGGTGTCGCCGTTCTCGGTGTCGATCTGCTCTTCCAAGGCGGTGAGCCGGTGAAACAAACCCGCGTCGTCGCCAATCCCCGTGAATTCGCCGGTTACACGCATGGTTACAACCACGCGCTCTTTGCCCAGCGCACGCATGACGTGCTCACGCTCATCACCTTCCTGAGAAACACGAAGGTTGGTTCGCATCCGAGTCCAAAGACTGTCTGCGTTGCCGCATTCGGAGCGCAAACCGGCCCCATCGCCGTCGCCGCACTTGCGCTGGCCAGTGAACATGTGGATCGCGCCGCTGTGGACACGCACGGCTTCCGCTTCGGCAAGGTGCTCGACTATCGCGACCCGATGTTCCTGCCCGGTGGTGCCAAATACCGCGATCTTCCCGGCATGCTCTCACTTTACGACCAAGATCGGCGCTGGGTCGCAGGCGAGAACGAGGATCGCAAGCCGACAGCAATCGATTGGCTGATGAAGTAAAACTTTCCGGCCACTAAAACAAACAAGGGGCCGTCCGGCCCCTTGCTGCGTGATACTAAAACGTCCTGTATTTGGGATTACACCACCACGCAATGCACGCGGGTGATGCCCTGGATCTTCTCGAGTTCGGCCAGCACTTCGGCGCTGGGGGTGGAGTCGAGCGTGAGCAGGGTGAGGGCGGTGCCGCCTTCCTTGTTCCGGCTGAGGGACATGTCGGCGATGTTGACCTGGTTTTTTCCGAGGATGCTGCTGTAGGCGGCGATCATGCCGGGGCGGTCCTGGTTCTCGATGAGGAGCAGGGTGCCTTCAGGACGAGTTTCAATGAGGCGGTCGTTGACCTTCACGATGCGTGGCTCACCAGCGAAGAAGGTGCCGGCGATGCTGGCAGTCTCGGTGCCGTTGCTGGCCTGGACTTCGATGAGGTCGGTGAAGACGTTCGCCTCAGGCAGGCGACTTTCGGTGAAGCGCAGGCCGAGGTTTTCAGCGACGCCGTTGGCATTGATGTAGTTCACCTGTTCCGGGCCGACCGCGCGTTCGAGGAAGCCTTTGAGCACGGCACGAGAAATGAGCGAGGTGTCGCCGCTGCCGATTTTGCCGCTGTAATTGATGCGGACGACGTTCGAGCGCGACGGAGCGAGCTGGGATACAACGCGGCCAAGCAGTTCACCAAATTTGAGGAAAGGTCCGATCTCGGCGAGCACCTTCGGATCGACGTTCGGCATGTTCACTGCATTCACGACAGTGCCTTGCAGCAGGTGCGCCTTGATGACTTCGGCGATCTCGATGCCGACGTTTTCCTGCGCTTCCTCGGTGGAAGCACCGAGATGCGGGGTGAAGACGGTGTTTGGAGCGCCGAGCAGCGGGTAATCGGCAGGGGGTGGCTCGACTTCGAAGACATCCAGCGCAGCACCGGCGATGGTGCCATCGGTAAGGGCCTGGGCCAGAGCAGCGTCGTCGATGAGACCGCCGCGAGCGCAGTTGATGATGCGGCAGGTGGGCTTGAGCGTAGCGAGACGTTTCGCGTTGATCATGTGCTTCGTCTCAGGCGTAAGCGGCATGTGCATCGTGATGTAATCCGCCTGCACGATGGCGGCGTCGAGGTCTTCGCACAGCTCCACGCCGAGGCTTTCGGCGCGGTTTTTGGACAAATACGGGTCATAGGCCACGACGCTCATGCCGAAGGCCTTCGCGCGCTTGGCAAACTCCGCGCCGATGCGGCCCATGCCGAGCACGACGAGGGTTTTGCCATAGACTTCGGTGCCCTGGAAGTTTTTGCGGTCCCACTTGCCGCTGACGATGGTGGCGTGCGCCTGCGGGGTCTTGCGGGAGAGGGCCATCATCAAGGTGAAGGCTTGCTCGGCGGTGGAGATGGTGTTGCCACCGGGGGTGTTCATCACCACCACGCCGCGCTTGGAGGCGACTGGCACGTCGATGTTGTCCACGCCGACACCAGCACGACCGATGACTTTGAGATTCGGGGCGGCTTCGAGCACCTTGGCGGTCACTTTGGCACCGCTGCGGACGATGATGGCGTGCGCGTCACGGGAGGCCTCGATCATCTTGTCCTCGGCCTTCAGGTCCATGTTCACCGTCACGGAGAAGGACGGCTCCGCTTTGAGCAGGTCGATGCCTTTGCTCGAGATGGGGTCGTTGTTGCCGGCGATGAGGATGTTGAACTTGGGCATGGTGGGTTGGGGGGAAAGGGCGCGCAGACTAGCCGCCTTTCTTCATCGCTCAAGAAGCAATGCGTGCTGGACAGAACACGGGCCGGAGCGATGTATAAAGCCATGTTTGCAGGAACTATGTCAGCAACGCTCGCTATGACCGGCTCTCTTCCGACTGAGCAACTTATCGCCGGGGCCGCCGCCGCCATCTTGCTGCCGTCTCTGATCGTCTGGCTGGTGATGCGCAGCAAATCCAAGCGCCTCCAAACCGAAGCCGCCGCCACTTTGGACAAACTGCGCACTGATTCCGCAGCCGCGTTGAAAGCCGAGCAGGAAAAGGCAGCCGCACAAGCAGCCGCCGCACAAAAGGCGGCGAGTGAAGCCGCCACGCGCTTCACCGACATCGAACAGCGTTTCAACACGCACCGAGAAGTGGCGGACCGCCGCGCAAACGATGCTTCGCAACAAATCAGTCGTCTGGAGGGCGAGCTGTCCACCACCCGTGAGATCGCCGCGCAACTGGGCCCGACGCAGTCACGCATCAAGGATCTTGAGCAGGCTCTTGCCGCCGAGCAGGGCCGTGTGAAGGCACAGGAACAGGCCATCGAGGCCACGAACGCCCGCGCGGCTGATTTTGAGAAACGTCTGATCGAGGCGCAGGAAGTCCTGCTCAAGAACAAGAAGGAGATGCAGGAGTTTGAGGCTGAGATGCGCAAGGTGAAGGCCGAGCAGGCCGCCTATGCCGCCGCAGGCGGCCCCGAGGCCGAACTGGCGAAGGCTCGCGAGGCCAATCAGCAGGCTGAGGCGAAGATTGCGAATCTGCAACGTGCCTTGAAAGCCGCCGAGGCCCGCATCGAAATGGTACAGAAGGAATTCATGACTGCTGTCGGCGTCGCCTCCGCCCCTGTGCAGGGCGGGCCTTCTCCTGCGGCCGTAAGCGACAAAAAAATGCGCGAACTGGAGGAAAAGCTGGCCCAACTGGAAGCTGAGTCGCGCAAACGTGCGCGCGAGGACGGCTACAAGATTGCGGAGCTCGAATACCGGCTCAGCGAAGCGCTGGAGAGTTCAAAGAGCGCCCAGACGATGAATGTGGTGCCAAATCCGCCCGCACCCGAACCGCCTGCGCCGATCTCGCCACCAGTCGTGGAAGCTCCCAAGATCGAACCTGTGCTCGAAGTCGCCTCCGCCCCCATAGAGGCGTCACCGCCAGTAGAAGCCCCCAAGAAGGAAATTTCCGGCACCGCAACGGTGCAGTCGGAACTTCCTCTGCCCGCCCCTGCCGCCTGATCGTTGCCAGGCTTCAAGAGTTCGCCATCTCTGCTGGCAATTTTTTCCTCACACCCGCGTTTTACTCGCCCCGCATGAAACTCACACTTGCCCTTCTCACCCTTTTCTCTGTCTCCGCCTTTTCCGCCACGGACTGGTCCCGCTTCCGCGGTCCGAATGGCAGCGGGCTCGCTGCAACCACCGGTCTGCCTGCCGTGGTCGATGACAGCACCACGCTGTGGAAAATTCCGCTCGGGAAAGGCTGGTCCTCGCCCGTGCTGTGGGGGGACATGGTCGTTGTCACCGCCGAGACGGCGGCCAACAAGCGCGCAGTGCTCGCGTTGTCGGCCAAGGACGGCAAAGAATTGTGGCGGCATGAGGAGGACTTCGTCCCGCACAACATCCACAAGACCTACAACACCTTCGCCAGCAGCTCGCCATTCATTGATGCCCAGCGCATCTATGTGAACTGGAGCAGCGGCCCGAACATCCAGGCCCTCGCGCTCGATCACAGCGGCAAGGTGGTTTGGCGCAATGACATGGTCACCGGTTACATCCATGAACATGGCACCGGTGTCTCCGCCCTCGTTGTCGATGGCATCATGATCGTGCGGAGCGAGTTCGATGTGGAGAAAAACGGCAAGGATCTCACCACCGCCCCCGAACAGCGCGAGTGGAAGAGCTGCATCATCGGTCTCGACGCGAACACCGGCAAACAAGTGTGGAAACACGACATGCCGAACTGCCTCAACACCTTCTCCACGCCCGTCGTGCATGAGTTAAAGAGCGGCAAAAAAGAAATCATCTGCGCCAACACCACCAGTGGCGTCATGGGACTCGACCTCAAGACCGGCAAGGTCAACTGGCAACACAATCCCGGCTACAGCCAGCGCAGCCTCGGCTCTGGCGTGCTCAGTGATGAATTCTACTTCTGCACCTTCGGCACCGGCGGCGGTGTGAAGGAAATCGCCGCGCTCGATCTGAAGAGCGGCAAGCCCGCGCCGGTGGCCTTCGACATCCCCAAAGGCCTGCCCTACGTCCCCTCGCCTCTCGTCATCGGCGAGCACATGTATCTCCTCGGCGACGGCGGCATCCTGCGCTGCGTCGAGTTCAAGACCGGCAAGGCCATCTATGAAGAGCGCATCGAAGGCACCGCCGGCAGCGCCAAGTTCTTCAGCAGCCCCGTCGCAGGTGACGGCAAAATCTTCTGCGCCAGCCAGCAGGGCGATCTCATCGTCATCAAAGCCGGTCCGAAGTTTGAAAGGATCGCCGCCAGCAAGCTCGACGGCCCTGTGAACTCCGTCCCCGCCATCGGCGACAAGCGTCTCTACGTCCGCACGGCCAATTCGCTCTACAGCATCGGTGCCAAGGGGCAGCCGGTGCCGTGAGGTGATGCGTCAGGGAACAGCGCCTTCGCGCTCGACTGAAACAGAGCCATCGTTGTGAGCGACGATCTTTTTCTTCGTTCGATCTGCCTTCCGGCTGGTCAGGATGACGAGATTTCCCGCGTCGCTGTCGGTATGACCGGCACCCAGATACTCCCAGCCCTGGCCGGGAACATTCAAATGTGACGGAAACTCAAGGAGTCTGCGATCCTCCAGAATCTTTTCATCGAACAACACATCCAGCGTGGCCGGATACTTGCCGTCGTGATCCGCCGCATACTGCTTCATGCCCAGCACGATCTGCTTCGCATTGTTCACGGCTTTCATCTGACTGCCCTGCATCTGCACGGCACTGAAAGCCGGCACCGCCAGCGAGGCGAGGATGGCAATGAAAATGATGCCGAAGCCGATGTAGCCTGTGATCAATCCCGCCACGGCCATGCCTTTGCCACCGAGGGATCCTGCCGATTTGTTGATGCGAGAAAGTGACAGATGCCCGAGGATCACCGCTGGCAGGCCGGTCAGTCCCAGCGTCACAAACCCCAGGATGCCGCAGACCATGCTCGCAATGGCCATGCCCGACGTGTTTTGCGCAGTGACCACAGGTTGACTCGTTTGTCCGGCTGCCGGACCGAAGACGGGCGCAGAAGCGGTGGGAACCGGCGGCGTCTGTGGCGGGATCAGCTTCGACAGCGGTTCCCATTCCGCCATTCCTTCGCACCAGCCGAGGTCAGTCGGCTTGAACTCGCCTGCCACAAGGCGACGATAGACTTCATCCCGGTCAAACGGGCCGGTTTTCTCTCCATTTTGAGCGATGTGGAATTGCATGGGGTGTTGAGAGGTGTTCAGAATTTCGGGACGGCATGAGAAATACCCCGGTTTGGCCTCACCGCACAATCACGAAATCCATCAATCCCGCTCATGCCAGCCATGAGGAAAATCCCCTTTGCCAAGGCGGAGGGGGCGGGTATGTCTGCCGCCCCAAAATACTATGAGCAAAAAAAGTGACTTCGGATTGATCGGCCTCGCTGTGATGGGCCAAAACCTCGTTCTCAACGTCGAAAGCCGCGGCTTCCAGGTGAGCGTTTATAACCGCACCACCAGCGTGACGGATGAGTTCCTCGCCAAGCACCCCGGCAAGGCCCTCGTCGGTGCGAAGACCCTCGAAGAATTCGTCCAGAGCCTCGCCACGCCGCGCAAGATTCACATCATGGTCAAGTCCACCGCCGTGAAGGACACCGACCGCGATGCCGTGGACGCCGTGATCGAGCAGCTCATCCCGCTTTTGGACAAGGACGACATCGTCATCGACGGTGGCAACAGCTTCTACCAGACCACCGAGCGTCGCGACGCCTACCTCGCCGAAAAAGGCCTGCGCTTCATCGGCGCTGGCGTCTCCGGCGGTGAAGAAGGTGCTCGCAAAGGACCCTCCATCATGCCCGGCGGCCCTGCCAGCACCTGGGAGGTGATGAAGCCCATCTTTGAATCCATCGCCGCCAAGGTCGATGGAGAGCCCTGCGTCATCCACATCGGCCCCGGCGGCGCCGGTCACTACGTGAAGATGATCCACAACGGCATCGAATACGGCGACATGCAGCTCATCTGCGAAGCCTACAACATCTTCAAGCACGCTGGCTTCAGCACCGACGAGATGGCCGCCATCTTCAACGAATGGAATGAGGGCGACATGCAGAGCTACCTCATCCAGATCTCTGGCAAGGCCCTCGAACAGAAGGATCCTGAGACCGGCAAATCCGTCGTCGAACTCATCGTCGATAAAGCCGGCCAAAAAGGCACCGGCCAGTGGACACTGCTCAACGCCGCCGAAAACGCCGTCGTCATCAGCACCATCAACGCCGCTGTGGAGGCCCGCATCTTGTCGAGCCAGAAAAAGCAGCGCGTCGCCGCCAGCACCCAGCTCACGGGCCCGAAGGTGAACATCACCACCGCCAAGGCCGACCTCGTGAAGAAAGTTCATGACGCCCTCTACGCCTCCAAAATCATCAGCTACGCGCAGGGTCTCGATCTCATCAAGACGATGGGCGAGAAGAAGAAATGGGGCCTCGACCTCGGTCGCATCGCCAGCATCTGGCGCGGCGGTTGCATCATCCGCGCCCGCTTCCTCAATCGCATCACCGATGCGTATCGCACCAACGCCAGCCTTGCCAATCTGATGCTCGATCCGTTCTTCAAGGACGTGCTCAGCCAGACCCAGCAGAACTGGCGCGAAGTCGTCAGCATCGCCACGCTGAATGGCATCCCCTGCCCTGCGTTCTCCGCCAGCCTTGGCTACTACGACAGCTACCGCGCCGAGCGCCTGCCCGCCAACCTCCTCCAGGCGCAAAGAGACTTCTTTGGTGCTCACACCTACGAGCGCACCGACAAGCCCGAAGGCCAGATGTTCCATACAGAATGGCCTGAAGTCATCGGCTAACAAAGTGGTCCGCACAGTCCCCTGTGCGGTCATTCAAGCGTCTTCCGACCCCGCACAGAGGACCTGTGAGGCCCACTCTTAAAGGCGGCTGGAGATCCCAGCCGCCTTTTTCATGTAAAGCTCCTGTGAGTTTGTGTCGAAAAAGCGAACACGAAAACCAAACTAAACCAGGAACCGTCCAGGCGGTTACGCCCCGCGCAGCTTGGAAACGTCGTAGAGGCTGAGCATGGCGGAGAGGACTTCGTCGCGCTTGCCGTGCTTGAGCATGTCGAAGGTGACGTGCTTGCCAGGAAGGAGTTTGAAGTGGCCGGAGCGGGTGCGGCGCAGGGCGCTGAGGTGCGCGCCGCAGCCGAGCTTCTGGCCGATGTCGTGCGCGTAGGTGCGGACGTAGAAGCCTTTGCTGCAAACAACGCGGAAGTCGATGTGCGGAGGCTCGAAGCGGGTGATTTCGTAATCGTACACGCGGACAAAGCGCGGCTCGCGCACGACTTCCAGGCCTTTGCGGGCGAGCTTGTAGAGCGGGACGCCGTCGATCTTGATGGCGGAGACCATGGGGGGCATCTGGTAGAAATCCCCCTTGAGGGTGTCGAAGGCGGCCTTGACCTGATCAAGGGTGAGATCGGCGGGGACGGGCTTTTCTTCGACGGTCTCGCCTTCGGCGTCCTGGGTGTTGGTGGTTTTTCCCAAGCTGATGGTGCCGACGTATTCCTTGTCCTCGGACATGAGGAGGTCGGAGAGGCGGGTGCCGTTGCCGAGGACGAGGATGAGCATGCCGGTGGCCATGGGGTCGAGCGTGCCGCAGTGGCCGATCTTCTTCATGTTCAGGCAGCGCCGCGCGACGGCGACGACGTCGTGTGAAGTCATGTCCTGGCCTTTGTCCACCAGGAGGACGCCGCTAATCAATTCGTCTGACTTCATGTTCGAGTGCTGTCAAAAATTTCTCCGCTGCTTCACCGATGGGGCCTTTGAGGCGCGCGCCGGAGGCCATGCGATGACCGCCGCCGCCAAACTGGGCGCAGACGGTCGAGACATCGACGCGCTGATCCTTGGACCGTGCGCTGACGCGCACCTTGCCGCCGGGAACGTCTTCAAAAATGACGCAACTGACGACGGAGTCGATCATGCGCAGGGTGTCGATGAGTCCTTCGGTGTCGCCGGGCAGCATGGCGATGTCATCCATGAGCTTCTGCGTGAGGTTCCAACTGACGATGCGGCCATCCGCGCGGAACTGCATCTCATTGAGCATGGCGCGCATGAGCTCGAGACGGCGCAGCGGGTAGGACTGATAGATGAGCTGGGCGAGACGCGAGGTGTCGAGCCCGGCCTCGATCATCTCGGCGGCAATGCGATGGGTGCGGGCGTTGGTGCTGGAGTATTGAAACGAGCCGGTGTCCGTGGAGATGGCGATGAAGAGATTCTGCCGGACGGCGTCGTCGATGGGCAGGCCGTGCTCGCTGAGGAGATTGTAGATGATCTGGCCGGTGGCGGGGGAAGCGGAGTCGATGAGATTGAGCGTGCCGTAGCCAGGATTGGTGGGGTGATGGTCGATGTTGACCAGCAGCGGGGCGGGATCGAGCAGCGCCTTGCATTTCTCCCCGATGCGCTCGTGCGTGGCGGTGTCGAGCGCGATGGCGAGATCGACCTGAAGCGGTTCGGTGCCGGGCTGAATGACGGTTTCCGTACCGGGAAGGAAGGCGAGATTCTCCGGCACGCCATCCTCCAGCAATGCGATGACTTCCTTGCCCATGGCCCGCAGGCTGAGCGCCAGGCCGAGCACAGAACCCACGGCATCCCCATCCGGACGAACATGGGCGACCACGGCGATGCGCCCCGCGGCTTGCATGGCGGCGACGATTTCAGCGGTGGTGTTGTTGGCTGTCATTCCTTGGAGCTCGGGGTCTGTGGCTTCTCCTCTTCCTCCGGCAAATCCGGCAGGGGCGGGGGAAGGTTGTCGATGATATTGAGGAGGGGGACGCCACGCTCGACGGATTTGTCGAGGCGGAAGAAGAGCTGGGGGCTGCTGCGCAGTTTGACGCGCTTGTAGAGATCCCGCTGGATGGCGCCACGAGCCTTGGTGAGCTTTTCGATGGCGGCGTCCTGCTGGTGCGGCTTGCCGATGACGCCGACATACACAAAGCACTGCCGCATGTCGGGCGTGGGGTTCACGTCGTGAATGGTGACAAGGCAGTTTTCGATGCGGAAATCCTTTTCGAGGATGGCACTGAGCTCACGGCGGATGAGTTCGCGGACTTTTTGGACTCTTAGGCTCATGGTGTTCGCGGTTCCCGGTTCTCTGTTCGCGGTTCAACAACTGCGAACGGCAAACAGCGAACTGGCTGACAGGGTTAAAGCGTCTGGGCGATTTTTTCGAGTTCGTAGCACTCGATGACGTCGTTTTCCTCGTAGTCGCTGAAGCCGTTGAGCTTGATGCCGCACTCCATGCCGTTGCGGACCTCATTGACCTCATCTGTAAAGCGGCGCAAGGTTTCAAAGCCGCCGTCATAGACGGCCTGGCCGTCACGCAGCACGCGGGCGCGCTGTTTGCGCTGCATGGTGCCATCGGTGACGACGGAGCCACCGACGAAGCCCTTGTTGACCTTGAAGACCTGCTTCACACGGGCATGGCCGAGGATCTTCTCGCGGGTGATCGGGTCGAGCAGGCCCTGCATGGCTTCTTTGACCTGGTCGATCAGTTCGTAGATGATGGAGTAGAGCTTCACCTGCACGGTCTCGCGCTTCGAGACGGTGAGGGCCTTGTTCTCCACCTTGACGTTGAAGCCGATGATGATGGCGTCGGAGGCGCTGGCGAGCAGCACGTCGGATTCGTTGATGGAGCCGACCTCCTTGTGCAGGATGTCGAGGTTGCACTTGTCGCTCTTGATGTCGGTGAGGCACTTGGCGATGGCCTCGACAGAACCCTGCACGTCGCACTTGAGGACGACTTTGAGTGCCTTCTTATTGCTGTC
>CAMCWM010000056.1 GCA_945882215.1 Akkermansia muciniphila | reverse complement strand
CCGTCCCGAACGAAGCGCTCTACCAGGCTGAGCCACAGCCCGCTTTTGTCATCGCTGACGGTTGCGGAAACCCACGGGCGAACCCGCGAGCGGGACGAATGGGTAGCCTTTCGCGGAAAAGGCGCAAGTTAGAAGATGGCGAGGGTCATTCTCCGTCACCGTCCGTTTCTCCCCCCGTCGAAGTCGTCCGCTTGGCTCTCCGCTTCGCCGTTTCCTTGCTGACGGGCAAAAAACATCTCTACCACCATCGTTTTTCCCACTTCGGCGGCCAGTTTCGACGCGCCGAGCTTTCGCAGCACTCCCTCGCTCGGAGCTGCTTGTTCGGTTGAGTCTGAGTCCATGACGTGAATCAAAAAATATCCGGCTCCGGCACTGCGGGGCCGTGCTGGAGGAAATCAAAGTCGGCACCCTGATCCGCCTGCGTGACGTGTTCGACAAAAAGCTTCGCGTAGCCGCGGTGGTAGCGCGGTGGCGCGGGTTTCCAGGCAGCGCGGCGCTTCTCCAGTTCATCATCACTCACATGCAGGTGCAGTTTGCGGTTCGGCACGTCGAGTTCGATGAGGTCGCCGGTCTTCACCAGCGCGAGTGGGCCGCCGACGGCGCTTTCCGGCGCGATGTGGAGGACGCACGCGCCGTAGCTGGTGCCGCTCATGCGGCAGTCGGTCAAGCGCACCATGTCGCGGATGCCTTGCAGGATGAGCTTCTTTGGAATCGGGAGCTGGCCCCACTCGGGCATGCCGGGAGCACCGACGGGACCGGCACCGCGCAGAATGAGCACGGTGTCCTTCGTCACGTCGAGGTTCATGTCGTCGATGCAGGCTTTCATCGCCGGATAGCTGTCAAAGACGAGCGCGGGGCCGGTGTGCGTGCAGAGTTCCTTTGTGGCGGCGGCGTGTTTGATGACCGCGCCGTTCGGGCAAAGGTTGCCGCGCAGAATGGCGGTGCCGCCGTCAGGCTGGAGCGGGTTTTTCGGTGTGCGGATGACGTCGTCGTTGTGGATGATCGCATCGGCGATGTCTTCGCCGAGTGTTTTGCCGGTGATGGTGGGCACGTCGGTGTGCAACAGCTCGCGCATGCCATTGAGCAGCGCCTGAAGGCCGCCGGCGAGATAAAACTCCTCCATCAAATATTTGCCCGCAGGCCGCATGTTCGCCAGCAGCGGCACCTTGCGGCTGATCTCGTCGAATTTCTCCAGCGGCAGCTTGATGCCGAGTCGTCCGGCCATCGCCACGAGATGCACGATGGCGTTCGTGCTGCCACCGAGCGCCATATCGACCGCGATGGCGTTCTCAAACGAGCGCTCGCTGACGATGCCGGAGGGTTTGCGGTCCAGCCACACGTTCTCGATAATCTGACGGCCTGCGGCGGCGGCGATGCGTGTGTGCGCGCTGTCCACCGCCGGAATCGACGATGCGCCGGGCATGCAAAGACCGAGCGTCTCCGCCAGAGCGGTGAGCGTGCTCGCTGTGCCCATCGTCATGCAATGACCGGGGCTGCGGGCGATGCCGTCCTCGATCTCGCACCACTGCTCCCAGCTCAAATTACCCGCACGTTTCTCATCCCAGTATTTCCACACGTCGCTGCCGCTGCCGAGCGTCTCGCCGCGCCAGTTGCCCTTCATCATCGGGCCGCAGGGCATGTAAATGACCGGGATGTCCATGCTGAACGCGCCCATGAGCAGCCCCGGCGTGGATTTATCACAGCCGCCGAGCAAGACCGCGCCGTCGATGGGATTCGCGCGCAGCATTTCCTCCGTCTCCATCGCCAAAAAATTGCGATGAAACATCGCCGTCGGCTTCGTCAGCATCTCGCCCGCCGACATCACCGGGATCTCCATCGGATGACCGCCCGCCTGCAAAATGCCGCGCTTCACCGCGTCCGCTGTGAGGCGCAGGTGCATGTGGCAGGAATTCAGATCGCTCCAGGTATTGAGGATGCCGATGACCGGCTTCCCCACGATGTCCTCGCTGCCCCAGCCGTTCTGTTTCGCCCGTGAGCGGTGGCCAAAGGAGCGCAGTTCATCCCGGCCATACCAGCGCCAGGATCGGAGTTGTTCGGGTGTTTTGGGAGTCGGAGTGTTTGCGGAAGACATTGACTGAGATTTACAGGCGAGGATTGGCCGAAAGAAACGAAAAAAGGAAAAAACTCAGAGGTTTGGATTTTTGACCTCTTTCGCTTTTTTCGGCCAACCCATCTCAAATCGTCCGATTCCGCCCAAACCGTGTCCGACATCGTCCTTGCCGTCGCGCCGTAGTTCCTGCTACAACCTGCCAAACCATGCGCTCTCTCGTTTTTCTCTCCTGCTGCCTCCTTACCGCCGATCTGCTTGCCGCTGGCAAAGAAATCGAAGGCGAGCGCAAAGCCGCTCAAACCGCCTGCCCCACGCCCGAAGAAGCCCGCGCCAAAATGAGCGTGCCCGAAGGCTACGAGGTCCGCTGCTTCGCGCATGATCCGATGGTGCAGAATCCTGTCGCCATGACTTGGGATCATCGTGGTCGTTTGTGGGTCGTGGAGGCTTACGAATATCCCGAGGGTTCGAAACACCCCGCGCCCTTCGGTGGCGAGGCGAAGGATGATCAATACCACCCGCTGCCAAAAACCAGCGGCAAGATTCCCCGCGACCGCGTCATCATCCTCCAAGACACCGACAACAACGGCGAAGCCGACAAGCGCACCGTTTTCGTTGAGGGCCTCAATCTCGCTTCCGCGATCATCTGTGGTGACAACGGTATCTACATTGGCCAGCAGCCGCACCTCATCCACTTCCGCGATGACGATGGCGACGACAAACCCGACTCATGGCGCGTCGTGCTCACCGGTTTCGGCCGCGAGGACACGCACGAACTCGTCAACAGCTTCACCTGGGGCCCCGACGGCTGGCTGTACATGACCCACGGCGTCTTTACGAATAGCAAAGTCCGCCGGCCCGGCCAGCCGGAGAGCGAAGGCTTCAAGTTCGACGCCGGCATCGGTCGCGCACGGCCCGTCTCACACGAAAAAGAAGCGCAGTGGGAGTTCGAAGTCTTCGCCGACGGCACCAGCAATCCATGGGGCTGCGACTACGATGCCGCAGGCAACTTCTTCGTCAGCGCCTGCGTCATCGACCACTTCTTCCACATGGCTCCCGGCGGCATCTACGTGCGCCAGGGCGGAGCGCCGGAGAATCCGTATTCGTATGAGCTGCTGCCCAGCATCGTGAAGCACAAACACTTCCGCGCCGCGTATGCCGGTGTGCAGATTTATCAGGGCGGACGCTATCCCACCGACACGCACGGCCATGCCTTCATCGGCAACATCCATGACAACGCCATCCATGAGGAAGTGCTCACACCCGTCGGCGCCACCTTCAAATGCGAGCCGCGCCGCGACTTCCTCCGCGCCAACGACGGCTGGTTCCGCCCCGTCAGCACCCAGACCGGCCCCGACGGCTTCCTCTGGATCATGGACTGGTGCGACAAGTATCCCTGCTACCAAAATGCCAAGGCCAATCCCGAAGGCGTGGACCGTGAACGCGGCCGAATCTGGCGGGTCGTCGTCAAAGGCGATAAATCAACCAACACCCGCGACCGCAACGACCTCAATCTCAAAAAACTCTCCACCGACGATCTGGTGGACACGCTGGAGCATCCCAACAACTGGATGCGCCGCATGGCGCGCCGTGTGCTCGTCGAGAAGAGCGAACAAGACGACACTGTTGCCGCCGTCGCCACGCTGGCGAGTTCCGTCGCAAACACACCCGCCATGCGCCTGGAGGCACTGTGGGCGTTGCTGCAAATCGATCACGGCGCTCGCAGTTCGTCTGTGCTTGAACGCACAGCGCAGGAGAGATTCGCCTCGCTGCGCGTATGGGCCGCACGGCATGTTGGCGAAGCAGTCGCAGGCACCGCCTTCCGCGAAGGCATGAATGTGGGTATTCCGACCTACCTGGCCAAACTGGCCGCCGATTCCGATCCCACCGTGCGTCTCGCCGTGGCCATCGCGTTGCGTCAATGCAGCGCGCGCCGGTTGACAGTGGATGGCCGGAAAAGCGACAGCTTCCGGCTCGCTTGGCCGGAAACGTTCGAGGCACTGATGCGCAGCTCGGCGCAAAACGCCGACGGCACGCTCTCGCTGGCCATCTGGCAGAGCTTTGAACCCGTGCTGGCCTCCAACACTGTCTTCTGGTCGAAATGGCTGTCCGAAACCGCGCCCGAGACGCAGCCGCTTTCACAATCGCTGACTTATAAAGCCATGCGTCGTCTTTGTGACACGCGAAAGGCCGGGAACCTCGATCTCGCAGTCGGATTCTGTGATCAAATCGCCGAACACGACATCCTACTTGCCCACGCGCTTGATGGACTCGTCAAAGGCCAGGAAGGCGGGGCGATCAAGCCGATGAAGGATGTTTCCACCAACCTTGCGAAATGGCGCTCGCATGCGAATGCCGATGTGCGCAAGCATGCACAGACGCTCGCGGTGCTGTGGGGCGATGAAGCAGCCGTGAAGGAAATGATCGTGGTTCTTCACGATTCGACGAAGCCGGAGAAGGAGCGCATCGCGGTGCTGCAATCGCTGCGAAAGGTCAAAACGGACGCGGTGAAGGAAGGGTTGAAGTCGCTGCTGGCTCCCGGCACTTCCACTGCGCTCGGCGTGGCGGCGATTCGTGCGGCGGCGGACCTCGGGGGCGATGATTTCATCGCGCCGCTCATCGTGCAGGCCGCGTCGAAGGATTTTAATCTGCGCATCGCGGCCATCGAGGCGCTCTCCAGTCGCGAGAATTGGACAAAGGCCCTGCTGAATGCCATCGCGGAGCAAAATGTGCCAGCGGGCGGGTTCCCAGCGCCGGTGCGACGGGCGTTGGCGACGAGCAAGGACAAGGCCATCCGCGATCACGCCTTCAAGGTGCTCGGGGCGTGGCAGGACTCGTCGGAGGACGTGAAATCGCTCATCGCGCAGAAGAAGCAGGTCTGCCTGACCGGCGAGCCTGACCTCGCGAACGGCAAGCTGCTCTTCACCGCGACGTGCATGGTCTGCCATGAATTCCACGGCGGCGGACAGAAGGTGGGACCGGACCTCATCGGCAGCGGTCGCAGCAATCTGGATGCGCTGTTGGCGAACGTGATCGATCCGAACCAGATCATCGGCAACGGCTACGAGAACTTCACCGTGAGCACGAAGGACGGTCGCACGCTCGCTGGCCGCGTCGTGGAGGACACGCCGGGGCATGTGAAGCTGCTCGGTGCCGGTGGCGCGACACAGGTCGTGCCGCGTGATCAAATCGCCACGCTCACGAACACGAAACAGAGCCTCATGCCGATGGGATTCGGCAATTTGCCCGACACCGCCTTCCGCGACATGATGTGGTACATCCTCGCCCCGCCGGAAGAAGGCCCGCTGACGCCGGAAAAGAAGAAACTGCTCATTCAAGGCGTCGAAGTGCCCGAAACAGCCTCCAAACCGAAAGGCACCAACTGGCGTGCCATCGACTGGGAAAGCGTCAGCCTGTGGAATCCCGACTGGAAAGTCGCAGCGCCCGATTTCGAACGCACGCCGGTCAAACTGGCCGAATACCACGGCAAAACGAACGTGTTGCTCATGCATCCGTTTCCAGACAAGAAGACACCCGCGAGCTTTGAGCGTAAAATGAAGGTGGAGAAGACGAAGCTGAAGTTCAGCGTGGCGGCGGATGATCGGGGCGATTGGGTCGTCAAGGCCGTGGTCAACGGTCAAGTGGTCAAGGAGGTGGCCGTGGACCATGAAAAGCCGCGCTGGAAGACCGTGGAGGTCGATCTGGCGAAGTTCGCGGGCCAGGAAGTGACTGTGCGGCTTGAGGCGCACGCCAGCGGCTGGAACATGGAGTTCGCCTATTGGGGTGGGATCACGCTGGAGTGATGGAGCGCGAGTATGGCGCAGCCTACTCGCCACTCTTTCCTGCCGCGTACGCTCTGGGGCAAAGTGGCGAGTGGTCTTCGACACACTCGCGCTCCATCTGGCGGTGCCTTGAGGCGCACGGCACGACTTTTCCCTGTTCCAGCGCGCTGAATCATGCACTGTGCGGCCATGCGCAGCCCATTGGTCCTTTCGCTTGCTTTGATCTCCGCCGCGAGCCTTCACGCGGCACCGACGACTCCTGCACCGGTTCCCGCCGCTCCAGCGACGAAACCTGCGGCTGCTCCGAAGCCTGCTGAAACGCCCCAAGCAGCTCCAGCAGCGTCCAAACCTGCGCCCGCCGCCCCACCGATGAAGCCGCCACCGGAGGACGCGTATGTGCAGATGGAGATGCTGACGCGGGCGATGGAGATGGTGCGGCAGAATTACGTGGATGAAGCGAAGATCACGTACGAGGAGCTGGTGGAAGGCGCGCTGGAAGGAATGCTACGTCGGCTTGATCCGCACTGCGAGTACATGGGCAAATCGCTGTTTGAAGACATGCAGCGCGAGCAAAGCGACACGTCGGAGGGCATCGGCATCACCATCGCGCTGCGGCAGAACCAGCTCACGATCATCACCGTGCGCGAGGATGGCCCGGCGAATGCCGCAGGCGTGCTGGCGGGCGATCAA
The DNA here is from genome assembly GCA_945882215.1 of Akkermansia muciniphila. Classification (GTDB taxonomy): domain Bacteria; phylum Verrucomicrobiota; class Verrucomicrobiia; order Verrucomicrobiales; family Verrucomicrobiaceae; genus Prosthecobacter. The sequence goes on along the minus strand of CAMCWM010000056.1, from coordinate 20,518 downwards.
CTCGTGCGCATCAACGACGTGCTGACGGATTCCGTGGGCGTGGCGGAGGCGATGCAGCTTCTCAAGGGCAAGGCGGGCGAGGAAGTGCGGCTCACCGTGCGCCGGCCGGGCACCAAGCAGTTTTTGGAGTTCAAAGTGAAGCACGAGACGCTGGCGGAGACCTCCATCCATGACCCGATGCTGCTGGCGGAGAAAATGGCGGGCGAGTACAAAATTGGTTACGCACGCATCTCACAGTTCAACGCTCCAACAGCACGCGAGCTGAGCAAAGCCCTTGATGAACTGGACAAAGAAGGCATGCAGGCCTTCGTGCTCGATCTTCGCAACAATCCCGGCGGCCTGGTGGACAGCTCGGTGGCGGTATGCGGCGAGTTTTTGCCGGAGGGCACCGTCGTGGTGACCACAGAGGGCCGCGTGGCCTCACAGAATCCGCCGCCATTCCGCACACCATCACGCGGGGGCAAAGAACCGCGCAAATATCCCATCGCGGTGCTGATCAATCACGGCAGCGCCAGTGCTTCGGAGCTGACAGCGGGCGCGTTGCAGGACTTGAAGCGGGCGATCATTGTGGGCACGACGAGTTTCGGCAAAGGCAGCGTGCAGACAATCCTGCCGATGAAGAACGGCGCTGCAATGCGGCTGACGACGGCGAAGTATTACACGCCGAGCCATCGCACGATCCACGAAAACGGTGTGGAGCCAAATATTGTCGCCGCATTGACCACCGAGGAGGAAAGCCGGGTCGCGAAGTGGCGAGCATCTCACGGCACGGGTGAGGCGGCGGCGCTGGAACTGGCCAATCTCGGCGACAAGCAGCTCGAACGCGCAGTGGATGCCCTGAAGGGTGTGCTGGTGTTCGACGCGTTCGTGGCACGGCCGCTGGCACCGGTGGCGAAGCCGTTGAAGGAGCCGTAGAACGAACTTCCCAGTTCGCTGGCCTGCGCGCGTCGTGTGTGCTGATCGCGAGTTGGAAAACTCGTTGTGCTCACTCCAGCAATCCGCGTGCGATGATCGCATCGACGGGATTGTGGTCGTCAGTGAAGACGTAGGCGGAGCGCGGAACGGTTCCTGCGGGAACATGGGTGCGTATGAGCCGCTCCTGCCAGGAGCCCGGTGTGACGTAGCGATCCACGATGAGCGGCTTCAAATCCTCACGCGAACACATGAGGATAACGTTTTGCGTTTCGTCGCGGCGGTAGCCGACGGAAAAGACCTCCACGGAAGGAAACACCTTCCGCAGAGTGGCGAGCATGCCGGAGGTCAGCTCCGATCTGGGTCCGTTGACGGCGGCGATGAGGTTCATGATGAAGACGCCCTTCGGTTCGAGACGACCGGCGATCTGCTGGTAAAACTCCTGTGTGGCGAGGTGCGGCGGGATCTGGCGGATGCCGTTGTAGGCGTCACCAAAGATCAGATCCCATTTTTTGCCGCCGTTTTGCAGCAGGTAACGACGTGCATCACCAGCGTGAGCATTGACGCGGGGAAACTCGTCGAGCTTGAAGAACTTGCGGCCGACTTCGATGACCTGCGGGTCGATCTCGACGACATCGATGACGGCCTCAGGAAAATCACGCGAGACATTCTCCGGCATGCCAAAGGCCCCCGCACCAATGAAGAGCGCGCTGCTGACTTTGGCAGGCTCGCGCAGCAGGGCGAGTTTCCAGTATTCCTGATACGGCAGGATCAAATCGCCCGTGTTCGCGTCCATGCCACCTTCCATGGTGGAGTCGAGCTGGAGCACGCGGCGCTTCACCTTGCCGTCCTGCTGCTCGCTGACCTCGATGTGATGGTAAAACGACTCGTGCTCGTAAATGACGCCCGCCTTCGGCTTCGGGGCGGTCATCCAGCTCATCGAGAAAGCAAAGATGCCGCTCAGGATCACGGGAGCCTGCTGTTTGAGTGTGTTTTTGGCGAGAAAGAACGCCGCGACGGCCAGCACCAGCAGTAGTGACGCCGTGCCGAAGAAGATGCTGCGCACTCCGAAGGTGGAAAGCAGGAAAAAGCCGGAGAGGAAGGTGCCGACGAAACTGCCGAGCGAGCCGAGCATGCTGATCGTGCCTGCCGCGGCTCCGACGTGCGTGTCTTTGAGCGTGAGACTGTAAAACCTGACCGCCGCCGGCGAAACCGCGCCAAGCAGCACGCCGGGAATCGCAAACAAAAGCAACGAAATCATGACCGGCCCCGCAATCAGGCCGCTGGCGCTCAAACTGACCGCAAAGACGGTGTGCAACGCTGGAATGAAGAACGTGAGCACAGCAGAACCGGCGAACAACCAGCCCAAAAGATCGAGCGCCATCTTTCGATCCGCCAGATGGCCACCGAGATAGCCGCCGGCACTGAAGGCGATAAGGATGACACCAATCAGTGCCGTCCAGGTGTAAACGCTGTTACCGAAAAAGGGTGCCAGCAGGCGGTAGGCGCAGATTTCGATCACCATCACCGCCGCACCGGCCAGGAAGCAGGCGAGACCGAGGAAAAAGCGCGTGCCGCGTGAGGAGGCGGCATTGTCAGCCGAGGACGCGGGAGATTTAGTGGAGGAGGTGCGTGACATGCGTGTGCGCGGTTGTCGGTCAATCGTTGTAGAAGACAAGGCTCATGATCTTCCAACCCGTGGGAGTCTTGATGAGTGTGAAACAATCGGTGCCCATGGTGATATCGGCGCCCTTGGTGAGCTTCCAACGCACGCTGGCCTGTGCGGTGCGGTCGTCACGAAGAATTTTCATGTCCGTAGGCACCTCGGTCATCGGAACTGCGGCGGTGGCGTGACTGAGTTTCTGCCCGTGAAGAAAATCGGTCAGCCCCTGGCTTTGTGGCACGCCTTGATGAACAAAAATGATGCGCGCCTGCTCATGGAAGCAGGCACCATAGCCATCCATGTCCTTCGCCGACCAGGTGGTGAAGTAATGAGTGAGAAAGGCGCGAACATCGCTGTCATCCGCACTGCTGGCGGGACTGCAACCAAGGATGAATGACGAATGCAGAATGACGAATGACGAAACAGCCAGAAACCTTCTCAGTTTGAGGAGCGGCGAAGTTGTTTCGTCATTCTTCATTCGGATTTCGTCATTGCGGCGAGGCCGCTTTTACTCCTCGGCGAAGGCCTCTTCCTCGACACCGATCACGCTCAGGATGCGGTTCAGATCCTCGACACCGTAGTAGTCGATCTCAATGCGGCCTTTTTTCTCCGCGTGATGGATGCTGACGTTCGTGGTGAGATGCTGGATGAGCTTCTGCTCCACGGCTTCGATGGCGCGGACGAAATCCGTTTCCGTCGGCTTGGGTTTCGGCGGTGGCGGTGGATGCAGGATGGCGTCGATCGCCTTCTCTGTGGCGCGGACAGTGAGTCCCTTGGCAACGATCTGCTGAGCCAGGCGTTCCTGCTCGTCGTGCTTTTTGAGCATGAGCAGCACCTTGGCGTGACCCGTGGAAATTTTGGTCGCCACGAGCATGTCACGAATGCTGACAGGCAGCTCCAGCAGGCGCATGGTGTTGGCCACGGTGGCTCTGTTCTTGCCAACACGCTGCGCAATGTCCTCCTGGCGCATGTGGAAGTCCTTCGCCAGGCGGGAGTAGGCCTGCGCCTCCTCAATGGCGTTCAACCCTTCGCGTTGGAGGTTTTCGATGAGCGCCATCTCCAGCACGTCCTTGTCGGACGCTTCGCGGACGATGACGGGAAGTTCCTTGAGACCCAGTTCACGCGAGGCGCGGTAGCGGCGCTCGCCAGCGATGAGCTCAAGCTTGCCGTTCACGCGGCGGACGATCAGCGGCTGAATGATGCCGTGCTCGCGGATGGACTCCATCAGCTCGGTGAGCTGCTCGGTCTGAAATTCTTTGCGCGGCTGGAGCGGGCTGGGGACGATTTGATCCGGCGAAACCCGCTGCACCACGTCACCTGGAGCCGGCTGGGCAAGGGCAGGCAGGCGCGACACTCCCGTCACCGTCGAGGATGACGAAATGAGCGCGCCGAGACCTTTTCCAAGAACCGTTTTTGCCATAGGGAGGGCGAGACTAGGGAGCACTCGATGCGATGCAATCCAGAATCTCGGTGAATGTGCGGCAAGCGCATCCAAGGCTTTACCCAGGGCGGATTTCGTTCAATCTGCCAGCTATGAAAAGCATGACAGGATTCGGCCGGGGTGAAGCGCAGCGCGAAGGCGTGACGTGGAGCGTGGAATGCAGTTCCGTGAACCGCAAGCAGCTCGAAGTGGCGGTGAATCTGCCGCGTGAGCTCGCAGAGCTCGAAAACGCGGTGCGCACCGAGGTCTCTGCCACCGTTTCACGTGGACGGGTGAACATCGCCGTCCGCAAAGAGGCGGCCGCCACGGCGGCGGACACCGTGCGTGTCGATCATGTGCTGGCGGCGAATTATTTTCATGCGATGCACGCCCTGGCGCTGAAGCTGGACATTCCCTCGGAGGTGGCTCTGGTGGACATCACGCGGCTGCCGGGTGTGATGAACCTGGCTCAAACCGAAATCGCCGCCGAGGAGGCCTGGCCGGTGATTCAGCAAGCGCTGGCCGTCGCTTTGAAGCAATTGAACACCATGCGCGCTGCGGAGGGTGCCAGCCTGCGTGCGGACATTGAATCCCGGCTCGCCGGCATCGAATCGCTTCTGGTGTCGATTCGCGAAAAAGCCGCCACCGTGCCGGAGCATCAGCGCAAAGCATTGCGTCAACGCTTGGAGGATGCCGGACTGCCGCTGCCGCTCGATGATGAACGTCTGGTCAAAGAGATCGCCCTCTTCGCGGATCGCACCGACATCTCAGAGGAGCTCACGCGCGCAGCGAGCCACATCAAACAATTCCGCACCTACCTCGATGGCGACACTCCTGCCGGGCGCAGCCTCGACTTCCTGCTGCAGGAATTCTTCCGCGAGTTCAACACGATGGGATCCAAATGCAATAACGCCGAAATCGCTCATCACGTCGTCACCGCGAAGACCGAGCTCGAAAAGATCCGCGAGCAGGTGCAGAACGCGGAGTGATCACGAGCCACCGGGCTGCGGCAGCCCTTTGGGCACCGATTTCGGCTGTGGCGGCCTGGCTTTGCCATCTTCGGGCAGCCAGGCTTCAGGAGCACCAGCCTTGACCATGACATCGCGCAGAGTGACACGAGCGCCGTCGCGGCGTTTGCTCTCTTCGGCTGCTTCCATGAAGGCATAAATTTCCAAGGTCTGCTTGGGCGAGACCGGCGGCTGTTTCGTTTGGAAGAATTTCACGATCTCGCGCAACATCGGGGTGTAATCCCCCTCGGATTTCTGCTCGGTGATCTGGGCGTCGCCAAAGCGGATGAGCTTGTAGCCTTTCGCCCCTTCGTGGATGGCGTGCAGGGTGCCGAGGCGGTCGCCGGACCACAGGCCAGTGACAACGGATTCTGAAGGCGTGGTCGTGCGGGTCACCGAAAGGCAGCCACCGCCCATGACGGTAAACAGCGCCTCGGTGGGGTGGATGCCATAGAAGAAGAGGTCGGGGTGATGAGGCAGCACGTGCGCCGGGCCATAGGAGATGACACCGCGGGCGGGCGTTTTTTCGGCATTGGCGACTTCGAGCACTCCGGGATACCAGCGCACGGCGGAGGCGCTGAACACCGGCACCTGAGCGGTGGTGGCGAGCTTGTAAATCTCCACAGCGTCCTTCAGTGTGGCGGCGACCGGCTTGTCCATGAACACCGGTTTGCCTGCGGCGATGACTTGCTTCATCAACTCCAGCCGCGGCCGGCCTTCGAGGCTGAGCAACAGGACGGCGTCCACGTCCTTGCAGGCCTCCGGCACGCTGCTGACGATGCGCACCCCAAATTTGTCGCGCACGGTGGCGGTGAAGCCGTCGATGCGTGATTTGCTCTCCTCAATGTCCGGGCTGCCGGCGGGAAAGGCAACCACGACACGCGCGCCGGGGATGTGATTGGGATTGGCCGGATCGTTCAAGCGCAGCGTGAACTGCTCCGAATGCGAAGTGTCGAGGCCAATGATGCCGATGCGTAAGTCGTCTGCCATAATTTGAGAACCAAGCAGCGCCGTCAGCCATCCCATGACAAGGAGGATGATCCGATGAAAATGGCTGTGCGGCGGTCGCATCAGGTAAAATGCAGGCACGCGCCCATATGCGCAACTGTTGAGTCGCTTGACCGTCCCGGCCTGCCTGCTACGCTCATTTTATGGAAACCGTCAGACTTGGCATCGTTGGACTTGGAAACATGGGCAAGGCACACCTCGCGAACATTCGCGCAGGCAAGGTGCCAGGATTGCGCGTCACCGCGCTTTGCGAGAGTGTCGGCACCTTGCCGAACTTGATCGAAGGTGAAAAGGCCTTCACCGATGTGAACTTGATGATCCGCAGCGGACACCTGGATGCGATCCTCATCTGCACACCGCATTTCAGCCACACGACCATCGGCATCGAGGCGCTCAAAGCTGGATTGAATGTGCTCGTCGAGAAGCCGATTTCCGTGCACAAAGCCGACTGCGAGCGGTTGATCGCCGCGCACACGGACAAGAACAAGATTTTCGCGGCCATGTTCAACATGCGCACAAACGCATGCTTCAAGAAGGTCAAGGAGTTGATCGACAGCGGCGAGATCGGCGCGGTGCGCCGCGTCCACTGGGAGGTAACCAACTGGTTCCGCACCAATTATTACTACGCTACCGGCGGCTGGCGCGGCACCTGGAAGGGCGAGGGCGGCGGCGTGCTGATGAATCAATGTCCGCACAACCTCGACCTCTTCCAATGGCTTTTCGGCATGCCGCAAAAGGTGCGCGGCTTCTGCCAGTTCGGCCGCTTCCATGAGATCGAGGTCGAGGACGATGTGACCGCCATCATGCAATATGACAACGGCACCACGGCCACCTTTGTCACCAGCACCGGCGAAGCGCCGGGCATCAACCAGCTCGAAATCTCCGCCGAGCAGGGCCGCGTGACCGTCACCGACGGCACCCGCATTCACTTCCAGCGCAACCGCCAGCCGATGAGCAAATTCTGCATGGAGGCGGAGGCCGCCTTCGCCATGCCGGAGAGCTGGCACATGGACATTCCCGTTGAACAAACCGGCGGCCAGCATGTGGAGATCCTGCAGAATTTCACCAATGCCATCTTGAAGGGCGAGAAGCTTCTGTCACCCGCCGAGGAAGGCATCCGCAGTGTTGAACTGGCCAATGCGATCCTGCTTTCCACCTGGCAGGACAAAACCATTGAACTGCCCATGTCCTCCGCCGATTACGAGCGCATTCTCATCGAGAAAGGCGAGGCATCGACCTTCCAGAAGACCAAGGTTGTCGCGAAAGCCACCGCGGATGACTTCGCGAAGAGTTTCCGCTGATCTTTATAACAAAGCCGCCACCCAGTGTTGGGTGGCGGCTTCTTGTTTGAATGCTGTGCCGAGACCCCAGGTTACTCGTCCACCTTCAGCTTATTGAACACTAAGGCCGCCGCGCCGGCTCCGGCGATGCAGAACACCCAGTAGGCCCAAAGCTGGCCGCCTTTGAGGATGTTCATCGCGACGGCACCCGTTGCGACCGCAGGATTGAAGGCCGCGCCCGAAATGCCGCCCACGGCAAAGGCACCCATCGTCACCGTCAGGCCGATCGCGGCACCATAGAAGCTGTTGTTCGCGTTCGCCTTCGTGGTGGCGACATTCAGCACCACCCATGCCAGCGCAAAGGTGCCGATGATCTCGGCCACGACCAGCTTACTGAGTTCAAAATCTCCCGGAGCCACCGCCTTGCCACGCAGCCAGCTCACCGCCACGGCGGCAAGGACGGCCCCGACAACCTGGCACAGAATGTAAGGCACCACGTCTTTCGTGTCGCACTTGCCGCGCAACCAGACCGCCACAGTGACGGCAGGGTTAAAATGGCCGCCGGAGATGTGACCACCAGCGTAAATCATGACCGCTAGCGCCAGACCGATGCCGATGGGAGCCACCGGATTTCCACCGATCACATTGTGACCGACGGCATAGACGAGGAAGAAGGTTCCGATAAGTTCAGTGATGTATTTCTTCATGGCGGAAGCCATGAGATGAAATACGCGGAAGTTTGGCAAGAAAAACCCCCGGAATCTCCAGATTTTCCTATTGGCCCGTGTTTTGCTTCAGCGCCTTCAATGATGGTGCGGTTGTGAGCCGTGCGAGCTCCGCCGCCACGATCTCCGCGCGCCGAGCGGCCTCCGAGCGGTCTTTCGCCTTCATCTGCATCGCCGCATTCTGCGCGGCGCGCAGTTTTTCAGCAGTGGCGGGGTTTTTATCCGCTCCGCTGGCAGCCCAGTCTTGCGCAAACGAGTTCACCATCCGCGCCAGTTCCGAATCATTCTGCTCAAGCTTCTGGAGCACTTCGCGAATCTCCTCCGGTGTCACCTCCACGGCTGCTCCCTGGGTCGCGACAGACGCTGACCTCCGTGACGAAGGCCAGAAGATCAACGCCAGCAGCGCCACCAACACCAGTCCCACAAAGCCAAGCGTCAGCCCCATCTGCTGCTTTGGGGTCATGGAGGGAGCATTCTTCTTCAGCGGTGGGCCCTTCGGCCTGGAATCGGCCATTTCGGGCACCGGAACACCGGCCTCCTGCTTCATCGCCGCATTGATATAAGCACGAAACTCACCCGCGTCCTGGTAGCGTTTCTCAGGATCGGGATGGATGGCCTTGGCGATAATCTCGTCCCAGCGAGACGACACCTTGGCATACAACGTGACCGGGCGGCGCGGCGTCTCCGGCACACGGCCCGTCAGCATCTCATAGAGCACCACACCGGCGGCGAAAATGTCCACACGATGATCCACCACGTTGCCTCCGCGAATTTCCGGCGCGGCGTAATCCGGCGTGCCCATCGGGTTGTCCTCCTCTGCCTCATTCGTGGGACGCGCCAGGCCAAAGTCCGCCACCTTCACATGATCAGCATCATTGACCATGATATTCGCCGGCTTGATGTCGCGGTGGATGATGCCGTGCCCATGCGCGAAGCTCAGCGCCTCACAAAGCTGCATGGCCAGGTTCGTGGCCTTGCGCAGAGGCAGGTTGGTCTTATGGATGAGATCGTGCAGCGAGCGTCCCTCGATCCATTCCATCACGAGGTACAGATGGCCGCCTGGAGTGATGCCGAAATCGTACACACCCACAATGTTCGTGTGATTGAGCTTCGCCATCGCCCGCGCCTCGATTTTGAAGCGGTCGGCGAATCCCTGTTCCGCGCTAAACTTGGGCGGCAAGATTTTTACAGCCACCCATCTGGCAAGGCTGTCTTGCCAGGCTTTGTAAACCGCGCCCATGCCGCCGCAGGCCGCCAGTTTTTCAAATTTAAACTGCGGCAGATATGCGGACATCTCCTCGATGCTAGGCACATCAAACGAAGGTGGTTCATTGGACGGGATTTCTTCAGCCATAATTGCTGATTATGCCCGGCCCCGGCCTCCACGGCGAGCAGAAATGCCAGCCAAGTCGATCAAGGCCGTGCTTGCCACGACAGGCGTTTCCTGACAAGAATCCGGCAATGATCTGGCGTGCGGCGGCAATTCTGGCAGTGCTTTTCTGGGCGGTGATGTCCGGACTGCTGGTGCGTGACGTCTATTTTCCTGAGGCATCCCGTTTTGCCATCGTGCCGCCGCGCATGGTGGTGGATCTGTTTTTACGGCAGTCGGAGTCCTTCGGCAGCAACCTGCATCTCTACCATCATCGCGAGAGGATTGGCCACGCCAGTTTTCAGATTGACCGTCGCGTCAAACCCAACCATGCGACTGTCTATGACTTGCTCGCCCGTGGCGTGGTGGAGCAGCCGGATGAGCTGGATCGCCCACGCATCGTGGCGGTCTGGGCCGTGGGCTGCATCCTCGCCGATGCCGAGCGCTGGCAGCATCTGAAGCTCGAAGCCCAGTTTCCGCAACGCGAGGCCAGCTTGAAGATGGTTTGGAATGAAAATGAGCCCGCGCCCGAAGTGGTCGTGAAGCAGGGGAAGCGCGTGGTCATCAATTCGCAGGACGTGAAGCTGCTCCTCGGTTCCGGCACGGACGGCGCTCTGTCCATGCTCTCCCTGCTCGGCGCCGGTGTGCCGAAAACTGCCGCGCAACCGGGCGCGACACATTTGCAGGCACGTGAGGGCCTGATGATGCTCGCGGGCCGGGAGCGGAAGTGCTTTGTGCTCACGCTGGCGATTTTTGGCCAGCATGAGATGAAAATGATCTTCACCGAGGCCGGTGAGCTGGCACGCATCGACCTGCCGGACGGTTATTCGCTGCTCGAACCGACGATCCATGGTCTGCAGGATGGAGCGCGCTGATTTGAACCTGTTTCACCCATGATCGAGATCGAGAACCTCACGATGAACTACGGCGACCTGCGCGCGCTCGACGGTTTGAACCTCACGATCCAGCCTGGCGAGCTGTTTGCCTTCCTCGGTCCAAACGGCGCTGGAAAAACCACCGCCATGAAACTGCTCACCGGCCTGATGAAGCCCGATGCCGGTCGTGTGCGTCTTTGCGGACACGATGTGCAACTGGAGGCGATGCAGGCAAAGACGCTGCTCGGTTATGTGCCGGACGTGGCGGTGTTTTATGAGAAGCTCACGCCCGTCGAGTTCATGGAGTTCATCGCCGAGTTGTTTGAGATGGATCACGCGCATGCGGCGGCCCAAACGAACGCGCTGTTCACCAAGTTCGCCCTCCACGAGCACACACGCCAGCGCATCGAAAACCTCAGCCACGGCACGCGCCAGCGTCTCGCCATCGCCAGCGCTTTGCTGCATGACCCGAAGGTCTTTGTGATCGACGAGCCGATGGTCGGCCTTGATCCCATTCATGCCCGCACCGTGAAGCGCGAGATCAAGGAGCGCAGCCAGAGCGGCACGACGGTGCTCATGAGCACGCATCTGCTCAACATCGCCGAGGAACTCGCCGACCGCATCGGCATCATCCATCACGGCAAACTCATCGCCCTAGGCACCTTGGCGGAACTGCGTGCGCAGCACGAGCAGCGTGGCCAGCGTCTGGAGGACATCTTCCTCAGCATGGTGGAAGAATGAGCTGAAACCAGGCCGGGCGCTTACGCGTTCCTTCACCACCATGAAACACCTTCTCCTATCGCTCCTGATGACCTCCATCGCCTTCGCCGCCGATTCCAATGTGCATGACATCGCCGTCAAAGACATCGAAGGCAAGGCCACCACGCTCAAAGCTTATGCCGGCAAGGTCATGCTGATCGTCAACGTCGCCTCCGAGTGCGGTTACACGGGGCAGTATGCCGGATTGCAGGCTTTGCATGAGAAGATGGCGGACAAGGGCGTGGCCGTGCTTGGTTTCCCCTGCAACGACTTCGGCGGCCAGGAGCCCGGCAGCGAAGCGGCCATCAAGACCTTCTGCACTGAGAACTACAAGGTCACCTTCCCGATGTTCGCCAAAGTCGCGATCAAAGGCGACGCCAAGCACCCGCTCTACGCCGCCCTGCAGTCCGCTGCTGGAGCCGAGGTGGGTTGGAACTTTGAAAAGTTCCTCATCGGCAAGGACGGCAAGGTGCTGAAGCGCTTTGGTTCCGATGTGGAGCCGGATTCGCCGGAGTTGCTGGCCGCGATTGAAGCGGCCTTGAAGTAAGGGGCTTACTTCTTTGCCATCCAATCGATCAACTGCCTGCGTTGCACGGGCAGTTTGCGATGAAAGCTGTCTTCAATCGCCGCCGCTGCCATGCCAGTCTCGCCTTCAGGGATGATGCCGAGGAGTTCGCCGAGGCGTTGTTCGAAGCGCGTGATCAGGGCGGGCACGGGATCTTTCGCGGCGAGGTAATCGAGCGCTTTGACGAGCAGTTCGTGAATCTCCGGGATCGGTGAGCCGGTTTCGGCGACGAGGGTGATCAATTTGACGACATAGGTCGCGGCAAGCACGCGTCCGTAGCTCTCGCGCAGGCCGAGGCGCGGATTGGTCCATCTTGCCTCGGCCAGTGTGTGGAGGTCGCTGGATTTGCTGCGCACGAAGCGCAGTTCGGCGGAGACAAACAAGTCGAGGACACCGTTGAGCGGCGATTTGGGCCGCAACGCGCCTTTCGCAATGGTTCGGAAGAGCCCGATCTCAGGCGAGCACCATTGCACGATGAGACTCGTCTCCGCGTAACGTGTGCGCCCGATGAGGATGGCCTCGGTTTTTTCCATGATGACAAAGGCGTTGAACTCGCGCGCCCAGTCGCTATCTACGCCGCATGGAAAAGACCAGCAAGACCATCCTCACCGACCTCCAAGCCCTCGACACCACCGCCCTCAAGGCAAGGTTGGGGGAACTCCGGAGGTATCTTTGACGTCCCGAAATTAAAAGACGAACTGGCGATGCTGGAGGACCGCATGGGCGCCCCCGGCTTTTGGGATGATGCGAACGCGGCGCGCAAGACGATCGACCGCACGAATGTCATCAAAAAGAAAATCGGGCCTCTCCAGGATCTGGAAATGCGCGCGGGCGACTTTGACGGGCTCATCGAGCTGGCCAAAGAAGCGGGCGACATGGACACCTGGCGCGAGGTCGATCATGAGCACACGAAGCTCGAAGAGGATGTCGCCGCCTTTGAACTCAGCCAGCTTCTCAACGGGCCGTTTGACCGTGGCAATGCCTTCATCACCATCCACTCCGGCGCCGGTGGCACGGAGGCCTGTGACTGGGCGGACATGCTGATGCGCATGTATCAGCGCTGGTGCCAGCGCCGTGGCTACAAGGTCGAGCTGATCGACCACGAAGCGGGTGACGACGTGGGCACACGCTCCGCCACGCTCGAAATCATCGGCGAAAACGCGTTTGGCTTCCTGCAAACCGAGCGCGGTGTGCATCGCCTCGTGCGCATCTCGCCCTTCGACGCGGCGAAGAAGCGCCACACGTCTTTCGCTTCGATTGACGTCACACCAGACTCCGAGGAAGAGATCGACATCGTCGTGCGTGATGAAGACCTCCGCATCGACACCTACCGCGCCGGTGGCAAAGGCGGCCAGAACGTGAACAAGGTCGAAACGGCGGTGCGCCTCACGCACATTCCCAGCGGCGTCATCGTCGCCTGCCAGATCGAACGCAGCCAGCCCAAGAACCGCGCCAAAGCCATGGCGATGTTGAAGGCAAAGCTCTTCCAGATCGAGGAAGACAAGCGTAAAGCTGAGATCGACCGCCAATACGGTGAGAAGAGCGACATCGGCTGGGGCAGCCAGATCCGCAGCTACGTCTTCCAGCCCTACCAGATGGTCAAAGACCACCGCACCGGCGAAAAGACCAGCGGCGTCCAAGCTGTGATGGACGGCGACCTCGACGCCTTCATGGAAGCCAAGCTGCGCGGCCGGAAGGCTGGCGACAATGACAAGGATGATGACGTTTAGAAGAAGTTGAAGGTGGTTTACCGTTGTTGACGATGGCTGAACGAGGTTTTGCCCTTCTGAAACAACCGTAAACTATCGTCAACCACCGCAAACCACTGTAAACCTCCTCGCATGAAGCCCGTCTTCGAAAAAGTGCCCAAGCGTCAGTGGGAGTCTTTCCACTGCGAGGTGGTGCATGGACCCGACTACGGCACGCGCTGGCATTTCCATCCCGAGTATCAGCTCACGCTGGCGATTGAGAGCCGCGGGCATCGGGTGGTGGGAGACAGCATCAAGCCGCTCATCGACGGCGACATCGTGCTCATCGGTTCGAATCTGCCGCATGTGTGGCATCAGGACACGGGGGCGAAAACCCGGCAGGTGCATGCGATCATTGTGCGCTTTGACGAAACCTTCCTCGGCCGTGATTTCATGGCGCTGCCGGAGATGGAGCCGGTCAAACGGCTGCTGCAACGTGCCGCACGCGGCCTGGAAGTGCGCGGAGCATCGCGTGCCGCCGTCAGCGAACACATGAAACGTCTCGCGCAGAACGACGGCCTCGCGCGGGTGATCGAACTGCTCGCGATCCTCAACGTGCTGGCAAACTCGGACGATTTGAAGCCACTGGCCAGCGCCAGCTTCGAGCCGAAGCTCGAATCCGCCGACCAAGGGCGCATGGAACGTGTGTGTGACTTCATTCACACCCATTTGACCGAGGAGATCGACCGCGAACGCCTCGCGAAGCTCGCGCATCTCAGCCTCGGAGCCTTCAGCCGTTTCTTCCACTCACGCACCGGCAAAACGGTGCCGCAGTATGTGAACGAAGTGCGCATTGGTCGCGCCTGCGGCATGCTGGCCGAGGATGTGTCGAACATCACCGACATCGCCATGGACTGCGGCTATCGCAATCTCGCCAACTTCAACCGCCGCTTCCGCGAAGTCATGGAAACCACGCCCAGCGCCTACCGGCAGAAGTTTCGCGGCATGGCCGGGAAGTGACGCCCCAGCCACTTGCACGCGGCTGCTTCCAATGAGATAGCAGTGCCATGAGTCAGATGCTTGAACCGGATCTTTCCGTGGTGGACCTCCGCTCCTATTTTGTGCGGAAGCGCAACGCGCTGCTCGTGCGCGGTCGTTTCAGCCCGTTGTATCTCGATTACTACCTGCATCTCATGCAGCACGCCTTGCAGAATGCCGAACCGCTCGATCAGATGCTCAAGGATGCCCTGGCCGCGCTGGCGCTGCATCTCTGCTCGCGACCGCAGGATGAAAGCTGCGCCTGGACGATCCATGTGAAGGAACCGCAGCGGGCGAATGTCTTCGTCACCGGCAGCACGCGGCCCGGTCGTGTGACAGGCCGCGTTTTCACCGAGGACGTGCGCCAGGAGGGCGAGGCGATGTTCATAGCGCAAACCACGCGCCCGGATCATCAGCCGCGCCAGAGCATGATTGAATTCCAAGGCAGCGACATGCTGAAGGCCGTGGAGCAGTTTTATACCACCAGCGAGCAGCGCCTCACCCGCTTCTTCCGCCTGGACGATGAGGAGTTCGTTCAAATTTCAGCCGAACCTGATTGCGATGAGATCTGGCTCTCTGAACTGGCGCTGGAGAACGTGCTCGAAATCGAAACAACCGAGCATCTGACGTTGCTGGAGACCCGCGGCTACGTTTTTGACTGCGGCTGCTCCATCGAGCGCCTGATGCCCATCATCATGCGCCTGCCGCAGGACGATCTAGATCATATTTTCGAAGACGGCATCGCCCAGATCACCTGTCCGCGCTGTGGTTCGGTCTATCGCACCGCGAAGACAAGTTTTGAAGAGTGGCGGCAGAAACAGTCGTGAGACAGGCCCATGAAACTCGCCCTCATCCGCCGCCAGTTCTCCGTCACCGGAGGCGCGGAGTTGTATGTGCAGAGACTGCTGGGTGCTTTGACCGCCGCAGGGCATGAGACGCATTTGTTTGCCGAAAAGTGGCAGGGGCTGGCCGCAGGCGTGCAGTTTCACACCATCAACGTCGAGGGATCGCGTGCGGAACGCCCGTTGCGCTTTGCGGAGACGGTGAACGCAGCGTTGATGCATGAGAAGTTCGACTGCGTGTTCAGCCTGGAGCGCACGCTGAAGCAGGATGTGTATCGCGCAGGTGATGGGCTGCACCGCGTCTGGCTGGAACGGCGCAGGCAGTTCGCGCCGTGGTGGAAGCGGCCCTTGATCGGCCTCGGAGCCTTTCATCGCAACATGATGGCGCTTGAAGCGCGCACGTTTGATCCCGCGAACACCAGACATGTCATCGTGAACTCCGAAATGGTGCGCGGCGAGATCGTGCAGCACTTCCCGGCCTTCCCGCAGGAGCGGCTTCATCTCGTGCGCAATGGTGTCGAGGTGAAGCGCTTTCAAAACGCGAATCGCAGTGCCGCACGGCGGCGCTTCGGCCTTAAAGACGATGATTTCGTCCTCGTCTTCGTCGGTTCCGGCTGGGAGCGCAAAGGGCTTCCGTGGCTGCTCAAGTTCATGGCCGGACGCAGCGATGATCCGAAGCTCAAACTGCTCGTCATCACCCGGGATCGCATGCGCGGCAAGGTGCCGCCGAACGTTATTCTCACTGGTCCGCTGTCCGATGTCGAAGCCGCCTACGCCGCCGCTGATCTTCTCACGTTTCTGCCAATTTATGAACCGTGCTCCAATGTCGTGAGTGAAGCACTCGCCAGCGGCATTCCCGTCATCACCACACGCTACAATGGTGCGTCCGAATTGATCGAGCCCGGCATCAACGGCCACGTTCTCGATGATCCGCGTGATTTTCCCGCGCTAGAGGCGCAGGTGAACCACTGGCGCGAGCGTGGCTGGACCGGCCCTGTAAAAACGCGACGTCCCCTGGGCTTGGACCTCAATGTGCAGCTCACTTTGCGGGTGCTGGAGCAGGCGGCGCAACATCGTGACTGACCATGAGTGTGGAAGATTTTACCGAAGCCGCCTCGCGCCTGTGCACGGCATGCGGGATGTGCTGTGATGGGACGCTGTTTCAAATTGTGCGAATGCAGCCGGGAGATTCGCCTGCGGAGCTGGGGAGGCTGGGATTGAAAATGCGCTGCCGTGACGGTGAGTTTTTCATGGAGCAGCCATGTTCGGCCCTGCGGGAAAACTGCTGCACGGTTTATGAGAAGCGGCCGGCGCGCTGCCGCTTGTTCCATTGCCAGCAACTTCGGCGGGTGGAGTCTGGGGATGCTCAGGAAGTGGAGGCCATGGCGATGATCGTGGAGACGCGCGAGTTGGTGGAACGCGTGCGCGGTTTGATCGAGCGTTGCGGGCTGCGGGAGGACGGGCAGTCTTTGCAGGAACGTTTCGAGCGGGTGATGTCAACGCCGATCCATGAAACGCTGGAACCCGAGATGGCGGCGGTGCGTGAAAATCTGGAGAATGCCATGCAAAAACTGCGCATGCGAATCAACCGCGAGTTTCGCCCGCCCCCGGGCGCAGAATGACGAATGATTCGTCTTTTGCCCGTTCAGTGCCATGCTGGAGGATGGAACTGAAATTATTGAAGCTGCTCGGCAGTGAGGACTATGTGCCCTCGAATGTGCCGGAGCTGCTTTCCCAACTGGGCATGAAGCCCAATCAACAGCAGGTGCTGCAAAGCCTGCTCAAAACCCTGGAGAAACAGGGAAAAATCGTCCGCACGAAGGGTAACCGCTACATCGTGGCGAAGGAGGCGGATTTGGTCCCTGGCGTGATTCAGATCACACGCGGCGGCCGTGGTTTTGTGCAGCCGGACGAGGCGGGCATCACCGAGATTAGCATCTCGGACCGAGACACGGGCACGGCGATGCATGGCGACCGCGTGCTGGTGCGTCTGGATGTGAAGCCGGGACAGACGGACAACAGCGGCAGTGTGGTGCGCGTGCTAGAACGCAAGCGCACGCAGTTTGTCGGCACCTTGCAGCGCTCGAAGCAGTTCCTGCATGTCACGCCAGATGATCCGCGTCTGCCAGGGGCCATCTATGTGTCCGAACCCCGCGACGTGGGCCGCAAGCCGAATGTGGGAGACAAGGTGGTCGTGGAAATCACGCAGTGGGAGTCCAAGCAGACCGCGCCGGAGGGCGAGATCATCGAAGTGCTCGGCCCGCCGGATGAAGAAGGTGTCGATATGCTCTCCGTGCTGCGTCACTACGACCTGCCGCTGCACTTTCCGAAGAACGTGCTGCATGAGGCCCAGACGATCGCCAAATCGCGGCCTGACAACCAGCCGAGCCCTGAAGAGTGCAAAGGCCGTGTCGATTGCCGGTCGCACAATGTCATCACGATTGATCCTGATGACGCGAAGGACTTTGATGATGCGATCTGCATTCAAAAGCACGGCGATCAGTGGCAGTTGTGGGTCCACATCGCCGATGTGTCGCATTACGTGCTGCCGGGCAGCACTTTGGATGTCGAAGCCAGGAAGCGTGGCAATTCGACCTACCTCGTGGATCGCGTGATTCCGATGCTGCCGGAGGCGCTGAGCAATGAGCTGTGCTCGCTGAAGCCGAACGTGGACCGTTTGACGAAGTGCGTGGAGTTTGTGCTGTCGAAGGATGGAAGTGTCGTCAGCTCGAAGTTTTACGCCGCCGTGATCCGCTCGAAGCGTCGCTTTACTTATAAGGAGGCGTTTGCGGCCATTCAGGTGCCGCCAGCAAATGAGACTGAGCAGATGCTGCATGATGCGCATGCCATGGCGCAGAAGATACGTCATCATCGCTTCAAGAACGGCTCGCTCGATCTCGATTTCCCGGAGAACAAGATCCGGCTTGATGAGCAGGGCAAGGTGCTGCGCATCGAGCGCATCGAGAACGATGTCTCGCATCAGTTGATCGAGGAATACATGCTGCTGGCCAACGAGGCCGTCGCAGGACGCCTCATGGGCCTGAACCGGCCTTCCGTGTATCGCATTCACGAATCGCCGAAGGAAAAACGGCTCAATGACTATCGCGAGGACGTGCTAAGCCATCGCGTGCCTTGCGGGAACCTCACGCATCGCCCCGAGGTGCAAAAACTCCTCAGCAAGCTCGGCACGCTGCCGATTGGCCCCGCGTTGAAGATCGGCTTCCTGCGCTCGCTCATGCGCGCGCGTTACGCTGTGGAGCCGCTCGGGCATTATGGCCTCGCGAAGACGAAGTACACGCATTTCACCTCGCCGATCCGCCGCTACGCCGATCTCGTCGTGCATCGCTCGTTGTTCGACAAGGTGGAGCTTCAAGTCGGCATCGCGAAGCAGATCGCCGATCACATCAGCACCACGGAGAAAAATTCTTCCGATGCCGAACGCGACAGCAAGGAGGTGAAGCTCTACGCCTACCTCAAGGCCCAGATCGCCTCGAAAAAACCGCAGCCCTATGCTGCGCTCGTCACCGACGTGCGGAACTTCGGCTTCTTCGTCGATGTGCCGGATCTCGGCCTCAGTGGCGTCGTGCCGCTTTCGGCGATTCCCGATGACTTTTTCATCTTCGATCCCGCCACGCGTCAGCTCACGGGCCGCCACACGCGCCGCGTGATCCGTCTCGGCGACAACCTCGTCGTGCAGATCTACAAGGTGGACAGCTTCAAGAAGCAGGTGGATTTCATGCTCGTTCCCTCCCGCGACAGGCCGACGCGCCAGGATCGTTCCGAGCGGCAGGAACGCCGAGGCCCACCTGATCGTGAACCCCGCCAGTCAGCGGCCCCGCGCAAACCCGGTCACGGGCACAAGCGCGCGCAGAAGCGGCGGAAGTAGTCATCTCGCTCCGCGACATGAAGTTTAGGGGGCGCTTCAGGGTGGCAAAATTTGGCGGCGAAGTGCGTTCAAATAAGGCGTGTTTTTTCTCCGGATTTGTGAGCAATTAGCCGTAGCTTAGGCTGGAGTAACAGCCAGTCATCCACTCGGATTATCTCGAATTCGCCGTCTCGGCGCCACGCAGCGTGGTCATGATGGGGATGCGGTTCTGCATGGCAGCGGTGCGGAAAAGTTGTGGCACAAGAAAAGCTGGATCAAAGATCCATAATCATTTTGGGCTGATTGAGGTGGACAGCTTCCACCAAGTAGGATTCGACACCGTGGTAATTTTTCACCCCGCTTCCTGACGCCCCTTCCCTCATTTCCCCCATCTACTTCTCCCCAGCGAACGCCCGCTGAATGGCGTCCAGCTTCGCCGCGTCGGGCGCGCCGTCTTCGGCGAGGATGCGATAGCGAGATACCCAGGGTTTGCCGGGCTCGATTTGAAAGGGTTCCTCGACCGTCGGGATGAAGCAGAAATAGGGCATCGCGGGATGCAGGCGGACGTGCTGGGGATGCCGGAAATTGGTGGGATGCGGAATCAGGGTGATCGAGACAGGCGCGGCATCGACGGGGCCGGACATACACACCCAGCGGGGGCGGCTGTGATTGCCGTTGGCCTGGGTCAAGCCCTCGCTGGTGAGGATGGCGCACGGGGCGACGAACTCGTCCTTCAACGCACCCTTTCCCGCCGAGATCTGCGCGTCTGGGAACCACTGGCGCGAGCCGCGGATCGACATGCCGCCGTAGTGGATCTTGTCCAGTGTGAGGGGTGAGTCCGCCACGCAACGCTGCTCCGAAGTGAAGTCGATGTGACCCGTGTCCCCGTGAACTTTCACCGTCCAAGTCTCGCGCAGAATCGCCCGCTCGCCGTTGACGTGGGCGAGTTCGACGCGGAAGCCGGCAAGCGCGTCCTTGTTGATCACCTCCAGCACCTTTTCATGGCGCACCGTGGCCGGGCCGGGCTCCCAGAAGTTCAGCGTCTCGCCTTCAAACGTGGCCTTCTTCCAGGCAAAGAACAACCCGTGCTGATGGGCGTGATGCGGCACCGGGTAGCCGTCCGTGATGACCCGGCCCGAGGGTGTGGAGATGGGATGAATGAATCCGCTCCGCCCATACTCCGGCCCCACGCCCGCTGGAACCCGGACTGTCTTCTGATAACTCAGCACCTGCCGGCCATCGCGCATAACGACAAGCTGATCCGCGCTCTCCTCACAAACGACCCCGGCCAGTGCGGGGATGGAGGCGGAAAGGAGGACCGCAGCGAGGATGGGGAGAATTTTCATCGGCATGTTCAGAGAATAGACTTCAAAACGTGGGCCGCACCGTGGACTTGCGTAGCCTTGCTCCACGAAGTTGGAGGAACTCCACGAAGTTGGAGGAACTCCACGAAGTTGGAGGAACTCCACGAAGTTGGAGGAACTCCACGAAGTTGGAGGAAC
>CAMCWM010000055.1 GCA_945882215.1 Akkermansia muciniphila | reverse complement strand
GGTGCTTCAAGGCATCGTCTCAGACACGCTCGGTGTCGTCGCCGGAGCGCCGAAACCAGGCTCTGTGCCGAATCCCGCCCCGCCCGTCCTGCAGGGCCTTACGACCGATCCGCTCGGCATTCCCCCGCCGCCCCGTCCTCCCGTCGTTCCTGATCCCATGGCCATGTGGGCCGCGCTCACCGGCCCCGTCGTCCCTGCGGAAATCTGCGGTGGCAACGGCAACGACTCGCTCAAACCGATGCCCCTCACAGACGCGATGATCCTGCATCTGCTTGGCGGCGGATCGTTCACCGGCACCATCGTCGGCGGTGACGGCGCGGACTTCCTCTTCGGCTCCGCCGGCCTCTGGGGCGGTGGCGGCACCGACGAGATCGACGCCGGTGACCCTGATTTCTAAAACCCCGCATTCAAAACAACCCTCACGGCCTGCCGGCTCATCCCCGGCAGGCTGCTTCCATTTTATGACTCTCATGCCCTCAAGCGCCTTGACCCTGCCGCCGCCGCTGACGCAAACTCGCCGCGTTGTGAATCCGCCGCCTCGCGAAACTCCCGGTCTCTTTCCGGCCACGCCGTGGTCTCAGCTCATTCGCTTGCGCGGCGATGACGAGTCAGCGCGTCGTGCGCTCGCCAGCGTGTGCAAGCTCTACTGGTATCCCGTTTATGCGCACATCCGCGGACGCGGTTATCAGCCGCACGACGCGGAGGATCACACGCAGGGTTTCTTTGAGCGTCTGCTCGAGCGCGGCGATCTCGCGGAGGTGGATGCAAAAAACGGCCGCCTGCGCAGCTTCATCCTCGCCGCCGTGAAAAATTATCTTCAGAGCGTGTGGCGGCATGATCAGGCGCTCAAACGCGGCGGCGGACGCGAACATCTGGAACTCGATGTGATGATGGCGGAGGATCGTCTCGCCCGCGAACTCGCCGACCAGGACGACCCCGAGCACTTGTTTGAGCAGCGCTGGGCCGTTACGCTGCTGGAAAACGTGCTGCGTGAACTTGAGGCCGAATATCAGCGCAGTGAGCGTGGCGAAACCTTCGCCGTGCTCAGCGGCTTTCTCTCTTGGAAAGCCGAGCCGCCGAGTCATGAGGAAGCCGCGCAAAAACTCGGCATCAACGAGCAGGCCACGCGCGTCGCCGTGCATCGCCTGCGCAAACGTTACCGCGACCTCCTGCAAAAACACATCGCCGCGACGGTCGAAAACGAGACCGAGGTCGATGCCGAGCTTGATCATCTCCTCCAAATCTTCAGCGCCCGTTAAAACCAGGAACAAAGAAACAAGAACGAGGAACTCATCGTCATGCCCGCCTGTCCCGAATGTGGTCGTGCCCTGCCAGCGGCAGGTTTCTGCCCGCATTGCTTGCTCAAAGGCGGATTGGAGATGCCGGAGACCGAAACGTCCGCGTTTCAAACGACCCAGGCCGCTCCCGAGATCGCATCCGAAGGCCTGGAACCGTGCTTGATGGGAAAATATCAGCTCGGCGCGAAGCTGGGCGAGGGCGGCTTCGGTTTCGTCTTTGAAGCCACGCAAACGCAGCCGATGCGGCGCGAAGTGGCGGTCAAAGTGCTCAAGGCGGGCATGAACGCGTCACAAGTCATCGCCCGTTTCGAGATGGAACGCCAGGCGCTCGCGATGATGAATCATCCCGGCATCGCGCAAGTGCTCGACGCGGGCGAAACCCAGGACGGCCGCCCGTTCTTCGTCATGGAGCGCGTTCACGGCGTCCCAGTCACCCAATTCGTCCGGCAGCAGCAGCCCTCGTCTGTCGCGAGATTGCGTTTGTTCGTCGAAATCTGCGACGCCGTGCATCACGCGCACACGAAAGGCGTCATCCATCGCGATCTGAAGCCCTCGAACATCCTCGTCGCGCTCGCCGA
This sequence comes from Akkermansia muciniphila, assembly GCA_945882215.1. Taxonomy (GTDB): domain Bacteria; phylum Verrucomicrobiota; class Verrucomicrobiia; order Verrucomicrobiales; family Verrucomicrobiaceae; genus Prosthecobacter. Next base: position 26,165 of record CAMCWM010000055.1, on the reverse strand, counting down.
CGGCGTGCCGCATGTGAAGGTCATCGACTTCGGCCTCGCCAAGGCGCTCGACACGCGCCTCACCCGCCGCACGATTTACACGCTGCATGATCAGATCATCGGCACGCCCGGTTACATCAGCCCGGAGCAGGCCGAGCACGGCCCCGAGGCCGCCGATGTGCGCGGGGATGTCTATGCGCTCGGCGCGTTGTTATACGAGATGCTCACCGGCGTTCCCGTCGTCGATCCAAAATCTTTGAGTGGGAAACCACTGCACGAGGCACTGCGTGAAGCCGCCGTGAAGGCGCTCGTTCCTCCTTCGCATCACGATTCCAGCCTGCGCGGCGATCTTGAGCACATCATCCTCAAAGCACTCGCGCCAAAGCCAGCGGCCCGCTACGCCAGTGCGGACGCGCTCGCGCAGGACATCCTGCGCCATCTCGCCGACCAGCCCGTGCAGGCGCATCCAGCGTCGCGTGTTTACCTCATTCGCAAATTTGCCCGCCTCCATCATCGCGGTGTCGCCATCGCAGCGGCCTTCGTGCTTGCTGCACTGACCGCCATCGGCGCGGGCGTGCAGCATTTCATGCAGCAGCAGCGCGCACAGCAGACCACCGCGTTGCATCAGCGCGAGTTGCAGCGCATGCAGAGCCGCAAGGACTTCCAAACCGCGCGTCAGCTCAGCGAGCGCGGTCGGCAGAGCGATGCCATCGCCTCGCTTTGCCTCGCGCTGCGCACCGACCCGCAGAACGAACTCGCCGCCGCGTATTTGTGCTCGCAGCTTGCCCACAGTCAGTTCGGCTTCCGCATCGCCACCAATCTGCGTGTGGAGGACGGCTGGGACAAAATCATGGGCCTCGCGGCAAACGCATCGCGCAAGATGGTGGTCGCAGTGTTTCAATCCAGCGATACGGAACGCCCTGATCTCATCGCGCGCTGGGATTTACGCCGCAGCGGCAAGCCGCAAAAACTCGCCCTGCCCGTCGGAGCACGAATCAGCGCGTTTCAAACGACACTCGATGACGAAACGCTCATTCTCGGCTTCAGCGACGGCAGCCTCGCGCGCTACGACATAGTCAGCGGCGATTTCATGCCGTTTGAAACGAAAATGCAGGGTCGAATCACCGCCATCGCCTGCGCCGCAGACTCGCAGCACGCGCTCGTCGGCACTTTGGAAGGCGAGGTGAGGCTTTGGGATGTGAAAACGCAGCAGCCCGTGGCACCGGCGCTCGCATTGCAAGGTGGCGTGTCACAACTCGCGCTCGATGCCAAAGCGGAGCACGCGCTCATCTCGCAAAACAAAACGCTCGTCTCCATGCATCCGCGCACCGGCCAGCTCGCCGCCGTGCCCTTCCATCTGCGCCAAAGCGGCGTCACCAGCATCACCGTCAATCCGCAGGGCACGCTCGCCGCCGTCGGCCTTGCGAACGGTCTCGTCATGACGCATCGCCTGCCCGATTTGAACCCCATCGGCACGCCGCTGGCGCTCATGGGGTCGGCCTCCGCTCTCAACTTCAATGACGCGGGCAACGCGCTCGCCGTGGGCGACACCCTCGGCGGCGTCAACGTCTGGCGCGTGCCCGAAACGCGGCCCATCGGCGCCGGCATCCGCTTGAAAGGCCCTGTGCGTCTGTGTCGCCCGCTGTCCGCTCGTGGCCATGTGCTCGTCATCGGTGGCCGTGGTGAGATCCGGCTCTGGCATCCCGGCGCGGACACCAGCATCAGCAATCACAGCCGCCTGCTGCTCGGCACCGCCGCCGCCAGCCGCGATGGTTCGCTCGTCATCATGGCGCAGGAAAAAACACCCGTGTTTGAAGTGTGGGAGATGCAGTACCGCATGGTCGATCCCCGTCCCTGCCCCGCACCGCCGCCGCAGAGCGCGGGGTTGGTGGCCTCGCTCGCCCAGCCCGGCGGTGCGCCTCTGCTCTTGCTCCTGCGTGGCAAAGAGCGCCACTTTCGCGCTGAACTCGGCCACCGCCTTGATGTCACTGACGCCACCAGCGGTCGTCCCGTTTGCGCCCCGCTGTTTCACGAGCACACGGTCCGCCACGCCGCGCTCACACCCGATGAGCGCACGCTGCTCACCATCACCGTCGATGGCACGCACCGCGCCTGGGACGCACACACCGGCGAGCCGCTCATGGCGCCCCACAAATGCGGCGAACGCGCCACCGCTGTGCGAATGCATGCGGATGGCCGCAGCTATGCTTTCCAGCGCGAGAACGGCGAATGGCTCGAGTTCCCGCTGTCCACACGTCCCGGCGTCCTTCCCGCCTGGTTCCTCGACTTCGCCGAGTCCCGCGCCACCAAACGCCTCCTCCCCGACGGCTCCACCGAGGTCGTGCGCCATCAAGCGCAGCAGGAAATCGTCTCCCGCCTGCCCGAATCCGCCGACCCTGCCACCACTCTCGCCCGCTGGCTCATGACCGCACCGAAAGAGCGTGCGCCGTGGCCCGGTGCCAGCGACCTCACTTCAGCACAAACATCGACTCCGCCACCCGCTGGCCGTTGATCTGCAATTCGACGCGATGTTTGCCAGGATGATGCTTCCGCGTCGTGAAATCACGGATCACCTGGCTTTTGCTCAATTCAAGCGTGCCACGCGCTGGTAGATCGACCTCGGTCCATTTGAAAACCTTCTCGGCGCTCACCCCGCGTGCCTTCACATAATAAACAACATAATCCACGGCGAGACGCTGCGATTGACGGCTGGTCGAGGTGATCACGGTTGTGAGCGTGAGTCGTTCACCGAGCGCGAGACCTTGTGGCGAAGCCTGCAGCGTGGCCGCGACCTCGGCTTTTTTGCCAAAACCGAACAGTTTCAATGCTCGTGGATGTCCACGCTTGATCAACGTGCGGCAGGCTTGCTTGGCGATCCAGCGCAAGTGCGCCCTTTCCAGCTCCCAGGACTCAAGAAGCTGCAAAACGAAGTCGGGATGATCCTTCGTTATGTCGTTCAAATGATTCGCCACCGAGCGACGCACAAACAGCGACTCGTCATCCTTCAACGCCTCCAAAATCACCAGCGTCGGCGAGGGATCGCGCACCAGCGTGCTCAAACGCATGCCCCACGGCAATCGCGGACGCGATCCTTCGCTCGCCAGCCGCCGCACCTTCTCATCCGCGTCCTTCGTCCATTGCCGCAGCGTTTTCAGCGCCCGCTCCTGATCCGCCATAATGAACGTCCGCACCGCGAACTCCGCCGAGCCGAACACCGTGAAAAACCGCAGCGCCTCCAGCGAGAAGTCGAAATCATCGCGTCCAAACGTGGCAACGAAGTCGCAGAGGAAAATGGAGACAAACTCATGCCCGAGTTTCGGTGCGACTTTTTGCAGCACGCGCACCTTCTGCTGAAACGTCCCCGGCAGCGCTTGTTCGACCGCCACCGCGCATTGATTCAACCGCTGCATAAGCGACCGCTCCGCCAGACCCTCTAGCGTGAGAGCGAGAAAGGCCTTTCCATCAAACTTCGGCGCTATGGCCGTCAATTCGGCCGCGATGGCCCGATAGCGGGCTTCGTTGAACCATTCTTTGAGCTGGGTGGGCGAATCGGATTCGGAGGGCATGACAAAACTCACTTCAACTTGGCAAACACCGCGCGCAACTCCTCCAAGCTGCCAATCGTGAGCACGACCTCGTATTCAAACACAAGTCCAGGCTTGAGCGCGAAAGTCTGGATCGGCGCGAGGTAGCTGCAATCGCCCTTGTTGCCATTGCGCACGCGGTAGCAGGTGATCTGCGTCGTATGCGGCATGAACAGGCCGAGGCCTTGGCCGTTTTGATCAATCCACGCGCACCACGGCTCGCCGACCTTGAAGTATTCGTTCGGGAATCCCGGCTGCTGGCGCGTGAGCCTCTTCTCCACGTCCACAAACACCAGTGTGTCGAGTTTCGGCGTCACAAACAGCGCGGGCAGCTCCTGATGCCTCGGCTTGTGCTCCTGTGTGCCCGTGTAAGTCATCTTGAACTTCAATCGAGCCAGTCCGCCATCAAGCCGCAGCCATTCTTCCATCACGCATTCGGGCGTGAAGGCCCCGGTGGCCCAGTGTCGCGGTTTCGTCTTCGCGTAAAAGCTGGTGGCTTCGGCTTTGGTCTCCACGACCTCCGCAGGCGCGTTCTTCCAGCTTCCGCCCTGCACCGGATTGTAGCGCCACGGCTTGCCGTTCCAGTCGCTGCCGTCCTCATCGCCATAATACGACTGCTGCACATAGCGACCGACGTCGTAGGCGTTGAGCAGGTTGTCCTTCGATCCCGAACGCGAAAACCAGCCGATGCAGGCCCCGGCGTTGAGGTTCACGCCGAGCCGGACCTCACCGTTGTCGAGGTAATGCCAGTTCTCGGCCGCTTGGACCGGCAGGCCCAGAGGCAAGAGTGCGATAACGAAACATTTTGGCGACATCCTTGCAGCCTCGCGGCATCTCGCCAAATGCGCAAGTATGCCCGCGACCTCACGCCGACTCCATGCCTTCACCGAATCCGTCATCCGCGCGATGACGCGGCTCTCGAACCAGCATGGCGCGATCAATCTTTCGCAGGGGTTTCCCGACTTCAATCCGCCGGAGGAGCTGCTCGCCGCGCTCGAACGCGCCACTCGCGGTCCGTTTCATCAATACGCCGTGACCTGGGGTGCGCCAAGGTTCCGGCAAGCGCTGGCGCGGAAGATCACGCATTTTTCCGGCACGGCGGTCGATCCTGATCAAAACCTCGTCGTCACCTGCGGCAGCACGGAGGCGATGATGTGCGCCATGATGACCTGCTGCGAGCCGGGGGATAAAGTGATCGTTTTTTCGCCCTTCTACGAGAACTACGCCGCCGATGCGATCCTCTCCGGCGCGGAGCCGATCTACGTCCCGCTGCGTCCGCCGCAGTTCGGCTTCGATCCCGATGAACTCGCCCGCGCTTTCGCCCAAGGAGCGAAGGCCATCATCGTCTGCAATCCGTCGAATCCCACCGGCAAGGTCTTCACCCGCGCCGAATTGCAAACCATCCTCGATCTGGCCGAAAAACACGACGCCTTCGTCATCACCGACGAACCCTACGAGCACATCGTCTATGCGCCGCATGAGCATGTTTATATGCATGCGCTGCCCGGAGCCTCGGAACGCGTGATCGTGTGCAATTCGCTCTCCAAAACCTACTCCATCACCGGCTGGCGGCTCGGTTATGTGCAGGCCTCGCCGCACATCATCGCGCAGGCGCGCAAGGTGCATGATTTCCTCACCGTCGGCGCCGCCGCGCCCTTGCAAGAGGCCGCTGTGGCCGGTTTGGAGCTGCCAGACAGCTATTACCACGGCCTGCGCGATCTCTACGCCGCGAAGCGCGATGTCTTCCTCGGTCATCTCCGCGCCACCGGCCTGCCCTTCACCGAGCCGCACGGCGCCTACTACGTCCTGATGGACATCTCATCCCTCGGCTTCGCCACCGATACCGAAGCCGCCGAATGGTTCGTGCGCGAGATCGGCGTGGCCGGTGTCCCCGGCTCCAGCTTCTTCCGCGAACCCGAGCACCGCTTCATCCGCTTCCACTTCGCGAAGCAGGTGGAGACGCTGAATGCGGCGGGACAAAAACTGTTACTCGTCAAACGAGGGAGATAATAAGCGTCAAGAACGTAACACGAGCTGATTTTGAGATGGGCATGAAACGATGCGAAAAGCTGTGCCAGCAATGGGCCACCCGTTCAAATCAGCTCTAGACTTGGAGGCCCGACACTCTAACCATCCCCCAATGCTAGATGGTAACACGCTATATTGTAAGTCATGCGGTAAGGCGTCTGATTTTGAAAAATTTGAGTCTCACGAAAAACAGAGACTGAGGTGTCTGATTTGTGGTTATGAGATCACAACTCAGAACGAAGTAGATTTGGCACGGCAAATATATAAAACAGAGGACGCTACAAGATACCGGGCTAAATCGATCACCACTGGAGCGGTGCTCATTAGCTTCTACCTCACACTCGACTTTTGGATCGAAGGAGCATTTTTCTCCGGTCTCGTGGTGGCAGGGCTAGGTGCTTCTATATGCTACCTGGTCAACTACGTCGCTAAAACCCGCTGAAGTCAGCGGGAACGCTCATACACCCGTTTGGGCTGGATGACCCCGTGGCTTGCCCTCGCGCGCCGATCCGGCTCTGGCTTCGACCTGCGATCTGAATCAAATCATCACGCAGTCGAGAAAGTCGGCGACGAACTCGTTTTTCGGGTTCTCACGCAGTTGCGCGGGTGATCCCACCTGCTGCACATCGCCCTCGTGGAGGATGACGACGCGGTCGGCGAGTTCGAAGGCTTCGTCTTGATCGTGGGTGACGAACAAGGTAGTCACTTTGGTCTCGTCGTGGAACTGACGGAGCCATTTGCGCAGGGTTTTGCGCACTTTGGCGTCGAGAGCGCCGAAAGGCTCGTCTAGAAGGAGAACTTGCGGGCCGACGGCCAAGGCGCGGGCGAGAGCGACGCGTTGTTTCTGGCCGCCGCTGAGCTGGGAGGGGTAACGGCCGCCGTAGCCTTCGAGGGCGATGCGGCGGAGGAGTTCGGTGACGGATTTGTCGATGTCTTCGCGCTCGGGACGCTGAGGCTTTTTCATGACACGCAGGCCGAAGGCGATGTTTTCGGCGACGGTCATGTGATTGAAGAGCGCGTAGTTTTGAAACACGAAGCCGGCTTTGCGCTCGTAGGCGGTGCGGTTGGTGACGTCGCTGCCGTGGAATTCGATGCTGCCCGCGCCTTCATCGGCGAATTCGAGTCCTGCGATGATGCGCAGCAGCGTGGTTTTGCCGCTGCCGCTGGGGCCGAGCAGGGCGACGAGCTCGCCCGTTTTGACCTCCAGGTTGACGTTTTTGAGCGCGTTGAAGCTGCCGAAGGTCTTGGTGATGTTGTGAATGTGGATGCTCATGCAGCTCCTCGTTTGGTGGTCGTGAGAGTTTTCAAAATCAGGGTCGCCAGCGCGAGCAGTGTCAGCACGGACGCGACGGCGAAGGCGGGGACGAACTGGTACTCGTTGTAGAGCACCTCGATGTGCAGCGGGACGGTGTTGGTCTTGTTGCGGATGTGGCCGCTGACGACGGACACCGCGCCGAACTCGCCCATGCTGCGCGCATTGCACAGGATGATGCCGTAGAGCAGGCCCCACTTGATTTTTGGAATGGTGACACGCCAGAACATCTGGAAACCGTTCGCCCCGAGCGTCATCGCCGCTTCTTCCTCGGCCTGGCCCTGGGCTTCCATTTGCGGTGTGAGCACACGGGCGACGAAGGTGAAGGTGACGAAGATGGTGCTCAGCACGATGCCGGGCAGCGCGAAGATGATTTTGATGCCGTGCTCCTTCAGTGAGGGGCCAAAGAAACCCTTCGCGCCGAACAACAGCACATAGATCAATCCGGCGATGACGGGCGAGACCCACAACGGCAGCTCGATGAGCGAGGTGAGCAGGCGTTTGCCGCGAAACCAGAAGCGTGAGACGCACCACGCAGCCGCGAGGCCGAAGATCGTGTTCAGCGGCACGGTGATGGCGGCGACTTGCAGCGTGAGCCAGATGGCGTGCATCGTGGCACGATCATCAAAGGCCTCGACGTAGCCTTCCCAGCCTTTGCGAAAGGCCTCCTGGAAGATAACGACGAGCGGCAGCACAAACATCAGCCCCATGAAACCCACGGCAATGCTGATGACGAGCCAGCGTGACCACGCGGACTCGGCGGTGGCACGGCGGACCCGCGTGCGATGTTTGGCAGGATGAATGTCGATGAGAGCTGCCATGATGAATCAATGTCCGGTACGTTTGCGATTCCACTGGGCGAGGAGATCGGCGGTGAAGAGAATCAGGAAGGAGGCGATGAGCATGACGACACCGATCGTCGCCGCACCGCTGTAGTCGTATTCTTCGAGGCGCATGGTGATGAGCAGCGGTGCGATCTCGGTCTTGAACGGCAGATTTCCCGAGATGAAGACGACGCTGCCGTATTCACCGACGGCCCGGCCAAAGGCGAGCGTCATGCCGGCGAGCGTGGCGGGCAGAAGCGCGGGAAAGACGATGCGTGTGAGTGTCTGCCAGCGGTTCGCGCCGAGGCAGGCGGCGGCTTCTTCCAGTTCCATGGAGAGATCGGCGATGACCGGCTGCAAGGTGCGCACGACGAACGGAAAGCCGACGAAGACGAGCGCAATCGTGATGCCGAGCGGTGCGTAGGCGGCCTTGATGTCGTATTGCGCCAGCCAGGCGCCGATCCAGCCATTCGGCGCATACAACGTGACCAAGGCGATGCCGGCGACGGCGGTGGGCAGCGCGAAGGGCAGATCCACCATGGCATCGAGGACGCGACGACCCGGAAACGAGTAGCGTTCGAGCGCCCAGGCGGTGAGCAGGCCGAAGAAGCCGTTCACCAGCGCGGCGGTGAAGGCCGTAGTGAAGCTGAGCTTCAAAGACGCGATCACACGCGCATGCGTGATCGTGTTCATCACGCCATCCCAGCCGCCTGTCGATGCTTTCCAAACGAGCATCGACAGCGGGATGAGAACGATGAGACTGAGATAAGTGATGGTGAAGCCGAGGGACAATCTGAACCCCGGCAGCACATGACGTGTGCGTGCCATGAGGTGGGATTACAGGTTCGCGGCGTAGGCCTGGAGTTCGCGGTATTCGACGAGAATGCGTTTCACCGCGGCGACGGTCGCCTTGACCTGCGCGTCCATCGGCGCGAGCGCGGGAGTCTCGAAGACGATCTCCAGCGCGTGTGGCCTCTGCTCAGGCGGAGCGCTGAGGATGCCGAGGTAGCCTTCCTTGATGATGCCGCGTGAGGCGAGGAAGCCATCAATGATGTGCTGTTCGTTGCGTGGCAGGTAGTCGCTCGCGGCTTGCAGCGCAGGCTCCAGCAGGTGCTCGCTGAGCAATGCGCCGCTGACGAAGCCATAGCAGCCGTCGGAGGTGTCATCGGAGTGCAGCGAGATGATGCCGTCGTATTTCTCGCGGCGCAGTTCGCTTTCGAGATAGACGATCTCCGGCTCGGTGGAGCCGAACCAGAACTCACGGTTCAAATCGAGCCCGCTGTGGCTGTGCCGCGTGCCGAGCGCGAGGCCGGTGGGATTGCAGACCGGGTAGAAATGCAGCTCGTAGTCGTGCCGCGCCTCCGGCTGCTCCGCCGCCCAGCGGATGAGATCCTGCACGGCCAGAGTGCCCGCCTCCTCATCACCATGAATGCCGGCGAAGATGCCGATTTTGATGCCGTGGCCGGATCGCAGCGGCTTGCTGACGATCTTCGGGATGAAGAGGCTGCTTTCAGGCAATGATGAGGCCGTGGGCATCAGAAAAAACGGCGGCTGAACTCAATGTAGCCGAAATCCGTGTCGCCGCTCCTCACGGTGCTCTCGGTGAAGCCTCCGGCGGTGAAATGCGCGTAGCCGAGGATCAGCTCGGTCTTGTCGCCGAGGTTGAAACGGGTGCGGAGGTCGAACTCGTGGCCGATGAAGCTGCCGCTGGCACCGGTGGCGTCGCGGGCATTGTTGGCACCGGCGAAGCGGTCAGTGGCGCTGTCGAGCCAGTACCAACTGTAGCCGAAGTCGAAGCGGAAGGTTTTGGAAGGAGCGGCCTCGAAACGCAGCTTCGGAGCGCGGATGTTTTCAAAGACGATGTAGTCGTTGGCGGACCACGGCCGGCCGAAGCCGAAGAATTTCTCGAAGCGATTGTCCGTGCCGTCGTTGGGATCGTGGTCTCCCGAGGCCTGGCCGTAAAAGAGGCTGAGGCGTGGCTTCCAAGACATTTTGAAATTGTAACCGACCTCGGCGGTGCCGGACCAGGCGCGGACTTTGCGCGTGCCGTTCTGGCCGAATTGATAATTGAAACTGGCATCGTAGTCGAAGCCGGTGTCGGCGATGACGCCGTAGCCACGGAGGCCGGGATTGTGAACCATGCGCTCGGCCACTCCGGCATGGGCGGACTGATGCAGCGCCAGATAGTAAGGCTCCAGCGTGATGATCTCCGCCCAGCGCCGCCAGTGGCCGATGGCGGCGTACAGCCACTGCTGCTCGACGGGACGATCCCACTCATACTTGGAACGGCTCAGCGGTTGCACAGCGAGGAGATCGAGCTGCCAGTCGTTGCTCTCTTGCCCGAGCGCGGCGTGGAAACCCTGGAAGGTGTTCGAGGTGTTGCGCCACTGGTTGTTGCCGATGAGGCGGCGGTCGAGGAACTCGAAATTGTGGATGCCGTAGCGAATGAAAGCGGGTCGGGCGTTGCCACGCGGGTCGGTGCCGAGAAGGTTTTTGAAATGCAGTTCACCGTAGATCCGGATGACCTCGAACTCGTTTACATCGCGGTTATCGCGTGGATACCGGCTGTGATAACGCCGCGAGTCCTGCATCTCGACCGCGAAGCGGAAGGGATCGAGAATGTCGTGGATGCCGACATAGGCCCGCGTGCGATGCAGAAAGGGATCATCCAGCCCGGCCTGCGCACGGCGGATGTCATCATCGCGGTATTCGTAGCGGAAGCGGTAATCGAGGCCGAGGTCGAGCCACGCGGCGTTTTTGAGGAAGTCGATGCCGGTCTCCGGCGCATGACGCGCATACTTCGGCGGGTCAGGATCACGCGTGGTGCTGTAGCTCTGCGGCGCACGGTAAAAGCTCTCCGCGAGAAGCGACGTGGAGAGGATGAGCAGCAGAAATGTCGAGCGAACCGGCATGACGAAGGCGGAGACCATCCTGCGTGCCCTCATCTGGCGGCGAGTTCAAGCGTGATGGCAAAAGTTTGAAGGAAAAGCGCCTCGGCAATGCGTTTGTTCACGCTCTGTCCATCTGACCATGAAACTCACGACTCTGACCCTCCTCCTCGCTTCACTGGCGCTCTCCGCCCGTGCCGAATTGAAACTCCCCGCCATCATTGGCGACAACATGGTGCTGCAGCAGAAGCAGACGAACCCGCTCTGGGGCTGGGACACGCCGGGCACGGAGGTGACGGTGACGTTTGCCGGTCAAACCAAGAGCGGCAAGGCCGGTGCGGACGGCAAGTGGACGGTGAAACTCGATCCTGTGCCCGCGAACGCGAAACCCGCGACGATTTCAATCAAGGGCAGCAGCACCAAGGAACTCAAGAACGTGCTCGTCGGCGAGGTGTGGATCTGCTCCGGCCAGTCGAACATGCAGTGGAGCGTGCAAAGCTCCTGGGATGCTGATTTGGAGATCGCCTCCGCGAAGCATCCGCTCATCCGCCTCATCACGGTGCCAAACGTCGGCACGCAGGAGCCGCAGCAGGATTTCAAGGGAGCGTGGGCCGAGTGCTCGCCGCAGAATGTTGGTGGCTTCAGCGCCGTGGGCTTCTTCTTCGGCCGCGTGCTGCACAAGACGCTCGATGTGCCCGTGGGCCTGATCAACAACGCCTGGGGTGGCAGCGCCGCCGAGGCTTGGGTGAATCGCGGCGAGCTGGAAAAAGATCCGCGCTTCAAGCTGCTGATGGACAACACGAATAAGAACGAGGCCTTCCTCAGCTCCGACGCCGCGAAGCAGAAATACGAAGCCGATCTCGCCGCTTGGAAGAAGCAGGCAGACGAGGCAAAGGCGGCAGGCAAGCCCTTCACCGCACGTGCACCCGGCGCACCCGATGGCTGGCTGCGTGGCAACGCCCGCCCCGGCAACATCTACAACGGCGCTTTGCTGCCCACGATCGGTTACGGCATCAAGGGTGCCATCTGGTATCAGGGCGAAAGCAATGCCGGACGCGCCTACGAATATGCCAGCCTCTTTCCCTTCATGATCCAGAACTGGCGCAACGAGTGGAAGCAGGGTGATTTCTCCTTCTACTGGGTGCAACTCGCCGACTTCATGGCTGAAAAAACCGACGCGGAACAGGCCACCGCCAGCCAGTGGGCCGAACTGCGCGAGAGCCAGACCAAGACACAGAACGCCATCAAGAACGGCGGCCAGGCTGTCATCATCGACCTCGGCGAGGCGAACGACATCCATCCGAAGAACAAGCGCGATGTGGCCGAGCGCCTCGCCCGCTGGGCGCTGGCCAAGGACTACGGCATGAAGCTCCCGTATCGCAGCCCTGAGTTCAAATCCGCCGAGTTCACCGGTGGCAAGGCCATCGTCACGCTCGACACCTTCGGCAGCACGCTGCGCACCGTCGATGTCAGCGAGGTGAAGGGCTTCGTCATCTGCGGCGAGGACAAAAAGTGGACCTGGGCCACCGCCAAGATCATCGGCAAGGACAAGGTCGAAGTCAGCGCTCCAGGCGTCGTCAAACCGGTCGCGGTCCGCTACGCGTGGTCGGACAATCCGGTGTGCAATCTCTTCACCACTGATGGCCTCCCCGTCACCCCCTTCCGCAGCGACGATTTCGAGATGCTGACGAAGCCGAAGCAGTAACCCGGCTGCTTAGATTGATTTCAAATTCAAAGGCACGACCACGCGGTCGTGCCTTTTTTGGTAATGGGGGCATTCCTGCCGCCGGATACCATCACTGCTTCTTCCCCTTGGCCTTCTTTTTCTTCGCGGGCGGTTCTCCCGCGTCTTCGTAAACGGCGTTGCCACCATTCAGATCGGCGAGAAGTCGCGCCACGTAGCCGGCGAAGCGGCCGTCGGGGGATTCGCCTTTGGCGGGAAGGGTTTTGAGCTGTTCGGCGATGGGTTTGGCCTTGTCGCCGAGATCACCGATGGCGTTGAGGGCGCTCATGGCGGTGAAGACGTTGTGCTGGCTCCAGTTGGCGAGATTCACGAGTTTGGTCAACGCGGCGGGGCGGTCGTAGTCGTTGCCATGTTTGGCGAGCGCCCAGTTGGCGGCGACTTGCACATAGGTAGAGCTGTCGCGAGCGGCTTTCGTCAGTTCCTGGCGGGCTGCTTCGACTCCGGCCTTGCCGCGCATGAGGATGCCCATGGCGCTCCAGTAGCGGATGGCGTTGTCAGTGTCTGCGAATCCGGCTTTGAGGTCGGCGATTGCGTCGGGCTTCATCGATGAGGCGTTACCGGCGGCTTTGAGGATGCGGGCGAGGGGATACAGCTTCTCATCGTGGCCCATGTCGTAAGGCGTGGTGCCTTCAGCGCGCTGGTGCATCTCGCCTTCGGGCAGCAGACCAACATCGCGGATCTTGAGCGCGAGGTTTTCCTGTGCGGTGCGCATTTTGGCGAGGGTTTCGGCGTGTTCGGATGATGCGGCGAGGTTGTGGACTTCGTCGGGATCGCTTTGGAGATCGTAGAGTTCTTCAGCAGCCTTAGGTTCCTTCCAGAAGACGGATTGCTCGGGCGTGAGTTTGCCTTCATCGAAGGCTTTGCGCCAGACTCGGGTGGTGGGCGTTTCAAATTGATAAGTGACGTGTTGCGCCTGCGAGAGATGCGGCATGTAATTGCGCAGATAGACGAAGCGGCCGTCGGTCACGCTGCGCACGGTGTCGATGCGCTCGTCCATGCGGCCGCGGAAGCCATAAATGAAGGGCTGCGGCTCGGTTTGAAATTTTCCAGCGAAGGCATGGCCCTGCATCCACTCCGGCGGCTGCACGCCGATGATGCTGAGCAGCGTGGGCGCGAGATCGACGAAGCTCACGAGGCGGTCGGACTTCACACCCGCTCCATATTCCTTTGGCGCGAGGTGTTTCCAGTTCGGCGGGAAATACACGACCATCGGCACCTGCAGGCCGGAATTGCAGGGCCAGCGCTTGTTGCGTGGCATGCCGCTGCCGTGATCGGCGTAGTAAAAGATGATCGTGTCTTCGGCGAGACCGGCTTCTTCGAGTTCCTTGAGGCGTTTTCCCGCAGAAGCGTCAGCCAGCGTGACCTGATCGTAATACTGTGCCCAATCCTGGCGGACTTCCGGCGTGTCGGGATGGTAGGCGGGCACGCGGACCTTGGCGGGGTCATGAATCGCGACATGCGGGCGTTTGCGGAGCTGGCTTTCGTGGCTGCAGGTCTCGTTGAAGATCGCGAAGAAGGGCTGGCCGTCCTTGCGATTCTTCCAATGTGCGTTGCCGGACGACAGATCCCACACGCCCTCGGGCTTTTTGAGGTTGTAGTCTTCTTTGCTGTTGTTCGTGCAGTAGTAACCGGCCTCGCGCAGGAACTGCGGGTACATTTTTGTTCCCTTCGGCATCTCTGTCATGCTGCGCATGTGCTCACCGCCGGTGGAGGGCGGATACATGCCGGCGATGATCGTCGTGCGTGCGGCGGCGCACACGGGGCCACAGGACCACGCGCGTTTGAAAAGCATGCCTTTCGCCGCTAGCGCATCGACATTTGGAGTGGTGGCAAAGCTGTCGCCATAACAACCCATGTGCGGGCCGTGGTCCTCGCTGGTGAGCCAGAGGATGTTGGGCTGCTCCGCGGCGAAAGCTGAAAACTGAAAGATAAAAGCTGAAAGGAGGAGGCTGAGGCGCTTCATGGGGCGTCTGGAACGATGGCGGTGGCTTCGATCCTTCATTCCAATACTTCTGCATGGACAAACCCGCCGCCGGAGTTGTGCTGCGCATGCGTCCTGGATAGACCGGCTCGCTGAAAGGCGATTTCTGTGCGTCAATCCGCACGCATGAACCTCCGCCACGAACTTCAGGCCGAATACGCCCGCTACCGCAGCCGCCGCTGGTTTTTCAAAGAGTGCGGCGTGGGTTTGGCGAGCATTGCGGCGATGGATCTGGCCGCGAAGGCGGCTCCGGCGGTGGTGAATCCGCTCGCGATCAAGAAGCCGCACTATCCGGCCAAGGCGAAGCGCGTGATCTATCTCTTCATGGGCGGTGCGCCGAGCCATCTGGAATTGTTCGACAACAAACCCGAACTGGCAAAGTGGGATGGCAAGCTGCCGCCGCCGGATTTGCTCAAAGGCTATCGCGCGGCCTTCATCAATCCGAACAGCAAGTTGCTCGGTCCGAAGTTCAAGTTCGCGCGTCACGGCCAGAGCGGCGCGGAATTGAGCGAATTGCTGCCGCACACGGCCAAGATCGCCGACGATCTCACGATCGTGCGCTCGATGAAGACGGACGCGTTCAATCATGCGCCGGGACAGATCTTGATGAGCACCGGCTCGCAGATTTTCGGGCGGCCGAGCTTTGGTGCGTGGACGCTTTATGGCCTCGGCACGGAGAATCAGGACGTTCCGGGCTACGTCGTCATCCAAAGCGGTCAAAAAGGCCCCAGCGGCGGCATGAGCAACTTCGGCTGCGGCTTTTTGCCCACCGTGTATCAAGGCGTGCCCTTTCGCAGCAGCGGCGAGCCGGTGTTGTTCCTGAACAATCCGCAGGGCGTTGATGACGCGACGCAGCGCGACACGCTCGACGTGTTAAAGCAGCTCAACGAAGAGCGGCTCAACGTCGTGGGCGATCCCGAGATCGCCAGCCGCATCAACAGCTTCGAGCTGGCCTACCGCATGCAGCAGACGGCACCGGAGCTGATGGACATCTCGAAGGAGCCGAAACACATCCTCGACATGTATGGCGCAAAGCCGGGCGAGGCGTCATTCGCGAACAACTGCCTGCTCGCGCGTCGTCTTGTCGAAAGCGGTGTGCGCTTTGTGCAGCTTTTCCATGAGGCGTGGGATCATCATGGTGGTCTGGTGAAGGGCCTGAAGGATCAATGCGGTCTCACGGATCAACCTTGCGCCGCTTTGGTGCGCGATTTGAAGCAACGTGGCCTGCTGGAGGACACACTCGTCATCTGGGGCGGCGAATTCGGCCGCACACCGATGGTGCAGGGCGGCAGCGACGGACGTGATCATCATCCGAACTGCTTCAGCATGTGGTTCGCCGGCGGCGGCATGAAACCGGGATTCACGCTCGGCCAGAGCGATGAATTCGGCTTCAACGTGGCCGAAGATCCGGTACATGTGCATGATCTGCACGCCACGCTATTGCACCTGCTCGGCTTCGAGCACACGAAACTCGCCGTGAAGTTCCAGGGCCTGGACATGCGCCTGACCAACGTGCATGGCGAGCTGGTGCCGAAGCTGCTGGCGTGATCAAATGCCATAGCCCGCACGATAGGCCTTGTGGATGGTCGCATCGGCCTCAGGGGTGTTGGGCGATTTGAGCGTGTTGGTGTCCCATTCGACGCGTTTGCCGAAGCGCACGGCGAGGAGACCGACGAGCAACGATTCGGTGAAGGGGGCGGAATACCAGAAACCACTCTTCGCATCCTCGGGTTTGCCGGTTTTGCAGGCTTCGAGGAATTCTTTGCGATGGCCGCTCAGGCAGCGCGGGATCGTTTTGGCGGGGATGACGAACTGCTGCATCTTCGACTCGGGCACAATGCGCGGAGTTCCTGACCAGCCGCCGGCGAGGATGCAGCCTTTGTCACCGACGAAGTAGATGCCGTTGTCGCCGAGGTTGCGGGTTTCTTCGAGGCCTGCGGGACGTGGTGGGAGCTTGCCGCCGTCATACCAGACCATCTTCACGGCGGGGCGGTCGCCTTTGGCGGGGAAGTGGTAGGTGATGATGCTCCAAACCGGGAAGGACTGATTGTTGTTGGGGCCGTTTTCGGCCTCGACCCAGTCGGGCGCGTCGAGGTCGAGCGCGTAGAAGGCGGGATCGGCGTTATGCACGGCCATGTCGCCGAGCGCACCGCAGCCGAAGTCCCACCAGCCACGCCATTTACGCGGGCAAAAGTCGGGATGATACGCACGTTCCTTGGCCGGGCCGAGCCAGAGATTCCAATCGAGGTTCTTCGGCAAAGGCGGTGTGTCGGTGGGATAGGCTTTGCCTTGGGAATCCCAGAACTTGCCGGGGCGGTCGGACCACACATGCACCTCGGTCACTTTGCCAATGGCACCGGCTTGAATCCATTCACGCGTCAGGCGGATGCCTTCGCTGGCGTGGCCTTGGTTGCCCATCTGCGTGACGCGGTTGGTTTCCTTCGCGACATCACGCATCGCACGTGCTTCGGCGATGGTGTGGGCGAGCGGCTTCTCGACATAGACGTGACGCCCGGCGCGCATGGCCATGATGCGGGCAGGCGCATGCACATGGTCGGGCGTGGCGACGAGCACGGCGTCGATATCCTTCTGCTTGTCGATGAGTTCGCGGTAATCGCGGTAGAGCTTCGCCCCGGGGTATTTTTTGATCGTACCGGCGGCGTGATCGAGATCGACATCACAAAGCGCGACGATGTTGGCGAGGCCGGACTCATCCAGGTCGCGGATGTCGCCGCCGCCCTGACCGCCGATGCCGATGCAGCCAAGGTTCACCTTTTCACTCGGCGGCGTGAAGCCCTGGCCGCCGATGACGTGGCGCGGCACGATTTGGAAGCCGAAGACCGTTGCAGCGGCGGTTTTGACAAACTGCCGACGGGGAAGCGTGGAAGGCTGGGGCATGCGCATGCAAACGGGCGGTTCAGTCCATGTTTTACATTGAATCCGGGCTGGACACCGGTGCGTATCATGTAAATCCATAACTTTATGAAACGCCCTTGGAAAGATGTCTCTGTGTCGCTGCGCGACGGCATGGTGACCTGGCCCGGTGATCCCGAGTGCCACATCAAGCGCGTGAACCGCATGGAGGACGGCGCGGTGTGCAACCTGACGCACCTCAGCATGAGCGCCCACACCGGCACGCACATGGACGCGCCGCGGCATTTCATCGCGGATGGCATCACGATGGAGCAGATGCCATTCGAGGCGGTGATCGGCCGCTGCCGCGTGTTTGAGATCGAGTGCGAGGATCAGATGCAAATCACGGCGGATGATTTGAAGAAGCTCAAACTCTCGCCCCGGCAGCGGGTGTTGTTCAAGACGCGCAATTCGACACGGAGCTGGGCGATGAACGAGTTCGACAAAGACTTCATCTCCATCCGCGCCGACGCGGCGCAATACCTCGTCGATCACGAGATCATGACGGTCGGTGTCGATTACCTCAGCATCGGCGGCCACGGCAAGGATGTGGTCGAAACGCATCAGATCATGCTCGGCGCGGGCATCTGGGTGATCGAGGGGCTCAACCTGGCCGAGATCAAGCCCGGCTACTACGAGCTGATCTGCCTGCCGATCAAACTCGAAGGCGCGGACGGGGCACCGTGCCGGGTGGTGCTGCGCTAACCGGCGCGGCGTTTCATTTCGTCGCTCGCCTTGTCCAAAATGCGGCGTTCTTCGGTGGTGAGGCTTTGCATGCCTTGACGGCTGATTTTGTCGAGGATGTCATCGACGGTGGGAGCGGCGTTCTTCGCGGGCTTTTTTGCCTTGGGAGAGGGTTTGGGCATCGAGGGAAGTTTCAACTCACCTGTTTCATAACGGATGAAAGCGTAGGCGGTGCCGACGTTGGCAGCGAGGAGGAGCAGGGAGGCCCAGTCGCGTGCAGCGAGACTGCTGAGGGCATTCAGACCGACGAAGATGGCGGCAAGCACCCAGGCGTCGATGGTGAGGATGATGATGCTGATTTTCGCACGCGGATAAAGCGTGGCGAAGGCGATGAAAACGCCGAACTCGAGCTGCGTGATGCCTGCGCAGGTGAAACCGCGAACACCTGCGAGGCCAAACAGCGTGATCAGCAACGGTGAGACCAGCAAGAGCAAGACCAGCAGCCGCACAAAGGCACGGCGGCCGAGATGGCGTTCCACGGCCTCGCCAAAGCTCCAGAGCAGGTAGCAGCCAATGAGAATCCACAGGCTGGGTGGATTGACGATGACGTAGGTCAGTGGCGTCCAGAGATGGAGCTGGTTGAAGGCACTGTCGAAGGTGAAGACAAGGTGCGCCATGACGCCGTAGCCGAGCACGGCGGTGACGATCATGCTAGCCACGCCGACGAGCGCGATGATGGCGGCGAGATAGACTGGGTGCTGCTTCCACCAGGTCAGCGGGAGGCGGTCTTGAGATTCAGGGAGCCAGGAATTGAACATGGGATGATGAGTTTCACTTTCGCACCCGATCCACGAGCACGGCACTGAGAATGACGAGGCCGAGGACGATTTTCTGGGTGTTGCTCTCGACGTTGGTGAGGTTCATGCCGTTTTGAATCACGGCGATGATGAAAGCGCCGATCAAGGTGCCGGGCATGGTGCCTTTGCCGCCGCTGAGGCTCGTGCCGCCGACCACGACAGCGGCGATGACATACAGCTCATACATCTGGCCGTAGGTGGGCGATCCGCTCTTGAGTAACGATGCCGTGACCACACCGCCAAGACCGGCGAGCAGACCGCAAAGGATGTAGGCGATGAGAATGACGCGTTTGACCGGCACGCCGGAGATGAAGGCGGCCTCGGTGTTGCCGCCGACGGCGTAAAGATGACGGCCGAGGCTGGTTTGCGTCATCACGACATGCGCGGCGGCGTAAAGCAGCAGCATGAGCACGACGGCGTTCGGCAGGCCGAAGAGATCGGATTCACGGCCGAGCCAGACGAAGGAGTCCGGCACCTGATAGACGGATTGATTCTCCGCCAGACGATACGCGAGACCGCTGCATACGAGCATCATCGCCAGTGTGACGATGAAGGGAGGCATGTGCAGGCGTGTGATGAACGCGCCAGAGATCAAACCACATGCACCGCACAAAGCGATGCCGCCGAGGCCCGCCAGGAACATTCCCATCACGCTCGCGCTCGTGCCGTCAAAACAATCGCGCACAATCATCGCTGTGACGACGGCAGAGAGGGCGATCAGGCTGCCCACGCTCAGATCAATGCCACCGGTGATGATGACCAACGTCATGCCGATGGCGAGAATGGCGATGACGGCAATCTGGTTGGCGATGTTGAGCAGGTTGTCGGCCTTGAGGAAATTTGGCCATGCCTGCGATCTCGGTTTGAGCACGCGGGTGTCCTTGAGCGCGGGGAAGTCGGTGGCGAGTTCGCTGAACACGAGCCAGGAGGCGGTGGCGTGATTGCAGGCGATGACATCGAGTCCGCCGGATGTGGCGGCGCGTTGCAACGCGGCACGCGCATCTTTTGGCTCGCCCTTCACGATTTCGGCGCGGGAGCCGAGCGCGGCGTTCAAAGCGTCCGCAAAGGCGATGTCCTCGGCCTGCGGGCGCACGACGATGAGGGCTTTGGCATTGGGAGCGATCTGAGCGGCGAGTTGCTTCGCGGCAGCGGCATCCTGGGGATGCTGTTCAGTCCAGGTGACGATGCTGAAGAAGGCGCAGAGCAGCAGCAGCGCGACGAGCATGCCGGAACCAGCAAGGTGGTGGCGGATGAAGGCAAGGAGGCGGCTCATGCGGAAAGAACGATCATGCGGAGTGGATGAACGGCATTCAAGACCGGAGATGATCAGGATTGACCGCACAAACAGTCATGAGGTAGCCTCAGGGCATCATGAAAACCTCCATTCGCGTTCTCGCCGTCCTGTTTTGCACTGCCGCGCTTGCCCGTGCGGACTGGGTCATCGTTCAGAAGACCAACACCGCAGGTGAGGAGAAGGAGACGGTCACGAAGATCAAAGGCGAGCAGGCGCGTGTGGACGTGGGGACGCAGATGAGCGTGATGGTGGGGGCGGAGGGCATGATGATGCTCATGCATGCCCAGAAAGTGCTCATGAAGATGGATCTGGCGACGATGAAGGCGGCGCTGGAGATGGCGGCCAAGGCCTCGGCCCCGCTCGACAAGCAGCCGGCCGCCAAGCCGGTGGCGACCGGACAAAAAGAAAAGATCGGCGACTGGGAGGCCGAGATTTTCACATGGGAAGGCCAGCTCGGCAAAGGGCGCTTCTGGGTGGCGAAGGACTTTCCGAAGTTCGCGGAGATCAACGTGATCAATGACAAGCTGGGCAAGGCGATGGGCAACGCGATGGCCGGTCTTGCGCCCCAGGCGTCCGATTTCAGCGGCATGGTGGTGAAGTCGGAGATGACGATGATGGGCAAAAACATGGTCACGCAGCTCATTTCCGCGAAGGAGCAGGAAGTGGATGCCAAGGAGTTCACCGCACCGGAAGGCTACAGTGAAATGAAGATGCCGATGCAGCCAGGCGGAGCGCCGCCGAAGTGAGTCACGGCGTCAGCACACAGGCATAGGCTGCCGTGTTGGCACCGGGCATGGAAATGACCACAGGCTGCTGCGTTTCACGCGCTGCCAGAGTTCCGAGCACAAGCTGCAAGGCCGCGCTGGCGCCCATGCTCTCGCCCAGAACGAGCTTCGGGCTGAGCACGGTCTGCCATGGGCTCCCGGACCACGCGGCTGTCTCCGCACGGTCGAGTTTGGAGATGCCAGTGCGGTCGTCGATGAGTGTGGCTGGCTCGTGAAGCTTTGCCTGTGTTTGCGCCGCGAGTTCCGGCAGCAAGGCGCAGCGCTCCTGCCATGAGAGGTAGGCCAGCGGGCCGATCACATCGCACACACGCGGTCCACCGCCGCTGGCGGAGAGCAGCAGTGCTCCAGCACCTTCGGACGCGATGAGATGCGGATGGTAATAGGTGAGCGCCTCGGCGCTAAGCCAGTCGCATTCCTCGGCGGCGATGAGCAGGCATTCTTCGACGATGCCGCTGCGAATCCAGAACGCGGCGGTGTCGAGCGCCTCCATGATCGTGTTCGGCGCGCCCACGAGCGTGCTGACCGCACCGTCGATGCCGAGGAAGGAGGCGAGGTGCGAGGCGGGTGCGTTGAACACGGTCTCGGGGAAGATCAGCGGGCTGGCCTGCGCGGGATTTTGCAGCACCTCGTGGTAGAAACGGCCCGTGTAGTTCACGCAGCCGTTCATCATGATGAAAAGGATGCCCAGTCCCTGTGGCGGAGCCGCAGGATCGTGCCCGGCATCTGCCAGCGCCTCCAACGCGGCGGCCACCGAGTAGCGCGTGATGGCGCTTGAGCGGCGGAGGCGTGGATGACGCGAGATCTTTTCCGGCGGCACGGCGGGAACGAGGCGCGTCTCGCAGGGCCAGGTGCGTTCATCGCCAGGACGTGCGCAGCCTGTGGCTGGCAGCGGCGTTCCCGCACGCACGGCCTTGAGCAGGTCAGCAGCGTTCCAGCCTGCGGCGCTCACGGCTCCAACACCGCGAATATGAATGTCGCTCGTGTTCATGCGGTCCTCCTTTGCAGGACGAGTGTCGCGTTCGTGCCGCCAAAGCCGAAGGAATTGGTCAGCGCATGCTCCAAACGGGCGTGGCGGAATTTTTGCACGAGGTCAAAGCGCACGGCAGGATCGACCTCGCGCACGTTCAGGCTCGCGGGGAGCCATTGGCCGCGCAGCGCCATCAGGCAGATCACCGCCTCGACCGCTCCGGCACCGCCGAGGAGATGACCCATCGCGGACTTGGTGGAGCTGACGGGAATATTTTTCACAGCATCACCCGCCCAAGCGGCGATGGCGGCGGCTTCGGCCACGTCGTTGAAGGGCGTGCCGGTGCCGTGGGAGTTCACGTAGCCGATTTGCGCTGGAGAAACACCGGCTTGGGCGCAGGCGTTCGTCATGGTGCGGATCGCGGCTTTTCCCTCGGGGTCGGGCTGCGTGAGGTGATGCAGGTCGGTGGCGGTCGAATAGCCCGCCACATCTCCCAGCGCGTCGCTTTGACGCGCGTCTTCAGCTTCGAGCAGCATCACGGCGGCGCCTTCACCGAGTGCGAGGCCATCGCGCTGCGCATCAAAAGGGCGCGGGATGCCGCTGGGGGCGAGCGCGCGCAGGCTGTCGAATCCGGAGAACACGAGTTTTGCGAGCGCATCGTAGCCGCCAGCGATCACGCGTTTGGCCCTGCCAGAACGGATCATGTCGGCCGCCCAGCCGATGGCGTTGGCACCGGAGGCGCAGGCGTTGGAGACGATGATGACTGGGCCATGCCAGCCGAACTCGGCGGCGATGCTGCTCATCTGGCGCTGCGGCTGGTAATGCTCCGCACGCGAAAGCTGGGAGGGGACACGTCCTGGATCCTGGCGCGCGTTTTCGAAATAGGCCTCGCCCAGCGGCATCGCCCCGGCGGAGGTGCCGATGACCATCGCGTCGATGCCCTCCATGGTCTCGCGCCCGGACTGGGCCAGCGCCTCGCGGATGGCGAGGAGCAGCATGCGCGTGCCGCGATCGACCAAGGCCTGTTTGTGCGCGGGAACACGGTGAAACAGGTTTTCCGCAGGCACATCGACCACCCCGGCAGTTTTGGCGATGAGACCGCTGGTGTCGAAAAGCTCGACCGGCCGGAACGCGGCGCGATCCGCCGCCAGCGACTGCTCATTCGCCTGCCAGCCCAGGCCCAACGGCGAAACAATCCCGGCTCCGGTGATGGCGATGCGCTGGCGTGGGGGTGGCGGCACGGAGGAAAAGATGGGAAACGGGTGAGATTCGTCGCGCACGGTGGTTGAACTGCCCACGCAAGTGTTCATATCTACGGCACGACGCAGGACATGGATTACGCCTCGTCGCAAGGACTGCAAATGTTTGGTGAACGCTGGGAACGTATTGTGGCAGAGCGCGGCGCGCAGGCGGCGCTGTATCTAGCCGACGGCAGCACCACGACCTTCCGCCAGCTTGATGACGAAGCGCGGGCGATGAAGCCTGCCGGGGATCACGTGCTGGTTCAGGGCAATGCACCGGAGGTTTTGCGAGCGTTGCTGGCCGGGTTTCTGCACGGCGTGCCGGTGCATCTGGTGGAAAAAGACCGCCAGCGCCGTGTTCCGGCCGTTCCGCCGCCCATAGGCACCGCCTTGATCAAACAAACCGTCGGAGGCTCTGGTCTGCGCCGCTGCCAGTTCTTCACGCTCGATCAAATCGCCGCCGATGTGGATCGTCTGCACGCGGCGCTTGATCTCGGCGCTCGAGGCGTGGGTGTGGCGGCGATTTCATGCGCGCACTCGTTCGGCCTGACGATGACCGTGCTGCAAACACTGCTCAACGGCGTGCCGACGTGTTTTGCGCCGCAGCCGTTTGCTCAACCGTTGATGGAGGCGATGAAACATCACGCGCGTGTCTTTCTGCCGGGCGTTCCGGCCTTGTGGAAGGCCTGGCTGATGGGCGAGGTGTGGTTTGGCAATGTCAGCCTTGCGATTTCCGCCGGATCGCCGCTCACGCTCGAACTGGAGCGCCTGGCGCTGGAGAAGCACGGGCTGAAGATTCACAACCTGTATGGCACGAGCGAGTGCGGGGCGGTGTCGTGGGATGAGTCGGATGTTTTGCGCAGTGATGCGCGTGATCTCGGCTCACTCCTGCCCGGTGTGCAGACACAGACGGATCATAAAGGCCGCCTGGTCGTCACCAGCAGTTCGGTGGGCCTTGGGTACGATGAACTGCTGCCGGAGGAACGCTATGGCGGCGGTTTTTTCACCACCAGCGACCAGATCGACCCGAGTGGGGAGCGCCTGATGTTCGAGCAGTGCATCGGAGGCGGCATCAACGTGGCCGGCCGCAAGCTGAGCCCGTCCGAGATCGGCGAAAAAATCAAGCGTGCCGCCGAACTGCCGAGGGTGACGATCCGGGGGGCGTCGAGCCGTGATCCCGAGCGCTGCCAGGACATTGTGGCGGTAGTGGAAATGCCGCAGGCGGAGATCGACGCCGCGTTCAAAACCAAAGCCTGCTCGCTGCTGGCACCGTGGGAAGTGCCACGCCGATGGATCGGAAAATCATGAACACCCTACTGCCAGCCACCTCATTGAAGCGACTCTCAAAGCTCAGCGCGCGGCTGTGGGATCGTCATTACGTGACGGCGAAACTGTGCTCCGACCCGGTGTATGCGGCGGTGACGAAAGAACTGGAGGGTTCATTGCTCCCGGTGCTCGACATTGGCTGTGGCATCGGCCTGCTGGCGTTTTACCTGCGTGAGACGGGCTTCAAGCCGGACATCACCGGCTTTGATTACGACACGCGGAAGATCGCCAGCGCACAGGGCATGACGGCTCGTGGTGGTTATGCGGGTTTGAGCTTCATGGCAGGCGATGCGCGCACCGGACTGCCGGACTTTGACGGAAATGTGGTGATCCTCGACATCCTGCAATTTTTCACGCGTGCGGAGCAGGAGACGCTGCTGCGCGCGGCGGCGGCCCGAGTGGCGGAAGGAGGGAAATTGATCATCCGCAGCTGTCTGGAGGATGATTCGACGCGCTTCCGCATCACTGTGGCGGGTGATTGGTTCGCCAAGCTGACGTTTTGGATGAAGGCGGCGCCGGTGAGCTATCCCGACCGTGAATTGTTCGAGTCCGTGCTCAGTGCCGCCGGGTTGAAGGTGCGCGTGCAGCCGCTATGGGGCGGCACGCCCTTCAACAACCACCTCATCGTCGCCGAACGTGAATGAGGCAGGCGGGGTGCTGCATTCCAGGCCGCTTTGAGCCAGCATCGTCGTCACTGACTGCGCGACTTCGATGGCGATGGGCGTCGCCTCATGAATCAGGACGATGGAACCCGCTTTCAACCGGCTGTGGATGCGTTGCCTGACGAAAGACACGTTTTGAACCACCCCGTCGAATCCCCGCGCATTCCAGAGCATCATCTTCAGGCCCAATGACTGCGCGACGAGGGCGGTGAACATGTTGTGATGACCGGCAGGCGGACGGAAGAGGCGCGGCGGATGTTCCGGGCAGATGGACGTGAGCGTCTCCTGGCAGCCGGCGATCTCGCGCCACAAGCCTGCCGGGCGCAACGCCCAGAACGTGGTGGCGGGATGCGTCTGCGTGTGATTGCCGACCTCATGACCACGCGCGATGATGTCGCGCACGAGTTCGGGATGTTCTGCCGCAAGATCGCCGATGAGGAAAAAAATCGCCTTGATGTGGTGACGGTCGAGGATGTCGAGAATCGCTGGCGTGTGCTGTGGATGCGGACCGTCATCAATGGTGAGCAGCACACGGTTTCCGGCCTGCGGCAGCCGTTTGATCATGCGGCCAAACAACGCGCAACGCGGCACCAGCGTGCCGATCGTGATGGTGGTGAGCACGACGCAGAACAAAAACACCGCCGCGCCCACCCACCCCTGCCAGACCAGCCAGCCGACGATCAGCAGCGGCGTGAAGGAGATGGCGAGGCGAAGATACGCGCGTTGCAGGCAGTGCTGGCGTGAGTCTGCATTCATGCCGGATCGCGGGTGACGAGCGGTTCAAACACAAACCATTGGTCCCAGTGTCGTGAGAGGAAATCATGCATCACCGGCACCCAGGCGGCGCTGACTTCGGCAGCCTTGGGCTTGCGCCCGCCTGGATGGAACGGCTTGCCAATTTCAATGCGATAAGCAAGCCGACCACGACGGCTCAAGAAGACGGGGTAGCAGGGCACGCCGGTTACTTCGGCCAGCACGAGCGGTCCACGGGGAATGAGATAGGTCACGCCGTCGATGCTGGCGTGCGTGGGCGCCACATCGCCCATGACACGGTCGCCCTGGACGCAGACGACCTCGCCTGCGAGCAGTTTACGGC
>CAMCWM010000054.1 GCA_945882215.1 Akkermansia muciniphila | reverse complement strand
AGGCCGATGTTTTTGAGGATCGTGAGCGCGTAGCTCATGTAATCGGCGATCTCGTCCACGCTGCGCCCGCCGCACCACTTCCAGTTCTCCATGAAGCGCGGGCTGATCTCGGGAAACGGATGCCCGGTCTTCGTGTCGATGATGCGCGTGTGAGTGACCATCTCCGGGTGGATGTCCCAGTTCGGCAGGATGCGCTCGCGCACGAGGTCGATGCTGCTTTTCAGCTCCTTCTGCGTCCAGCCGGGGATTTGAAGGTCGAGCCGACCCACGCAGGCGGGATAGGGCACGATGCTGTACTTCCCCTTCACGCCGTTCTCCGTGGCCCAGTCGGCGAATTTGCGCACAAAATCGTCCGGGATCTCATCCGGCCAGCTTTTCCACGGGTAATGGTCGTAACGCCCCGGATTCGCCGCCGCGAACTGCGGGATGGCGAACTTGTTGAGGTTTACCAAGCACGTCGAATCATCAATGATGATGCTCACCGGCACGCGTGCGCGTGGATTGAGCACTTTCACTGCGGCGTCCTGCTTCGGGCGGTCTCCAGGCACCTGTCCGAGCAATTGAGAGCCAAGAGCGAATGCGGAGGCTTCGAGGAAACGGCGGCGGGAATGGTGGAACGGCATGGCTATCAAACGTCCGATCGGCACCAGTTTTCGACCTTGAATCCCCCTCTTGCACCGGTAAAGAACGCTCCCCCTGCGCCTGGCCGCCTCCGGTGCTTTTTTGACAACCTGACCCTTAGACCTTTGACCTCCCTCATGAACAAACCCCTCCTCGCCCAAGCCGCCAACGAAGCCCGTGGTCTCGCCATGGACGCCGTGCACAAGTGCTCCTCCGGCCACCTCGGCCTGCCGCTCGGCGCGGCGGAAATTGGCGCCGTGCTCTTCGGCCAGGCGCTGCGTTGCGATCCTGCCGATCCGAAGTGGCTCAATCGTGACCGTTTCATCCTCAGCGCCGGCCATGGCTCCATGTTCATCTACTCCTGGCTGCATTTGAGCGGCTACGCGGTGTCCATCGACGACGTGTCGAAATTTCGCGCGCTGCATTCCATCACGCCGGGCCATCCCGAGTTTCATGAGACGCCGGGCGTCGAGTCCACCACCGGACCGCTCGGTCAGGGCGTCGGCAATGCCGTCGGTTATGCGCTGTCCGGCAAAATGGCCGCCGCGAAATACAACACCGTCGCACACACGATCATCGACAACCATGTCATCGCTCTCGCTGGTGATGGCTGCCTGCAGGAAGGCGTGGCGCGTGAGGCTGTGTCCTTTGCCGCGCACAACGGCCTGGACAACCTGATCCTCATTTACGATTCCAACGATGTGACGCTCGATGCGATGGCGAAGATCACGCAGAGCGAAAACGCGCAGGCGCTGTTCACCGCCATTGGCTGGGATGCGGTGACGATTGATGGTCACGACCTCGACGCCATCCTCGGTGCCATCGAAACCGCCAAGCAGGCTGACAATGGCAAGCCCAAGCTCATCATTGCGAAGACCATCATCGGCAAAGGCATCCCCGAAGTCGCCGGCACGGCCAAGGGCCACGGCGAAGGCGGTGCAAAGTTTGTCGATGCCGCCAAGAAGGGCCTCGGCCTGCCGGAAGGCACGCATTTCTATGTGAGCGATGCAGTGAAAGCCTACTTTGCCGACTTGAAGGCCCAGCGTGCCGCCGCGCATGCCGAATGGACCAAAACCTTCACCGCCTGGAGCGCAGCGAATCCTGAACTGGCGAAACAGCTCGATGCTGCACGCAACGGCACCATTCAGGCTGAAGACCTGCTCAAGGTCGTGCCGGAATATCCCGCTGAAGGCAAAGCGGCCACGCGCAACAGCGGTGGCGAGATCCTCAATCACATCGCCAAGGCCGTGCCGCATCTCGTCACGGGCAGCGCCGACCTTTTCGGCTCCACCAAGAACTACCTCACCGGCATGGGCGACTTCAGCGCCACGAACAACACCGGTCGCAACATCTGGTTTGGCATTCGTGAGCACGCCATGGGTGCGATCTGCAACGGCCTCGCCTACGACGGCCTCTTCCTCGCCAGCGGCGCGACGTTCCTCGTCTTCGCCGACTACTGCCGTCCCAGCATCCGCCTTGCCGCGCTGGCGAAACTGCCTGTGACTTACATCTTCACGCACGACAGCGTCGGCGTCGGTGAAGACGGCCCCACGCATCAGCCGGTGGAAACCGTCAGCGGCCTGCGCGTCATCCCAAATCTCGACGTCATCCGCCCAGGTGATGCCGAAGAAGCCGCCGCCGCCTTCGCCGCCGCGTTCAGCCGTCAAGACGGCCCGACACTTCTCGCCCTCAGCCGCCAGGATCTGCCGCATCAGGGTCATGCCAGCGCCGCCACGCGCCGCGAAGGCACGCTCAAAGGCGGTTACATCCTCGTGAAGGAAACCGCGCCGCTCGAAGCCATTGTCATCGCCACCGGTTCCGAAGTTCAGTGGGCCGTCGCAGGTGCCAAAGGAAAGCCCGGCGTCCGCGTCGTCAGCCTGCCGTGCTTTGAGCGCTTTGACCGTCAGAGCGCCGAGTACCGCGAGAGCGTGCTGCCCGCCGCCTGCACGAAGCGTATCGCCATCGAAGCCGGTGTCTCCGATCTCTGGTGGAAATACGTTGGCACGCAGGGCCAGATCATCGCCATCGATCGCTTCGGCATCAGCGCCCCCGGCAACACCGTCTTCAAAGAACTCGGCATCACCGCTGAAGCCGTCGCGAAGGCGCTGGCTTGAAGATGATCACAATCATCTTCTTGTAATGAGCGACATCAAAACAGATACGCCAATCCCATCGAGGGATTGGCGTACACTTCTGCGTGAAATAGGCACCGAAGACGACCTGCTCACAAATCAAGGCCAGAAAATCTACGGCATGAGCAGGGAGAGTCTGCCGCCGGCAGTTCAAAGGTGGCGTGCTGCCCTTGGTTTATGCCTTTGGCTTGGAAATGGATGGGCCGATGTGGCTTTTCAGCATCTGGATGATCTGGCGTTGGGTGTTGCTGGCTTTGAAGACTCTGGATTTGAAATGGGCGCATCTTCAGGGCGCGAGGTCATCCAAGTGTTTGCTGATCATGGTTTAGACCCTTTTGCATCTGACTTTGAAGAACAAAATCGCAATGCGACAGATGACCAAATGGAAAGAATTGAAAACGCCATTCAAGAAATTGACGACAGAGTGGCTTCGGACATCTGGGACGCATTCGATCAGCTCCATGAGCTGCTGATCAAACAAGCCCGCCGGCTTGCCAACTCTGTCTGAGACAATGCTCAAAAACACCAAACTCATAGAGTTAGCCGTCGAATCATGGCATGCTATGTCATGAAAACATTCTTCAGCCTTCTGTTTGCAGTCATTTCGGTCATGAGCCACGCCCAGACAGCACCCAAAGAAAAAGACCCGAGCAAAGCGGACAGCATGACCTTCACCCGCGACACCTCGGTGCTCGAGGAGCAACGGCGTGACGGGAAACACGCGGATGATTTCCAAAAGGCCTTCCCGGCGATGAAAATCGACCCACAGACGATGACGGCGCTGAAAACCACGGCGGAGTTCCGCCTCAATGACCAGCCGCTGCTGTGGTTTGCCGCCGACAAATCAAAAGCGGTGCTGGACGAACGCTGTTTTGGCGAACTGACGATGGTGAACGTCACCACCCTGGCCAAAGACGGCAAGATCACGCTGGGCAAACTCAAAGAACCAGGCCGCAAGCTCGCACCCCGGGCCGTCGCATGGTTTTTGATGCGCGCCGGTGTCATCCAGACCTTCGTGCATCTCGAAGCCACCGTGCATCTGGACAGCGAGAAGCATGAGGGTTCGCGTTACGAGGCGGTCTTTTCCGGCAAGCACCTCTTCTACACCAACGAGCGCCACGAGTCGGCCTTCCGCTTCCGGTTCATCATCGAAGAGGACGGCACGATGCGTGTGGAGGTTTGACGAGAAGCCCGCCGCCATGGCGCACAGCAGGCTGGACATGGTTCCCGGTTCCTGCTGGGATAGGCTGATGCATGCGTCACGCCTCCTCCTTGTGGCCTTCGCCCTGCCAGTTTTGCAGGCATCGGCGGAATGGGTTTCCCATCCACCCATGCGCCCCCTGCCGGTGGCTTCAACACGACCTTTGCCCGCTGGTCCGCTCAAGTTTGTCGATGCAGCGAAGGGAGGCGATGAACGCGATGGTTCTGAGGCAAAGCCGTGGCGCACGCTGGGCTTCGCTGTGACGAAGCTGGTCCCAGGTGACACGCTGGTGCTGCGTGGCGGGATTTATCGCGAGCATGTGACGGCGACGTGCGCGGGCACGTTCGAGAAACCCATCACGATCCGTGCGCATCCCAACGAACTCGTGATTCTGGATGGCGGGCTCGCGGATTTCTTTGATGCACCAGAAAAAGCGTGGGAACCGTTCGCGGAAGGCGCTCCGGGGGAGTTTCGCTCGACGAAGACGTATGAGAACGCGGGCAGCGCGAGCACGGATGATCAGGTGGAGACAACGTTGCTGGGCAGTTTCGCCGATTCAATGGTGCCGCTGCAAGGTTGCCACGCGATGGGCGATCTGCGCAGCACGAACATGTTCTGGACGCTCGGTGGTGGCGACAAGGTGAGCAGAGAGAAGTTCATCTACTGCGGCCCAAGCATCTGCTACGACGCGAAGACGCAGCGCATTCATGCCCGCTTCGCCCACACCACGCTGCAAGGCCTCGGCGCGGACAATTATCGCGGCGAGACAGATCCGCGCAGGCTGAAGCTCGTCATCGCCACGCTGAACGCCGGTCCGGTGCTGACGCTGCGTGAAGCACGATATGTGCGCGTGCAGGACATCGTGGTGCGCGGCGCGCGCATGGCCACGGTGGAGGTGGAGGACTGCACGAGCATCGCGTTTGAGGGTGTGACGGCCTACGGCGGCTCGGCGGCGATCCGCGTGCAGGGAACGCAGGGGCTGCGCATGTCCAACTGCGCGCTGCGTGGCATCGCGGCACCGTGGACGTTCCGCAGCAGCCTGAAGTATCGCTCGATTGAAGCACGCATCTTTTCGGCGAGCAGTTGGACGCCGAGCGGCGGTGACAACGCGGACTTCGAGATCGCGAACTGCGAATTCACCGACTGCGTGGACGGCGTGTTCATCGGCAACGTGCGCGACGTGAACTTTCATCACAACCTCGTCGCGAACGTGAGCGATGACGGTCTGTTCCTCACCTGCGGCACCGCGCCGGATGGCACGACGCACGGCGGCAACGTGCATCTGTGGCAGAACCGTTTTGAGCGCTGCCTCACGGTGTTTGCCTTTGGCGTCGGGCATGGCCGGCAGAAGATGCTGCCCACCGGAAGCCAGACCGGCGCGGGCGTGTGGGCGCACAACAACGTCTTCGATCTGCGGCAATGGGTGCCGTATTTCCAGCCGCACAGCGCCGGGGAGCCGCAGGAGTTCACGTTCACGGGCCGGATGTGCGGTGATCATGGCAGCCCGGCGTGGGAGCCGCTGTACTTTTATCACAACACGATCTTGGCGGGCAATGAGCCGTTCCGTGCGGTGTATCTGGATGGACTCGGCCGCGGCATCGCGCGGGGTTCACCGCGTCGATTACTCAACAACATCGTCGTGCAGGCCAATGGCGTGCCCGGCACGGTGTTGCAGGAGAACAAGCCGGATTTCATCGGCGATGGCAATCTGCACTGGACCGCCGCCAAGGACAGCGCGGTGAACGCGGAGGAGTTTCTGCGCAAACTGCGCGAAGCACGCTCTGCCAAGGAACTCCAAGCGGCCCAGCACGATCAATATGCCGATCCGTTGCTCGATGCCGACTCGCGGTTGCAGCCGCAAAGTCCAGCGATTGGTGCGGGCGTCGCGATCCCTGCGGACTGGCCCGCGCCGCTGTCATCGAAAGACCTCGGTGCGCTGCCCGCTAGAGTCGAAGCGTGGCATGTCGGCGTGAAAACTGGCGATCATTCGAGCCTGCCACTGCCAAAGATCGAGACGAAGATCATTACCGGGAAACCCGTTGCCGTCGTTGAAGGCTATCCGGCCTTTGATGCTCCGCTGGTGCGCTACGCCTTGCGCAAACAGGGACGGAAGACCGAAGTCTTCGAGCGTGCGTGGCTGGACACGACGCGCCTGCCAGAATTCTCGATGGTGGTGTATGCCGGCAGTCTCGCGCGGGCGAAATCGCCTGTGACGAAGTTCAGCGCGGAGGATCTGCCGCGTGTGCGTGCTTTCCTGGAGCAAGGTGGCACGCTGGTGCTGCTGCGTGCAACCAATGAGATGTTCGCCAGCGATCACGGCAAAGCGTTTTTGAACGAGGTGTGCGGCGAAACGCCCAAACTCGCCGCCGCACCGTCACAACTGCTGCTCCCGCAGCATCCGTGGGTGAAGCATCTCGATGCCTCGCCGCATCCATGGCTCGCCGCGAAGAACGCCGCGCCGCTGCGAGCCGTGAAGGGCGAGCGCATCCTCGGCACGCCAGAAGGGCTGACGACGCTCTGCCGCATCGCAGTCGGCAAAGGTGCCCTCATTTATATCGGCTGGGAGATCGCCGAATCCATCCCGCATGGCCGCTTGAAGGCGACAGTGGAAATGGAACGCATCTACGAGGAACAGTATCGCGTGCTGGAGCAGGTGTTGATTTCAGCTCCATGAAAAAGCCGCGCAGGTTTCCCCGCGCGGCTTGGTGATGAGTTCGGACCAGTTGCGGCGCAACTGGGCAACTTTGATTACTTCGCGGCTTTCTTGAGGGCGTCGGCCTTGTTGGTGAGCTCCCAGGTGATGTCCTTGTCGTCGATCTTGCCGAAGTGACCGTAGTTGGTGGTCTTGGAGTAGATCGGGCGGAGCAGGTTGAGCTGCTTGACGATGTCGGCAGGCTTGAAGGAGAAGACCTTGAGCACGGCGTCGAGGATCTTGCCGTCGTCGATGGTGCCGGTGCCAAAGGTGTCGATATGGACACTCACAGGAAGCGGATGACCGATGGCGTAGGCGAACTGCACTTCGCACTTCGAGGCGAGGCCGGAAGCGACGACGTTTTTGGCGACCCAGCGGCCCATGTAGGCGGCGCTGCGGTCCACTTTGGACGGGTCCTTGCCGGAGAAGGCACCACCGCCGTGACGGCCCATGCCGCCGTAGCTATCGACGATGATTTTGCGGCCGGTGAGGCCGCTGTCGCCCTGCGGGCCGCCGACGACGAACTTGCCGGTGGGGTTGATGAGATACTCGGTGTCCTTGGTGAGCATGTTCTTCGGCAGCACCTTCTTGATGACCTGCTCGATGCAGAACTTCTCGATCTCGGCATGGCTCACGTCCGCGGTGTGCTGGGTGGAGATGACGACGTTCACGATGCGGGTGGGCTTGCCATCGACGTATTCGACGGAGACCTGGCTCTTCGCATCAGGACGCAGCCATTTGGCGAGCTTGCCAGCCTTGCGGATGCGGGTCAACTCACGGCCGAGGCGATGAGCGAACATGATCGGCGCAGGCATCAGCTCAGGCGTTTCGTCACAAGCATAACCAAACATGATTCCCTGGTCACCAGCGCCCTGTTCCTGAGTTTTCTTGCCATCCGCAGCGGCGGCGTCCACGCCTTGAGCGATGTCGGGGCTCTGGATGGTGAGGTAGTTGTTGATGAAGATCTGGTCGGCGTGGAAGACGTCGTCCACGTTGGTGTAGCCGATGCCACGGACGGCATTGCGGATGACCTGGCCGACGTTGATGACTTCGTCGATGGGCTTGGTGGTGCCGAGCTTCTTGTTCTGGAGCTTAGGGATGGTGATCTCACCACCGACGACGACGATGTTGCTCTTCACGAAGGTTTCGCAGGCGACGCGGCTCTTTGAGTCGATCGCGAGGCAGGCGTCGAGGATGGCGTCGGAAATGGTATCTGCAACTTTGTCAGGATGGCCTTCGCCGACGGACTCGGACGAGAAGATGTAAGAGCGGGACATGGAGGTGGTCGTTTGGGTTATATGGACGAATCATGATTTGATGATGCGTCGCGGAGACCCGGAGAGTATGCCCCAAAGCGGGGGCGTCAACGGGGTTTTCGGGTCTTCCTTATCATAACACGACTGAGGCTGGCAACGTCGCGCCGACAGCGAACGCAAAAACACTCTCTGCGAACGCACGAAAGTGGCCGGTGACTTGGCCGTAAATTCCCCTCGCCAGCCGAAAATATGCCGCTAGGATGCGCGCCCCTTTCCCCCGACCATGTCCGAACCCAAAAACATCCTCCGCCTTGGACTGCCCAAAGGCAGCCTGCAGGAGCCGACGCTTGAATTATTCAAGCGTGCGGGGTTCAACATCGTCGTCTCCTCGCGTTCTTACCGTCCCTCCGTGGACGACGAGGAACTGGAACTGCGCCTGCTGCGAGCCCAGGAGATCGGACGTTATGTCGATCATGGCTTTTTGGACTGCGGCATCACCGGACGCGACTGGATCGTGGAAAACGGGGCGGATGTCGAGGTCATCACCGACCTGCGCTACAGCAAGGCCACCTCCTGGCCCACCCGCTGGGTGCTGGTGGTGCCGGATGACTCCCCCGTGCAAAGCGTGAAGGATTTGCAGGGCAAGCGCATCGCCACCGAGGCGGTCGAGATGACGAAGAAATACCTCGCCAAGCACGGTGTGCAGGCCGAGGTCGAATTTAGCTGGGGTGCCACCGAAGTGAAGGTGCCGGAGATGGTCGATGCCATTGTGGACATCACTGAGACCGGCTCGTCCTTGCGCGCGAACAAGCTGCGCATCGTGGACACCCTGATGGAAAGCTACCCTCAATTTGTCTCCAGCAAACCTGCCGCCCGTGATGAATGGAAGCGGCAGAAGATGGAGACGCTCGTGCTGCTGCTCAAAGGTGCGCTCGAGGCCCGCCACAAGGTCGGTCTCAAGATGAACGTGCCGGCGAAGCAGTTGCAGGAGGTGGTCGCGTGCCTGCCCTCGCAGCGCTCGCCCACTATTTCACAGCTTGCCAGCCAGGAATGGGTGGCGGTGGAAACGGTCATTGACGAAGCCACCGTGCGGGTAATCATCCCGCGGCTGAAGTCACTGGGCGCCGAGGGAATTGTGGAATACCCACTGAATAAAGTCGTCCACTAGATCAAGCAACACACAGGAGAACACGAACATGGGATCGCTCAAAAAGCGGAGAAAAACGAAGATCAACAAGCACAAGCGCAAGAAGCGCATGCGTGCGAACCGCCACAAGAAGCGTTTGCGCTACAAGTCATAAACGTTAGCCTGACCGCATGGCTTGTCTCCGCAGCGCGAATCGATGGCATCGATGCGCCGGACGTTGTCTCATGCACTGGTGCCGCTCGGCAGACAGGGTTTTTCGGCCCTGTCAGATGGCCTGCATGGCTGCGTTTCTCGGCGCATCCCTGACAGTACATGCCGCCGCGCCAGCGGACCTGACGCTGGGCGTGAAAGCGCCTGAAAAGTCCGATTTGCAGCTTTCACGTGGTGGCGAGGTCAACGCGGACGTGCTGGCACATTACAGTGCCGCCCTGCAATTTGAATCCTCCGGCAAGCTGCGGCAGGCGCTGGAGCATTACCTGGCCGTGTTCAAGGCCGACCCCACCAACGCGGATCTGGCCGCGCACACGGCTGGAATCGCGATGCAATTCCAAGGCCGCGAGGCTGCGGTGAAGATCCTCGAAGACGCCGTGCGGGCCAACCCGCGCTCGCCCGCGCCGCTGCTCAATCTGGCCCGTTTCGCCAACACCTACCCGCCCGAGGATCTGTTTGAAAAAGACGAGCGACCGGCCAAAGCCGTGGCCGAGGCACTGGCGAAATTTCCCATGCATGCGGAGGTTTACGAGGTGGCGGTGATGCTGCATCTCACCCAAAACGAGCGGGACAAGGCCATCGCGGTCATGGACCAAGCCGCGAACCAGAACAGCCGCGATCCGCAGTTCTGGCTGGCCACCGGCCGCA
Source organism: Akkermansia muciniphila (assembly GCA_945882215.1). Classification (GTDB taxonomy): domain Bacteria; phylum Verrucomicrobiota; class Verrucomicrobiia; order Verrucomicrobiales; family Verrucomicrobiaceae; genus Prosthecobacter. Next base: position 18,409 of record CAMCWM010000054.1, on the reverse strand, counting down.
TCGCCGAGCGTGTCTGGCCGCTGGGACAGGCCGAGTTCCGCCTGGAGTACAGCCAGCGTGTCTCACCGTTCTTTGAAAACGCCCTCAAGCAGGTCACCAAGGCCGACGCGGAGCAGGTCACTCTCGAAGTCGCGCAGCAGTACCTTCTGACGAACGATCCTGAGCGCGCCCGGCAGCTATGCGAGAAACTTGCGGCGGAACACAACAGCCTGGAGGCGCGCAAGCTGCTCTACCGTCTTTACGGAGCCGCCGAGCAGAAGGACAAGGCGCTCGCCACGCTGGAACAAATCGTCAAACAGGCTCCTGACGATGCCGAGCAGCGGCGTCTGCTGGCCAACGAATACGACAAGCTCAAGCAACCCGAAAAGGCCATCCCGCATCTTGAGGCGGCCATTCAGAATGGCGGTGGCGAGATCGGCGACTATGTGAAGCTCGGCTGGGAGCTCTACCAGACGCAGAAGTACGAGGACATGGTGCGTGTCGGCCAGCGCAGCGTGCGGCTTTTCCCAGATCATCCGCTCGTGCATTACCAGCTCGCCATCGGGCATCGCGCACGCGAGGAGTGGGCCTCTTCCGTGAAGCATTTCGCCGAAGCCGAGCAACTGGCCGGCTCCACGCAAACGGAGCTGCTTGATCATCTGTTCTACTATCAATACGGCGTCACGCTGGAGCGCATGGCCCGCTACGAGGACGCCTCACGCATGCTGGAGAAATCCATCACGCTCACACCGCGCGAGGAATCGAAGGCTGCGGCGAACACGCTGAACTTCCTCGGTTACATGTGGCTGGAGCAGGGCCTGCATCTCGACAAGGCCGGTGAATTCATCACCAAGGCCAACGAGTTGCTGCCCGACACGCCCGCTTACATCGACAGCCTCGGCTGGTTCCGTTACAAGAAGGGCGACTACACCGCCGCTCTCAAAGATTTTCAGCGCGCCGAGACCCTTCTGGAACAAATCCAGCCTGAAGACGCCGAAATTCTCGAACACCTCGGCCTCACTCATCAGGCGCTGGGCGACAAAACGAAGGCGCTCGAATACCTCGAACGTGCCAACGCCTTGAACACGCCTGATTTGAAAGCACGCAAGCGCATCGAAGAGGCCCTGAAAAAACTCAAGGGCGGCGGCAAGACCGACACGGAGAAGAAGTGATGCGGGTCGAAGGGAGCGAGGACACCCTTGTCCTCAGTCATGCATCCGCTCTTCGGAGTTGATGAAGAACCAGCACGCTGCACCGAGAAAATAGGCCACGGCAAACAGCGTGATGTTCATGCCCCAGTCGTTGTCCGTGGCGGCGAGCACGAGAGGCACCACCATCGGAGCGATCGCACCGCCGGCATTGCCCATCATGTTCATGCTGCCGGAAAGCGCCCCGGCATGACGCCCGCCCACGTCCATGCAGGCGCCCCAGGCACCGGGCATGGCCAGGTCGTTGCACAGGGCGGCGAGCCCGATGGCCAGCACTGATGCAAGCGGTGCATCCGTTTGCATCGAGATCAGCAGCATGACCCCGGCAACACTCATCCCGACCACACCGAGCCAGCGCCGTGTTCGCGCGATGCTGCCAAACATCCGGTCCAGCCGCGCGGAGAGCATCCCGGCAGTGATGCAACCGATGCCGCCGAAGAACAACGGCACGCAGGCCAGCAAGGCACGCTCCATATCCGTGAGCGTGGTGAATTTCTCCTTCAGATAGGTCGGGAACCAGGTGATGTAGAAATACCAGGCGTAGGACATGCAAAAGTACTGCGCCCACAGCATCCAGACTGTGCGCGAGGCCACCAGCCGCGCCCAAGGCATGGCGTGATCGCCCGGAGGCTCCGTTTCACCGATGTGCGCCAGCTCGGCGGCATTCACCGATGGGTGATCTTTGGGATGATCGCGGAACCAGCGGAAAAACGACAACGCCCACACAATGCCGAGCAGCCCGAAGATCAGAAAAACCCACTTGTAGTGCAGTCCGAGTCCGACCTTCCCTTCCGTGCCGCTCGCGAGCATCCAGCCGACGAGCAGCGGTGTGAAGGCTCCGCCCCAGCGTGCGCTGAGCCAGAGAATGCCCTGCGCTTTGACGCGTTCAGCCACCGGGAACCACAGCGTGAAGGCCTTGGTGAGATTCGGAAAGCACCCCGCCTCCCCCACACCGAACAGAAACCGCGAAATGACCAGTGAAACCAAGTTCCAAGCCCAACCAGTGGCGATGGTGAAGATGGACCACATGGACACCACCCGCATCAGCACCCGCCGCGGTCCGATGCGATCCCCCAGCCAGCCGCCGGGGATTTCAAACAGCGCATAGGCCCAGCCAAACGCGGCGAAGGCATAGCCCATCTGAGTCTTCGTCAGCCCCAGCTCCTCCTGCATCATCGGCGCCGCCTGCGAGATGCAAACGCGGTCGATGTAGGTGATGATCGCCAGCGTGACGGCAAAGAACAGCACCACCTGACGGGCGCGAGAGGGTCGGAGGGTGGATTCCATGAATAATCGCGCATGCTGTCACGCGGCACTCATCGGCGTCAACCTCACACTTGACCATGTCCGGCATTTCACCCCTCACTCATGCCACGTCCGGGCAACGCGCTCGATGCTGAGCGCTTTGCCGGTGGCGGGATCGATGGTGATCAGGGCACCATTGACGCGCACCGCGCCGCGACCGACGCCGAAGCGCGTGGGCATCATCGTGTGGAAACGTTCGAGCACAGGCTCGATCTGGCTGCCGATGACGGAATCCATCGGACCGCACATGCCGGCATCGCTTTGAAACGCGGTGCCCTTCGGCAGCACACGTTCATCAGCGGTGGGCACATGCGTGTGCGTGCCGACGACGGCGGAGACCTTGCCGTCAAGATGCCAGCCCATGGCGACTTTTTCACTCGTGGCCTCGGCGTGGAAATCGACAAAGATCACCGGCGTCTCCTCACGGAGTTTTTCGACACAGGCGGCGATGGCGGGAAAGGGATTGTCGAGCTGCTGGTTCATGAACGTGCGCCCCTGCAGGTTCACCACGGCCACTTTGCATTTTTTCGACTCCAGCACGATGAAGCCGCTGCCCGGCGTGCCCGCAGGGTAGTTCATCGGCCGCAGCATGCGCGGCTCCTCGCCGAGATAGGACACGATCTCCTTCTGATCCCAGATGTGATCCCCGCTCGTCACCACTGCCGCGCCGGCGCGCATCAGGCTGATGGCGATCTTCGGCGTGATGCCGCGGCCTCCGGCCGAGTTCTCACCGTTCACGACGATGAAGTCGATTTTGAGCTCCTCTTTGAGCAGCGGCAGCAGCACTGCCACCGCCTTGCGCCCCGGTTCGCCCACCACATCGCCCAAAAAAAGCAGGCGGAACAGTCCGTCCGCAGGGTCAGCCGTGTTGTCGTTCATCGTGCCGCTACTTAGTAGATGATGAAGCCGGGGATCAAGTCTAGGATGCACTTTATGATGAAACGAATGATGCGCGCTTGTTCGCCGGCGGTCATGCTCGCGTGCTGCTTGATGGTGACGCCGGGCATGCCCCAGACGATCGCGCCCGTGCCACCACCTGCCGCCGCCCCGGTTCCAGCTCCGACACCCGCGCTCACCCCGGCGCAAATCACACCGGGCGCGGCTCCTGCAACAACGCCTCCGGTCGCTCCGCCCATCCCGCCGACTGTTACGCGGCTGGACCGCCTGAGTGCGCTCGGCACCAAGCCGGACTGGTCCAAACTGCAGGCGTTTCATCAAACACTGACGCGCGCCGAGTTTGAAACCGTGATGCGGGATGTTTACTCCGATCTTTCGCCTCTGCCGCCGCCGTGGAAGCTGGAATCCGACGGCGTGGTGGTGAAAACTGGCGACCCATCGAAGCCCGAAGCACGCATTGCCTTCGCCACCCGTGCGGAATCCCCCCTTCCCGGCACGCGCACCTGGCGGCGTGCCGCCGAAATGCCACCGCTCAAGGGCCGTCCGCCGTTGAGCGATGTCCACATCGCCATCGACCCCGGCCACATCGGCGGCGGTTATGCGCAAATGGAGGAGCGCTATTTGAGCTTCGCACCCGGAGAGGCCATCCAGGAAGGCCAGCTCACCCTCATCACCGCCCAGATCCTCGCCGAACGGCTCAAAGCCCTCGGGGCCTACGTCTCCCTCGTTCGTGACCGCACGGAGCCTGTCACCGACAAACGCCCCTCCGACCTAGTCGATGCCGCGCGTCAAATCCTCACCGAAGCAGGCTTTCCGCAGCCGCAGGAGAACTACACCAATCTCACCGGCGATGCGAAAATCCTCACCGTGCAATGGCAGAGCGAGAAGCTCTTCTACCGCGTCAGCGAGATCCAGGCACGGGCCAAAAAGGTCAACGAGACCATCAAGCCCGACGTCGTGCTCTGCCTGCACTTCAACGCCGAGGCCTGGGGAGATGCCACCGCGCCGCAGTTTTCGCCGATGAATCACATGCATGTGCTCGTGAACGGCTGCTACTCGCCGGTGGAGCTAGAGCAGCAGGACGTGCGCTTTGAGATGTTCCACCGCCTGTTCTCACGCATTCACGACGAAGAGCTGCCGCTCGCGGAAGCCGTGGCCAATGGCATGCGGTCTGCGACGGAGCTGCCCGCCTATGTTTATACCACGCCCAACGCGCGTCACGTCGGCTCGAACGCCTACATCTATGCGCGCAACCTCCTCGCCAACCGCCTGTATCAGTGCCCGGTCGTTTACCTCGAACCTTTCGTCATGAATCACGAGGAAACCTACCGCCGTCTGCTCAACGGCCACTACCTCGGCCGCACGCTCACCGCCGGACGGCTGCAGACCAGTGCCGTCGAGGACTACGTGCGTGGAATCGTCAGCGGCATCCTCGCTTATTATCAGAAACACCGTCCCTCATGAAGGTGCTCATCGCTGGTTGTGGTTTTGTTGGCGAACGGGTCGCCGATCTCCTTCACGCCGCCGGGCATGAGGTGATCGGTCTCACGCATTCGCCCGAATCCGCCGCACGCCTCGCCGCCGCCAAACCCTGGCGCACCGAAGCCTGCGACATCTCGGATCGCGATTCCGTTGCCAAACTCAACGTCACCGGCATTGACGCCTTCATTCATTGCGCCAGCTCCAGCCGTGGCGGTGCCGAGATGTATCAAACCGTCTATGTCGATGGCATGCGGCATCTCGTGGCGGCGTTTCCGCAGGCCTTCGCGCTCTACACCAGCAGCACCAGCGTCTATCCACAGGTGAGTGGCGAAATCGTCGATGAAAGCAGCCCCGCCGAGCCGGATCGCGACACAGGACGCCTGCTGCGTGAAGCTGAGAACATCGCATTAAACGTCGGTGGAGCCGTCGCCCGCCTCGCGGGCATTTATGGCCCCGGCCGCTCCTTCGTTTTGAAAAACCTGCTCGAGGGCAAGGCGGCCATCGAAGGCAACAACGGCCAGGGCCGCCTGCTGAATCAAATTCATGCCGACGATGCCGCTGCCGCGCTCACCCACATCGTCACACAACGCCTGGGCGGCATCTTCAACGTCGTCGATGACGCCCAGATGACGCAGAAGCAATGCTCCGAACGTTTGTGTGCCATCTTTGGCCTCAAGCTGCCTCCTGTGCGCGAGCCCGATCCCAATCGCAAACGCGGCTGGAGCCACAAGCGCGTCTCCAACACCAAACTTCACGCATCAGGATGGAAGCCGCGGTATCCAAGCTACTTTGATGCCCTGCGAGACGACCCCGATCTCGTCCCGTCCATCTTCAGCCTCGTTCAGGGCGCCAGTGAAGCACCACTGCCACGCCAGCCGAACATCCTGCTCATCGGCCTCATGGGATCGGGGAAAACCACCGTCGGCCGCATCGTCGCCCAGATGATCGGCTTCCAGCTCGTCGATACGGATCACCTCATCGTCGAAACCGCCGGAAAGAGCATCCCCGACATCTTTGCCAGTGAAGGAGAGGCCGGATTCCGCCTGCGAGAATCCACAGCACTGCGCTCCCTGCTCGGCAGACGCGGCTGCGTCATCGCCACCGGCGGCGGTATCGTCACACAGCCGCGCAATCTGCCGCTCTTGCGTCATCTCGGTTACGCCGTCTGGCTGGATGCCGATCCCGAGCGCCTCGCACGCCGCACCGCGATGAACTCCAACCGTCCACTGCTCAACGGCGAGGAAAATCCCAAGGCCAAGCTCGAACGCCTGCTCACCGAGCGCAAACCGCTCTACAAATCCCTCGCCGACCTGCGCATTCAGACCGCCGAACTCACGCCGCAGGAAACGGCGTATGGCGTCATGGAAAGCGCCCGCGTGTTCTTCGCCCGTCGGCAGAAGCTTGAATCAGTGGGCTGAAAAACTCAGCTCCAACTGATCCTCCGCGCCCAACGCCCGCGCGTCATGCCCGCGTGATCGTAGTTCCGCCGCAAACTCACGCGTCGAGCCATGCACCAGGTAAATCCGTCGCGGCCTCACCCGTTCGACCGTCTCGTGCAGCTCGGGATGATCTGCGTGATCGCTCAGCGCAAACACCGCATCGACGCCATAGCGATACTTCGCGCTCGATTGCAACGCCCAGCCCGAAAGCATCGCCGTGCGAATCTTGGGCAGCTCGAGTTTCGCACCCGGTGGAAACACCAGCACATGCCCTGAGGCCTCCTCCGCGTTGAAAAGCCGCCACTTCGGCAAAACACCCAGATGCGGAGCCAGCACTTCCGTGATCTGCGCCACACTCGGATGCACCATCACCGGCAACTCCGCAGCTCGCAACGCACACAGAATCTCCTGCGCCTTCCCCAGTGAGTAGCCCAGCAGCACCGGAATGCCTCCGTCACTCATCGTCTCGCGCACAAACGCCAGCATCTGGGCGATCACGTCCTCTGCTGGCGGGAACCGATACTTCGGCAGTCCAAACGTCGTCTCCATGATCAGCGTGTCTGCCTGCATCAGCTCACAACGTTCCGCGCTCAGCCCCTGCCGCAGCTTGTAGTCGCCGGTATAAAGCAAAGTCGCTCCATCCGCTTTCCGTGTCAGATGCAGCATCGCCGAACCCGTGATGTGCCCCGCTGGCAGCAGCCGCAGCTCCCAGCCTTCCCATTCAAGCACCCCACGCATCGGCAGCGCCTGCACCACGCCAGATTTCTTCACCACCTTCCTCACCGCCATGATTTGATGCGTGATTTCCGAACAAAACGACAGATCATGCCGCGCCACATGATCGCTGTGCGCATGCGACACAAACGCCCGCTTCACCCCAAAGTGCGGATCAAGCCACAGATCCGCCTCCGGGAGGTAAATCCCCTTCGGGTGGGTGACTGTGATCAGCGGAGGCATGGGGAATCGCATTCTACGCGTTGCGCGAACGCTACGCTTCGCCAGTCTCCTCGGATGGCCTCCCTCGCCGATCAACTCGTTTCCCTCCTCGGTCCCGACCGCGTCTCTGTGACGCAGGACGATCTTGCCACGCACAGCACGGACAAATGGTTCGCGTCGAATCCTCCCCAAATCGTCGTGCATGCGCAAAGCACGGAAGATGTCTCCAAAACGCTGCGCTTCGCGAACGAGCACAAGATTCCCGTCACACCGCAAGGTTCGCGCGTCGGCTATGTCGGCGGCGCGGTGCCGTTGAAGGGTGGCATCGCGCTTTCCGTGGCTCGAATGAATAAGATCAAAGAGATCGCGTTGGAAGACGGCGTGGCCGTCGTCGAACCGGGCGTGATCACGGGCGATTTACAGGCCGCGGTGCGTAAGCTCGGCTGGTTTTACCCGCCGGATCCGGCATCGCTCAAAGAATGCAGCCTCGGCGGCAACATCGCCACCAACGCCGGTGGGCCACGCTGCCTGAAATACGGCGTCACGCGGCATTATGTGCTCGGTTTGGAGGCCGTGCTGGCCGATGGATCGATTGTGAAAGCGGGCGGGCGTTGTCACAAAAACAAAACCGGTTTCGACCTCGTCGGCCTCATGGTCGGCAGCGAGGGCATGCTCGGTGTCGTCACCGAAGCCACGCTGCGTTTGATTCCGCATCCGCCGATGCGCGCGATGCTCTCCGCCGGTTTCAATTCGTTCACCGAGGCCGCCAACGCCGTGCAGCGCATCCTCGGCAGCGGATTTCTGCCGAGCGCGCTCGAAATCGCCGACAAGTTCACGCTGCGTGCCGCCCGCGAGTATCTCGGTGCTTCCGTCACACCGGATGGCGATGCGCACCTGCTCGTCGAGATCGACGGCCAGGCTGATTCGGTCAAAGGCGAGCTGCAACAGCTCGCCAAGCTCGTCCGCAATCTCGGCAGCATCTGTTTACAGGAGGCGATGGGTGAAGAAGCCTGCGAGGCGTTCTGGGAATTGCGCCGCGAGTTCAGTTACAGCCTGCGTAACACCGGTTTGATCAAGCTGAACGAGGACATCGTCGTGCCACGCGGCAAACTCGTTGAACTTGTTAATTTCGCCGAGCAGTTGCAGGCGGAGTTCGGCTTCCCCGTCGCCAGCTTTGGTCATGCGGGAGATGGCAACATCCACGTCAACATCATGGTGCCCACGATGGACGATCCCGCGATCCGCGAACGCGCCGAAGCCGCGCTGGACCGCCTGTTCCATCAAATCATCGCCTGGAACGGAGCGATCACCGGCGAGCACGGCATCGGCATCGCCAAAAAACGCTGGTGGAGACATGCCGTCTCTCCTGCCGCGCATGAAACCCACCTGCGTCTGAAGGCCGCGCTTGATCCGAACGGGATTTTGAATCCTGGGAAGTTTCTCGACTGACGCGGCAGCATGCGATGGTTACCCTTGTGTATCGAGAGGTGGCGCAGAGCTTGTCACGGCCGACCCGCAAGAGCGCTTAAAGATCATGAATGATCTCCTTGGCGATATCCTGTCGTCGGCTTGAAACTTTTCATGAGGCAAAGCTACAGATCCTTAGCGTCTGAATGGTCTGGCCGCTTCAAATCCCCCCGGAACAAGCAGAAAACACATGCTGCCATGGTAGAGAACCTCATGAGCAGGACTATCAAACGGCACCACCTCCCTCCATCCAAGACGCTCATGACCTTCAGAGTCCGTCGCTTTGCCCGGTGAATCGATGCGTTTACGCACTGCGGCGAGAAGCAGCTTTTCATCTGTCAGCACTTGGAAGCTGGAATTGATCGCGACAGAATGAAAGCCGTTACAGTCAGGTTTTGTAAGGTTGATCAGATGCCAGACCTCGGTCGCTCCGTTTTTCTCGTTGAGATGGAGGAACAGCAAAAAGCGCTCTCCAACAGCAGGCTTTGCCTTGGATTTCCACTTCCAAGGGATGATCTGCTCTGAGGAAGAGGTTATTTGTGGCGAAATCCCCTTTAAGGACTCAAGCAGCCGAAATGAGAGATGGAAAAAAATTGGGTTTCTCCTCGGCTGCTGTCACCTGATAGACACCGATCATGGAATGCTTATCCACGATCAACTCGATGCTTTCACCTTGGATGATTTCAGCGTTGAGGGACAACGCTGCCACCAGATGCAAGATGACGCCAAAAGCAGTCTTCATGACTGGCAGCTTATGGTTTGGGATAGATTTTGCAAACGCCGCCTGCCTGTAAGATCGTGTGACTGAACCCTGTTCCCTGCCAACCACCATGACCAAACTGCTCATTCCAACTCTGTTGCTCGCGCTGCCGCTTTGCGCCGCCGATCCGAAGTTCAAGAAACTCACGCTCTCCAATGAGTTCTGGTGCGAAGGCGCGCATTTTGCGGACTTCGACCAAGACGGGAACAACGACATCTGCGCGGGGCCGTTTGTGTGGTGGGGGCCGGAGTTCAAGGAGCGTTCCGCCTACAGCGCGCCGAAGGCGGAACGCAACAAACCGCTGACGGATGAGGAATACCTGCCAAATCACGCGAAGTTCATCGAGTCCGCGCCTGAGTTCAAAGGCAAGGCCGTCGATCCACTCGGCTACTCGGATTATTTCCTCAGTTACACGCACGATTTCAACGCCGACAGCAAGATGGACATCCTCGTCTTCTCCTGGCCGGGCGACATCACGGCCTGGTATGAGAATCCTGGCAAGCGCACCACCGAAGCGTGGAAGCGCCACATCATCTTCGATGTGACGGACAATGAGTCACCACAGCTCGGCGACATGGATGGCGACGGCAAACCGGAGCTGATCTGCCATACTGGCGGTCGCCTTGGCTATGCCTCGCTCGACTGGGCGAATCCCACACAGCGAGGGACTTACCACGCCATCGCCAAGCCGGACATCAAGCGCTACTTCCGCTACACGCACGGCTATGGCTTCGGCGACATCAATGGCGACAAGCGTCCCGACATTCTCGACAAGGACGGCTGGCGCGAGCAACCGGTCACCGCTTCGGAAGAGTGGGCATTCCATGCGGTGCCCTTCGCGCCGGAAGGCGCGCGCGGTGGTTCGCAGATGCAGGTCTATGATGTGAACGGTGACGGCCGCAACGACGTGCTCACGAGCTGGGATGCGCACGGCTACGGCTTCGCATGGTATGAGCAAAAGGCCGACGGCAGCTTCGCCACGCATCAGATTCTCGGGGAGAAGCCGGAGGACAGCCCGCATGGTGTGAAGTTCACGCAAACCCACGCCACCACGATGGCAGATGTCGATGGCGACGGCGTGCTCGATCTCATCACCGGCAAGCGCTATTGGGCACACGGCCCGAACAAGGACGCTGAACCCGCTGCGCCTGCCGTTTTGTATTGGTTCCAGATCAAACGCGACGGCAAAGGCGGCGCGGACCTGATTCCCCACGAAATCGACAACGACAGCGGCGTCGGCACACAAGTGTCTGCTGGTGACGTGAACAAAGACGGCAAGACCGACGTGATCGTCGGCAACAAGAAGGGCGTGTTTGTCTTCCTGCAGGAGTAATCCGGCTTCTGCAAATGATTGCGTCACCCCATGACTTTGGTTAATCTTAGCCCATGCCATTCACTCTTGAAGACATTGAATCGCAGGCGCTCACGCTGACAGCCGACGCCCGTGCTGACCTCGTCGAGCGGTTGACTAACAGTCTCGTCGCAGACAACAACCAGACCCCGGCACGGCGTGCCTGGCTGGCATTGGCGCGCAAGCGTCGTGATGAGATTCGTTCGGGTGCTGTGCGTGGAATCCCGGGGGATGAAGGCTCGGCCCTGGTGCGTAAGCTGGTTGGCCGATGAAATACCTCTACCATCCGGAGGCACTGGCAGAATATGCTGATGCCGCGCTGTATTTTGAAGAACGCGCTCCGGGTCTTGGAACAGATTTTACGATCGAGGTCGAGGATGCAATTCAACAGGTCACCCAGGCCCCGGATCGCTGGCGTTGTGTGGATGAGGACATTCATAGATTCCTGGTGCGCCGCTTTCCATACGGCATTCTTTACACGGTTGAGGATGAATATGTTCTCATCGTGGCCGTGATGCATCTGAGTCGTGAACCCGGTTATTGGCGACACCGACTCACGTCATAATCACACCAACACATCACCCGCATTCAATGGGTGACCGCGCAGGAAGTCGGCGGCAGACCAACGTCTGCCGCCTTCGATTTGGACTTCGAGCAGGTTCAGGAGTCCTCTGCCACAGCTCACGACGATGCCGTCAGCATTGGCGCTGACGATGGTACCGGGTGAGGGGCAGGCTTCGCCGCCTGGAATGATCTGAGCGCGATGAATCTTCATCTGCGCGTCCTTCAGCACGCAGGAAGTGCCGGGCCAGGGCGTGAAGGCGCGGATGAGGCGGTCGAGTTCGATCGCGGAGCGCGTCCAGTCGATGCGACCGTCCTGACGGCTGAGTTTGCGGACGTGTGTGGCTTTCGTGTCGTCTTGTTTCTCTCGCGGCGGATTGCCCGAGGCGAGGAGATCGAGCGCTGCCTCGAGCGCGGCGGGCGCTTGAAGTGCGAGTTTGTCATGCAGGCTACCGCCGGTGTCGTCATCGGCGATGGGCAGGCGCTGCATCAGCAGGATGTCGCCGGTGTCGAGACCCTCATCCATGAACATGATGGTGACGCCGGTTTCGGCATCGCCGTCGCGAATCGCGGCCTGGATCGGAGCAGCACCACGGTAACGGGGCAACAACGAGGCGTGGATGTTCAGGCAGCCGAACTTCGGCACATCGAGCACGGCGCGGGACAAAATCTGGCCGTAGGCCACGACGACGGCGACATCGGCGTTGAAGGCCTTCAATTCCTCGACGGCATGGCGGATTTTCGGCGGTTGAATGACCTGTTTGCCTGCGGCGAGTGCGCGTACTTTGATCTGCGGCGGCGTGAGCACTTGTTTGCGGCCCACGGGCTTGTCTGGCTGCGTGACGACGCCGACGACTTCGTGCTCGGTCGTGTTGAGCAGCCATTCCAACAAAGGAAGGCCGATGTCGCCGGTACCGATGAAGAGAACGCGCATCGCAGCACTAGATCCGCAGCTTTTCCTGCTCGCGCCAGACTTCCAGCGTCATGACGCTGCCGAGGATGTCGTAGAGCACCTTGGCGGGTGACTGGCTGGCGTCGATATCGACGATGCGTTCGCCTGCGTAGTGATCGAGGATCGGCTTGGTTTCGGCTTCGTAGGTGGCAAAGCGGTTTTGAATCACGCTTTCGTTCGCATCATCGAAGCGGTTGTCCTTGAGCGCGCGTTTGCGCAGGCGGCGGGTCAGTTCGGTGCGATCGGGGCAGGAGAGGTGGAAAACTTTGAGCACCTCGATGTCCTCCTCCATGTATTTGGCCTGCTCGACATTGCGCGGGATGCCGTCGAGCACGAGGAAGTCGATCTCGGGCTTGAACTGATGGGAATCCACCCGCTGAATGATGTTCGCGCGCCAGAGCTGCACGGTCACATCGTCAGGCACGAGTTCGCCACGGCTGGAGTATTCGACGAACTTCTGGCCGAGCGTCGTGCGGGTGTCGAGGGAGCGAAAAACGTCTCCACAGGCAAGGTGATGAAAGCGGGGGATGGAACCAAGCACCTTGCCCTGCGTGCCCTTGCCGCTGCCAGGAGCGCCGAGGATGAGGAAGGTGCGGAAACGCGCGGTTTTTTTGTCGTCGGGCATGAGGAGGATGCTAACACGCTACGATTTTGACACAACTTGCGCGGCGGCCAATTTCACGCGCTCAAAGGGCAGCGAGGACAAATCATGGCTTTCCTCGCGCAAAATCCGCACCCAAGGCTGCGGCGGTGCCCACACCGCTGGATCGGTGGGGCCAAAGAGCAGCAGCGAAGGCGCCCCGCAGGCTGCCGCGAGGTGTGAGATGCCGCTGTCGTGGCCGAGAAAGGCCGTGCAGGTGCTGAGGCGGGTGGAGAGTTCGGAGAGCGGTAGAGAATGCCAGTTCGTATGTTGAGCGACCTTCACGCCACGCGCTTCTTCGGCTTCACCGGTGATGAAAATGACTTCGGCGGGCGAAAATTCATCGGCCAGACGCAGCCAGTTCTCCACCGGCCAGTTTTTCTTCTCCGAGCCGCTGCCTACGTGAATGGCGATGCGCGTTTGGTCATCAAGGCGGCGCTCAAAGTGCGCTCGGTGCAGGTGATCGTCCTCCAGAAACATGGCGAGCTTTTCCAAGCCCTTCGCGAGTTGTTTCGATGCGTGTTCACCTTCACTTTGCACGCGTGGTGAGCATTCGATGAGCGTTTTGACGCCGACGCGTTCCATGCTGGCGCGAAACAGGCCGTCGGGGTCGTAAAGGAAGCTGACAACGAGATTGAAGCTGCGCAGGTGCTCGGCGAGCGCTTCGTCGATGGGCGCGGTTTTGGCGAACAGCGGAGCCATCGTGCGGTGTTCGAGACTGCGCACGGAATCCGCGAGACCGGCGGTGCGGGCGAGTTCGGCGATGGCAGGATAGCCGATGACTTCGAGGTGACATCCAGCGATGGTTTCGCGCAGCAGCCGGATCGCGGGCAGCGTGAGGATGAAGTCGCCAATCGCACCGCCACGAATGACGAGGACACGTGGCTGTGGCTTCATCAGTAGAACAGAATCGCCGTCACAAGCAGCACCACGCCGTAGGCGATGCCGGAATACGTCGCGAGTTTCCAGCGCTGCGGTTTGGCGACGACCCAGTTGATCCAGTCACGCATGAGGAAAGGCATGCCGATGAAGTACATGCCGACGATGATCCAGACGTAGGCCAGGATGGGCAGCAGCAGGCGGCTGGTCTGCGGCTGTAGAAAGGCGGCGGTGAGCACCGGTCCGGCGACGAGTAGCATGAGCGCGCCGAGAGCACGCACGGCGAGGAATTCCTTCACATAGATCAGCACCGCCACGAAACCACCGGCGACGATCATGATGAAGGTGCGGCGCATGTGGAAGAACTCGCCCATGTCCATGTTTGCGAGGGCGAAGACGCTCCAGAGGAAATCAATCGTGAGAAGAATCACACCCCATTTGAAGGTGCGGGGGAAGGTTTTCAGGAAGGCCTGGGTCTTGGCGGTGTTTTTCAGCGCACAGCCATGCGTCGCGATGAGCGCGAGCGCGACGACGATGCCGGTTCCTTTCAGCGGAATGCCGCCGGCGGGAGCCTGGTGGTAGAGATAGTCGTAGAGGTCGGCAAACATGCGCGGCGGGCGGAGAAAAACGGGCGCATAGGTGGCGCAGACCACCCAAATGCGCAAACGCGATGTTCCTGCGGGAGGATTGAGGTTGCCGTGGCAGCGTGAAGCGACAGTTTGAGGCTGCTCCCCTGCATGAAAGAAAAGAAAGAAAACACCCTGGCCTGGTATGTCGTCCACACGCGCCCGAAGTGCGAGCACATCGCCGCCTCGATGATGGCGGGGCCGGAAGGCGTGGAGACCTACTGCCCGCGCATCCGTTTTCAAAAGAGCACCCGGCGGGGCAAGGTGTGGTTCGTCGAGGCGCTGTTCCCGAGCTATTTTTTCGCCCGGTTCATTCCCAGCGAGTCGATGCGGGCGGTGAAATACTCCCAAAGCGTGATCCGGGTGGTCGATTTCGGCGGAAGCCTCACCTCGGTGCCTGACAGGGCCATCGCGGAGCTGAAGGCGGAAATGCATGACGTGGAGATCTGCGAGGTGCTGGTGGACGTGAAGGTCGGCGACACGGTGGAACTGACCGAGGGGCCCATGCGCGGCCTGAAGGGCATCGTGAACGCGATGCTCAGCGGCGCGGACCGGGTGCGCGTCCTTTTGGAGTTCCTGGGCCGGGAGAATGCGGTGGAGGTGCCGCTGTCAAAAATCCTCACGGAGCACAAACCACGTGCAGTGGTGGCACCACGGTGACGGCGCGTCTGCTCCCCGTAGATTTACCCCTGCGGGCCATTCATGCCGGGCATGTATCTGTTCAAAGAGCCGCGCATGGACTCGCTGCTTTCTAAAACACATCCACCGCCACAAAAAACCTGCCCCCGGACTTCACTGTGTAAACCATGGCCAGCAGCACCTCGCTGTCCCCGGTGTATATCTCTGCTTCCTTCCAGTTCACCAGCGGCTGGATGCAGCCATCCATCAGCCCGCGCAAGCGCTCCTCAAAAATCGTGGCCTGATGCTCGTCCCCAAGGTCCACGGACCTAAACAGGATGCCCCCCTGGTCAGCAGCCAAAATGTCCCCCGGCTCGCACTCAAACACGAACCTGTTCTCCCGCGAATACCCCGTCGAACACAACAGCCGGCAATGATTGACCGGCGACACCACCTTCAGCCGCACCAGCCGGTCCACAGAGCGGTACTCATGCCCCCACACCACCCACAGCCACCATGTGCCCACCACCACGAAAATCACCATCAAGATGCGCGCCGCAGTTTTCATCCCCGATTTCATTTAAAAGAGAATGCCAGTCACGCAGGACATTCGTCAAGGCTGCCCATCGTCAAAGGTGCGGCAGGCTCACCCCTGCGGAGTAGTCCTTCGGACTGTCTCAAACGCCTCCGTCCCTCACCGTTTGCCTGCAGGGCTGGGGGTGGATCGCATCACCGGCATGCTTCGCCTTGCAACCAGCGCTCCCTGACCTACCTCATCCGCCCCCATGCTTACCATTCGCGACGTCACCAAGACCTTCAATGCACGCACGCTGTTCAGCGCCGCGTCGATGACCATCAACTATGGCGAGCGCGTGGCGCTGGTGGGGCCGAACGGCGCGGGCAAATCGACGCTGTTCTCACTGATCCTCAAAACGGACACGCCGGACGCCGGTGAAGTCATCCGCGATGAATGGACGACGGTCGGCTTCCTGCCGCAGGAGAGTGAACCCGTCGGCAACGAGAGCGTGCTGGATGTCGCCACGGGCAAGGCGGGTGAGATCGAGGCGCTGGAGAAGATTCTGCGTGAATTTGAGGCCGCTGGTGATGTTTCCAGCCCGGAATACTTCGAAGCGCACGCCAAGCATGACGCGCTGCAAGACCCGCAGACCGAGGCAAAGGCCAAACGCATCCTCAAAGGCCTGGGCTACAAGGAGGAGGACTTCGCGCGGCCTGCCCGCGAGTTCAGCGGCGGCTGGGTGATGCGCGCGCACATGACGCGGCTGCTGGTGATGGAGCCGGACTTGCTGCTGCTCGACGAGCCAACGAACCACCTCGACCTGCTCTCGCTGATGTGGTTCCGCAATTATTTGAAGAACTACCCCGGCGCGCTGCTGATCATCTCGCATGACCGTGATTTCATGGATGAGCTGGTGCAGTCGGTCTATGAGATCGACGAGGGCAAGCTCGTCGCCTACCAGGGCAACTACAGCGAGCACCTCAAGCAGCGTGAGGAGAACTGGGAACGTGCGATGCAGTCGTACAAGAACCAGCAGAAGGAGATCGAGCAGATTCAGGAGTTCATCGACCGCTTCCGTTCCGTGGCATCCAAGGCATCACAGGCGCAGAGCCGTGAAAAGCAGCTCGCGAAGATGGACAAGCTCGACAAGCCGCGGCCGCTGCGGAAAGCCTTCCGCTTCAATTTCCCGCAGCCGCAACGCAGCGGACAACGCCTGATCGCGCTGACGGACATCCATCAGGCCTACGGCACGAAGCAGGTTTACAAAGGACTCGACCTCGAAATCGAGCGCGGCGAACGCACGGTGCTCGTGGGGCCGAATGGCGCGGGCAAATCGACCCTGATCAAGATTCTGGCCGGGGAGGTGCCGTTTCAGAAGGGCGAGCGCAAGCTCGGCACCAATGTGAAGCTCGGCTACTTCTCGCAGCATCGCGCTGATACGCTGGACCCTGATTGCAGCGTGCTGGAGGAGCTGAAACGCGTCGCGCCGGAAATCCGCGAGGATGAGGCGCGCAGCATTCTCGGCTCCTTCCTCTTCAAACGTGAGGACGTGCATAAAAAGTGCCGCGTGCTGAGCGGTGGTGAGAAAAGCCGCGTGAACCTGGTCAAGTTCCTCGTCGATCCGCCAAACCTGCTGCTGATGGACGAACCCACGACGCATCTCGACATCTGGGCCATCGAAGGGCTGATCCTCGCGCTGCAAAAGTTTGAAGGCACGCTCGTCTTCATCTCCCATGACGTGCATTTCATCCGCTCATTGGCGACGAAGGTGCTGCACATCACCGAAGGCAAGGTGACCGCCTACTCAGGCGATTACGACTACTACCTGCAAAAAACCGGCGCGGAGGAGAATGCGCGCGCGGCGGTGATCGCGGGGTGAGTGTGACGAGCCGTTACTCGGGAAGCGCGGGAACGAGCTTGGCGGAGCGCTCGGCGGCTTCTTTGTCCTTGGGACGATAGCGCAGGTATTCGCGGGCGGCGGCGGGGGAACCCTGTTCCTTGAGCGCGCGGAGGTATTCCTCAAACGGTTTGTCCTCCTGCGGTGAGAGCGGGCGTGTGGCGGCGGCGGCGAGCAGCCAGTTGGCCCAGCGCGCGGCGGCTTCTTCGTCCTTGGCGGGTGTTTTGGGAATGGCGGCGACGGCGGCCTCGTAATCCGCCAACGTCAGCTCCTCGGTTCTGCCATCGGGCGTCAGGCGGCGGCGGGCGAGGCTCTCCGCGAGTTTGAGGAACCATTCGGGAAGCGGCGCGCCTTTCGGCGGCATGGGCGCGCTGAAGAAACCATGGCCGGAGACGCGGAACAGAACGCTCTGCCCGTCCTCGGACACACGGGCGACCACGATGCCTTCTTCCCCCTCGTTGCTGTTGCGTGGCGTGTCGCGAATGGCGGGCGTGAGACAATCGCCGGTGCGCAGGTTCCACACTCGCAGCTCGCCTTCATCGGTGACGGTGACGAGGCGCTCGTCATCGGGACTGAGCGCCAGCACCGGCACATAGGAGTCATGGCTCATGGTGACGATGTTCTGGCGCGTGGCGATGTCCCACACACGCACCACACGGTCACGTCCCGAGGTGATGAGCCGCTTTTCGTCCTGAGTCAGCGTGACCGCGCCGACGGCAGGCGGATGTTGGAAGGGCGCGCCGATGGGTTTGAGCGTTTTGGCATCGTAGATGAACACCGTGCCGTCAGGATCGGCGGCGGCATACATGGTCTTCTTGGCGTTCACCGCCGCGACTTCCCGCTGGCAGCCTACGCCCGGGTTGCGTGGGCCGGCGCTCGTCGGTTTTTTTCTGGC
>CAMCWM010000053.1 GCA_945882215.1 Akkermansia muciniphila | reverse complement strand
TGGATTTCCTGGCAGATGGGGGTGAGGTCGTGGAGGCGTGTGGTCAGGTGGTCTGACATGGCTGACCGGGTTGACCATTCAGACAGGAGTGTTTTCAGCGAAGGCACGACTTCCAGCGAAGTGGCTAAGGCCTGCAAATCGCGGCCATTGCCGCTGCCTTGACTGAGGCGGGAGCTGGTGCGTTCCAGATCGCGAACTTCTTTGAGCAGGGTGCGGATTTGGCCGAGTAAAATCGGCTCGTCGAGCAGCGCGGCGATCATGTCCTGGCGCTGCGTGAGGGCATCGAGATCACGCAGCGGATGCAGCACCCAGTGGCGCATTTTGCGGGCACCCATCGGCGTGCAGGTGCGGTCGAGGGCGCTCAAAAGGGTGTGCTGCGTGCCGCCGCGTGCGCTGACGAGTTCGAGGTGGCTCTGGCTAGCGGCGTCGATGAGGACGCAGTCGTTCGTCTGGCCGACGCGGAGGCGCTGGATGTGATCGACACTGCGGCGGAGCTGGAATTGCAGGTATTGCAGGATGCAACCGGCGGCGCAGATGGCGGCGTTCATGCCGGAGCAGCCGAAGCCGTCGAGCGACTGCACTTTGAAGTGCTGCGTGAGGCTGTGCTGTGCCTGATCGAGCAGGAAAAGGTAGCTTTCGATGGGCTGCGCACTGCCGGGGCTGCCGAGGGCGTCGATCACATCGCGCTGATCATCACTGAAAAGCAGTTCGCTGGCCTGAAGTCGCTCAAGTTCGTCGGCGAGCTCGGTAGTGTCCTTGAACTCGCCGACTTCAAATTCGCCGGTGGTGTGATCGACATAAGCGAGGCCGAGTTTCTTGCCCGAACGAAACACGGCGGCGAGGTAGTTGGGGCGGTTCGAGTCGAGGAGATTGAGGTCGTTGATCGTGCCCGCGCTGAGGATCTGCGACACGGCCCGCTCGACAATTTTTCCCGGTGTCGGCTCCGTGGTCTGCTCCGCGATGGCGACGCGCTTGCCGCCTTTGATCAGCTTCGCGATGTAACCCTGCGAGCTGTGATGCGGCACGCCGCACATCGGCACACCGTTTCGTTTTGTGAGAGCCACATTCAGGATGGGCGAGGCGACCTTCGCGTCTTCGAAGAACAGCTCATAAAAGTCACCCAGGCGGAAGAACAGCAGCACGTCCTCCGGCAGCTCACGCCGGATGGCGAGGTACTGCTTCATCATGGGAGTGGTGGCTGCGTCGGACATGGGGCGGGATGGTCAAGAGTCCGAGGTCAGTGGTCAAGAGAAGTGATGCTTGATCGTGAGAGCGGTTCTTGCCAAGATGGTTTCATGACCCAGAAAAATCGCGAAGCCTTGTTCGATCTCCTGTCCCTCTCGATCTACGCGGATGCGCATGTTTCGCTGACGGAGGAGCGGCTGGTGGAGTCGGCCTTCATCGCTGAGGGCTGGGACTCGGAGTATCCGAAGAGCCTGTTCATCGAGGAGTCGTTCGCCCGTGCGCGTGAAGCGGCGGACAGCGACGATGCGATGTTTGATTACATCAACGAGAAGGCGCAGTCCTTCACGACGAAGGCGACGCAGAAGGAAGTGCTCGGAGTGGTGAAGAACATCCTCAAAAGCGACGGCGAAACTCCGGAAGAGAATGAATTCTACAGCCTGCTGGTGCAGGCGCTGCCGAAGCCGACGAAGTGATCGCGGTTTACTTCAAAACCGGTTCGCCGAGGCTGAACACGAGGCGGAGTGGCATGATCGAGGACGAGTTCGAGTAGGAGGACTGCCCGCCCGCATCGCTACGCGAAGCGTTGCGGGCAGGGGACGCCTTAGCTGGCTTTGCTGTCACTTGGAGGCGTGGGTTTTTTAGCGGCAGGCTTGCCGAGATAGCCGGGGAGTTCGATGCCGACGTTGGTGGCGATCTCGTGCAGCGGAGGCACGGAGCCGACGAGACCGGAGAGGAAATCGGCGGTGCGGGTCTTGCCGTCTTCGCCGGTGCGGCCGGAATCCCAAACGGTGAGCTTGTCGATCTTGATGCCGGAGATGGCTTTGACCTGTTCGGCGACGAGTCCGGGCAACTGCTCGGTGACCATGAGCTGCGCGGCCTTGTCGGCGCCACCAGCGGCGGTGACGATGGATTGGAAGCCTTTGGCGCGGGCTTCGAGCTGGGCCAATGTGCCTGCGGCCTCGGCTTCCATGTAGGTTTTAAGACCGGCGGCCTCGCCTTCCTTGATGATGCGGATTTTTTCAGCATCGGCCTGGGCGACGAGTTCGATGCGGCGCTTTTCAGCCTCAGCTTCGAGTTCGATGCGGAGACGCTGGGCTTCAGCATTGATGCGCACGCGGTTTTTCTCGGCTTCGGCGAGCACTTCGATCTTCCGCTTCTCGATTTCGGCTTGGACGATGATGCTGGCCATCTGGGCGGCTTCCTCGCGCTTGGCGCGCTGACGCTCAGCGGCTTCTTCGGCCATGTAGGACTCCTGCAGGGCCTTGGCGCTGGCCACTTTCTCAGCGGCAGAACCGACACGGTCGGCTTCGGCTTCCTTTTCACGGCGGGAGGCCATGGAGTTGGCCATTTCGACGGCGGAAAGGTTTTCCCCGGTGACGGCCTCGGCCTGAGCCTGGGCGACGCGGATGCGCTTTTCTTTGTCCGCCTCGGCGGCACCGATGCTGCCGTCGCGCTCCTGCTGGGAGACCTTGATCTTGGCCTCGTTGATGGCGCGGGCGGCGGCGTGCTTGCCCAGGGCCTCGATGTAGCCGGACTCGTCCGTGATGTCCTGGACGTTGACGTTGATGAGACGCAGGCCGACTTTTTTGAGCTCGACTTCGACTCCATTGGAGATGTTGGCGATGAGCTTGTCGCGATCGGCGTTGATTTCCTCGATGGGCATCGTGGCGATGACGACGCGCATCTGGCCAAAGATGATGTCCTTGGCGAGTTCCTGGATCTGCGGCTGCGTTTGCCCAAGGAGTCGTTCTGCGGCGTTTTCCATCACGCCGGGTTCGGTGCTGATGCCGACGGTGAAGGTGGAGGGCGTGTTGACGCGGATGTTTTGCTGCGAGAGCGCGCCACGCAGTTGGATGTCGATGGGCATCGGCGTGAGGCTGAGGTAGGCGTAGTCCTGAATGACCGGCCACACGAAGGACGCGCCGCCATGCACGCAGCGGGCGGATTTGTTGCCGCCGACCTTGCCGTAAACGACGAGGATGCGGTCGGAGGGGCAGCGTTTGTAGCGCGAGGCGAAGAACGCGAACGTGGCGAAGACGAGGATGGCAGCGATGCCGGCAAGGACGGGGATCATGGGAGTGTCGAACATGGTTGTGGGAGTGAAATTAAGAGGTGGGTTTGACGACGAAGGTGTTGGGCGGCATGAGCGCGGTGATTTCGATGCCGTGCTGCGGCGCGAGCGCGCGTTCAGAATCGGTGACGGCGCTGGCGGTGATGAGGCGGCCCTGGAGCATGACCTCGATCTGGCCGATGCCTTCGCGTGCAGCAGGAATGGTCACATAGACCTGTCCGCGCAGACCAATGGCGCTTTCATACTGCAACGAGCCGTCATCGCGCATCGACATGAGAAAACGTAGTGTGGCGAAGAGCAACAGCATGAAGATCACGCCGGAGATGAGGGCGGCGAGAGCGGTGGAGCCGGGAGACATGCCGTTGCGCTGTCCCATGACGCCCGCCCAGCCAAAACCGACGAAGAAGGCGACGAGCACACGCAGCGAGAAGATTTTCACGGCATCACCGGTGCTGCCGTCATGCGAATCAGCACCGTGGTCGAAATCATGACCGCCACCCATGAGGGCACCGATGAGGAGGAACACCTGCAGCACGGAGGCGAAAATGGCGACGGCCCAGTAGAGCTGTGTGCCGGAGGCGAAATCGAACCATGAAACATTCATGACGCCAGTTGTTAGCTGGCAGATGATGTCAGGGCAAGAACGGATGCGTTCCGCTTTTCAGACTGGTTTGTAAGCTACAGGCCGGGCGGACGCTCGGAGGCCTTGCGCATTTTCTTTTTCTCCGGCGGAGGCGCACCCGGATCGAAGTAAACACCACCCACCACCTGCGGGAATCCGCCACCCACCTGAAGCGAAGGGCGGTTGCCCTCCTGATCGCGGTAGTAGGCTCGTTTGAAAATTTTGCCGTCCGGGTTCACGATGGCATGGCAGTAAACATGAGGCTGGGCCATGAAGAAGACATGCAGCTTGTTTTTGGGGTCGATGCTGATCTGCGGCTGCGTGGCCATGTTGACCGAGCCCAGGAGGAAGGTCGCGATGTAGGCTCCGCTGCGGTCATCGGTGATGCGGCAGTAGAGCTGAAGCGTGTTGAGCTCACGAAACAGGATGACCTGGTAGCGACGCGCTCGACCTGCGTTGGGAAAACCTTCCGGCACGCCAAACGGCTGGTCGAACATGTTTGGCTTCGAGTCGGTGATGGTCATGCGCGCCCTGTTGGACACATAGAATTGTCCGCTGAGCGGATGCAGCACGTTGGCGATCATGTTGTAGGTGCCGAGGTCGGCGGTGGAATAGCCGCCGGAGATTTCGACGGTGTGCTTCATGGTGCCGCCCGCTTTCATGGTGATGGGCTTTTCCGAACCGATGGTGACGGGAGAGAGCCTGCGACCTTCCGCCTCGGTGATTTCAAAATGCAGCCAGTCACGCGCGCCATGGCCGCCAACGATCACGTCGGCACCGGAACGATTGATGATGGTGACCTCGGCCACAACCGGCTCTCCCGTGAGAAACTGGTTTTTCTGCAACGTGAGGTTGGTGACATACTGCGCATGGGCGGCGCCGGAGAGCAGGCAGAAGGTCAGCAGCAAAAGGATGCGGTTCATAAGCTTCAAGGTTTTGGTTTGGCGGGGGCGGTGCTGGAGGCGGTGCGGAATCCCCGGGCGAGTGTAGCCTCGTTTGCGGATTCTGGAAAGCGGCGGTCGGTGAGCAGGTGGTCATTGCTCTTCAAGCCGAAGTGGCCGCCACGCACGACCGGCACTGTGATGTCGATGTAATCAGGATGCGCGGGCCATTCGCCATCCTGGGTCTCACCTGCGGTCCATTCGCTTACGTTGCCTGCCATGTCGCACACACCATAGGGGCTGACATCCCGCGTGATGCGTGTGATGGGAGCCCAGAGGTTGTAGCCGTCGATCTTTCCACCCTTGGACTTGGGGGCGGCATTGTAGTCGTCGCCGAGATTGGCGGCGTTGTTGAGCGGCTCGTTGCCCCAAGGATAGCGGAAACCTTTTGCGCCACGGGCGGCTTTTTCCCATTCCTGCTCGGTGGGCAGGCGCTGGCCCTTCCATTTGGCAAAGGCATACGCATCCCACCAGTCCACCTGGGAGACAGGAGTGTTCAGCGTGATGCTTTCGCCGTTGAAGGTGGTGCCCGCCTCGGCGGCCGCGTGATACTGGCTCCACTTCACAGGCTCGTGGCCGGTTTTCGTCTTGGGTTGCAGCGGATGATCATGGGCTCCCGGCACGGCAGTCTTCAGCGCCTGCAAAAATTCGGCATACTGGCCGATGGTGACTTCATGCTTGCTGATCCAGAACTCCGGCAGTTTGACCTGTTCGTTCTGCTGATACTCGAAGCTTCCTGCGGGGATTTTCACCAGTTCAATGGGCAGCGCCGTGGCGTTGGCCGCCGGCGTGGTGTTCGAGCCGTTCATGAAGGCTCCCAAGGCGGCCACGATGACGAGGGTGAGGACGATCATCATCCAGACCCACCACGGTTTCTGACCATCCACGTTCACCGGCATCGTCTCCGCCTCGATCTTGCGCACGATGCTGCGCTCACGCATGTCATCTCGCACGTCATCGAGGGCGTTGAGCAGCCCCTTCCAGTCATGATTCGCCTCCGCGAGGGATTGCAGCAGGCCGCGCGCCTTGCCGTCCGAGGCAATCGGGCGCAGCAGGTCCAGAAACGCGCGCACGTCCGCTTTCGCATCGCGTTTGTCATCCACCGCAGGCCGGAAGATGTTCACGATGCTCGCCTGATGCTCGGCATCGATGTAAATGTCGCGCGGGGCGAGGCTGCGGTGATGGTAGCCGCGCTCGGTGGCAAACTGCATCGCCTCCGCCACGCCGTGCAGCACTTCGGCCAGCCGCCGCTCGCTGAGTGCTTCATCCGTCAGCTCGATCTCGGCCAGGCTGCGCCCACGAGGCAGTTCGCGGGAGTAGAACAGCCAGCCGTTGGCCTCGCCCGCCTCATACAGCGGGGCGATGCGCGGATGCATCAGCGAGGCCTTCACCCGTTCGCGTTCCTTGAATTTTGCGACGACTTGCGGCTGCTTCAACTGCTCCGGCCTCAACAGCACCAGCGCCACCGGACGCTGAACGGCGACCTGCAACGCACGGTAGGTCTCGGCTTCTTTTTCGACGTAGAGCCGCTCCAGCACCTGATAATTGCCCAGAACGGTGCCGGGCTGCATCACCGGCGCGGGATCATCCGACTCCACGGTTTGCGTCATGAGGGAACGGACGCGCTCCAGCAGCTTTTCGGGCGTGTAGGGCGCGTCTTTGAGCACCAGCCCGTCAGCAATTTGAGCTTCAAACCCGGTCAAGTCATAGCGTGTGGTGAACAGCACACGTGCTTGGGGAAAGCGTGCCCGCGCCGTGTCGCGCAGCGTGAAGCCGGTCTCCTGAGTGGGAAAGATGGCCTCGGTCACGAGCACATCGAGCGAGTCAGCCTTCGCGATCCACGCCGTGGCGAGCGCTGGACCGGGGAAATCGACAATGGTGAAGCCGGGGAGGTTTTCCCTCAGCCAGATGGTGCGTGTGCCGCGCAGCGCGGCGTTGGAATCAACAAACAGAAGAGTCATGCGTGCGGTGTCGGGTGGCGATCACCTCCCCACAGGCGGGAGGAGCGGATTGGCACCGGCAGGAGCAGAGCCCGGTGCGGATCCGAACTCCAGGAGATCGCGGGGCTCGGCGGCCACATCCTGGAGTTTGTTGTTATGGTACAGACGCAGCATGTAGCCGTAATACGAACGGCGTCCGTGCTGCTGGACTTCAGCGGCGGAGAGCGCGGGCAGGTGGTACACGACATCCAGCGTCTCCTCGCCGGTGCCGCTCCAGTCCACCGGGGCGGACTGCCACGTTTCGACGGGTTCAGGCGCGATGGTTTGCGCTACTTTCGTGCCATTGACCCGGTCGAAGAAAAATACTTCCAGATTCACGGCCTTGCCGTCGATGGGATGGTTGCCGGCGCGGGCGATGGGCACACGCAGCACATAGCGCTCACCCGTGTTCACCGTGAAATCACGCGCCACCTGGCAGGCACCGAGGCGCAGAAACTTCTCACTCTCCATGCCGGGCACGCCCGGCATGGCCGGTGCTGCCACGGCGGCCGAGCCCGCGCCGAGCCTGCGGGAGGCGAGCTCAAAATAGCTGCCCGCCTTCGTCGTGCCCAGCAGTTGGATGCGTCGCCAGGAATCCGTCGCCTTGTCGGTGATGCCCATCTGCTCGTAGGTCTGCGCCATCTCGGCGATGATCGCCGGATGATCGGGATTGAGCTGGTCGGCGCGCTTCAGCAGCTCCAGCGCACCCTGCATGTCGCTCATGCCGCGGATTTCCTTGGCCGAGGTCACGACGTAATTCACATCACGCAGCAGCTCGGTGGCAGCGTCAGGCTTCGGCGCTGATGGCGGCGGCATGGTCGATGAAAAGGCGGGAGGAGCTACTGGCGCAGTCGATGGGGGTGCGACTGGTTTCGGCGCTGGAGCCACAGGCGCGACGGGAGCGGATCTGACCGGAGGAAGGACCGGAGTGGAAGGCGCTGGCATTGGCGTGTCCGTTCTCTGGAACGAACCGATCGGCGGTGGTGCGCTGGAAATGGAGGCAGCCACAATCGGAGCCGGTGCTGTCATCAGCGTTCCCGGCAATGGCGGGGCAGTCGAACTCGGCGGAGCGGCGATCTGACCGATCTCTGGCACCACACTCGATGTCGGAACCGACAGCGATGATGAAATCATTGCCGGAGCGGCTCCTGACACCATGGGGCCTTTGGCCGTGAGCAGTTTCACGGCGATTCCCATTTGCACCACTGCCAGCACGCACAGCGTCCCCCAAGCCATCGCCGAAGAGCGATCGCGGTCAGGAGTGAGAATGGTGGAAGGGGGAGTCACAGGTTGCTGAAAAAGACGGTCATGGTACGATTTAGGCCTCCTAGTGTCAATGCTTCAGGGTTCTTCGTTCAAAATGCCGGAAGGGCACACCCTGCCGTTGTTCGTTCATGCCTTGGAAACGTCACCGCATCACCGCCGGTGTGATTTTTCCTTCACACCTGCCGAAATCGCGGCGCAACTGTGCCACCGCGAGGGCTTCGTCTGGATGGACTCCTCCCTGCCCACCCCCGGAGCCATCTCCGTCCTCACCGCCGAACCCGTGGCGATTTTGCAGGGCCACATCGACCACGATTGGGAAAAAGTCCGCGCCGCCCTGCGCACGCCCCGTGCCGCCGCTGGTGGTTTGTACGGCTGGGTCGGCTACGACGGCCATTTCACCTTTGGCATCTATCCGCACGGCCTCGTTTACGATCACGACACGGCAAAGTGGTTCGAGTTCGGCCACTTCACTTCTAACTTCTCACCTCTAACTCCTAACAACTCGCTGCTCCCCTCCCCCCAACTCCACTTCGAACCCCAAGTCACCCGTGACGACTTCATCCGCAGCGTCCAGCGCGCACAGGACTACATCGCCGCCGGAGACATCTATCAGGTCAACCTCTCCTATCCCTGGAAAGCCCACTGGCCGCAGGATGCGAACGCTTTGGCGCTCTATTTAAAACTGCGCACCGTCTCCCCTGCCCCGCATGCCGCCTTCATGCAACTGGCCGGAACAACGGTGTTCTCCGCCTCGCCCGAGTTGTTTTTAAACATGCGCGGCTCCCGCATCGCCACCCGTCCCATCAAAGGCACGCGCCCGCGTTTCGTCGGCGATCCCGAGCGCGACAGCGCCGCCGTGCGCGAGCTCACCGCCTCCGCCAAAGAACGCGCCGAGCTGCTCATGATCACCGATCTCGAGCGCAACGACCTCGGCCAGGTCTGCGAGTTCGGCAGCGTCGCCGTGCCCGAGCTGTGGCGGGTGGAAAGCTTCGCGCAGGTGTTTCACCTCGTCTCCACCGTCACCGGCACGCTCCGGCCCCATGTCGATCACGTCGATGCCTTCCGCGCCTGCTTCCCCGGTGGCAGTATCACTGGCGCGCCGAAAAAACGCGCCACCGAGATCATCGCCGAGCTCGAACCCCATCCCCGCGGCCTCTACACCGGCGCCATCGGCTGGTTCGGCTTCGACGGCCGCAGCCAATGGAACATCGCCATCCGCACCGCCGTGCAACAAGACGATGAAATCACCTTCCACGTCGGCTCCGGCATCGTCGCTGATTCTGTGCCGGAAAATGAGCACGAGGAGACGCTGCACAAAGCAGCGGGCATTCTGGCAGCGGCTTCGTGATAAGCCGCGAGTCGCGAAGCGTTTGTTCCCCCCTCATGAAGCGCCTCACCTTTCTCGCCCTGGCCCTCGCCGGCCTGTTTTCCACGATGATCCACGCCGCCGATGACTCGCGCGTCTATGAACTGCGCATCTACACCTGCAACGAAGGCAAGCTCGACGCCTTGCTGGCACGCTTCCGCGACCACACCTGCAAGCTGTTTGAAAAGCACGGCATCGGCAACGTCGGTTACTGGGTGCCGGTGGATGAGGAGAACGGCTCCAAAACCACGCTGATTTACGTGCTGGAGCACAAGAGCCGCGATGCGGCCAAGGCGAGCTTCAAGGCCTTCGGCGCGGACCCTGAGTGGAAAGCCGCCGCGAAGGCGAGCGAGGCGAACGGCAAGATTCTCGCCAAAGCACCGGAGTCGATCTTCATGACCCCGACTGAGTACTCGCCGCCGCTGACCGTCGCCAAGGGCGACAAGCCGCGCGTGTTTGAACTGCGCACCTACACCACGCCCGAAGGCAAGCTGAACGACCTGCACGCCCGTTTCAGCAACCACACGATGAAGCTCTTCAGCAAGCACGGCATGAGCCACCTCGCCTACTGGGTGCCGACGGACAAGGAGAAGGGTGCGGGCACGAAGCTGATCTACATCCTCTCCCATGCCAGCAAGGAAGCCGGCATCGCCTCCTTCACCGCGTTCCGTGCCGATCCCGATTGGATCAAGGCGAAGGCCGAGAGCGAAAAGGACGGCCCGCTGACCATCCAGCCGCAGGCTGAAGGCGTGAAGAGCGTCTATATGAAAGCGACGGACTTCTCGCCGATCCAGTAAGGTAGAAACACCGGTCTGCATGCGCCCGTATGCTGCGGGCCATGATTTCCCTCCGCACGCTTTGCCTCGCCCTGTTTGCCACGTCACTTCAAGCCGCCACACCCACATTCGAATGGGTGGCCGCTGGTGGAGGAGCAAAGAGCGACAAAACGCGTGCCGTGACTTTTGATCGCGAAGGAAACGTCTTCTTCGCCGGTGAAACAACCGATGACGGCACCTTTGGCGATCTGAAGCGCACCGGACTGGGCGGGATGGATTTCTTCGTCGCCAAGGTGTCCAAAGAAGGCCGCTTCCTCTGGGTGCGCAGCCTCGGCGGCAGTCTGGTGGATCGCGGTTACGGCGTGGCGACGGATGCAGCGGGCAATGCCTACGTCACGGGCCATTACCAAAGCACCGACGCCCAGGCGAACGGCCAGACGCTGCCTAACTCGGGCGACTACGACATCTTCGTCGCGAAATACGATCCCTCTGGCACGCTGCTGTGGATCAAAACCGCTGGTGGCAAAGGCTACGACTACGGCCACGGCATCGTGGTCGATTCCAAGGGCGACATCGTCGTCACCGGAGCTGTGGCAGGCGAGGCGAAATTTGGCGACGTCACCGTGAACGCGGGCAGCACCACACGACCGATCTTCTGCGCCAAATACGATGCCGCAGGCACGCTGAAGTGGGCGAAGACCACTGGCGGCAAATTCTCCGGCAGCGGGCATGGCTTGGGCGTCGATGGCAAAGACAACATCTACATCGGCGGCAGCGGCGGTGGCGTGGGTAGCATCGGCTCCGCATCCATCGAAGTCACCAAAGGCCAAGCCGGCGTCGTCTTGAAACTCACGCCCGAAGGCGAAGGCGTCTGGGCTGCCACCTTGCCCGGCGTGCCGAGCGCGGGCTTTCACGAGATCACCGTCGATACCGCAGGCCGCACTTGGTGCGCGGGGATGTTCAAAGGCGAACTCAATGGTGGCCCCATCAAAACCACCGGCGACAAAGACAGCGACGGTGTGCTCTCTCATTTCAGCCCCGAAGGCAAACTCGTCTGGAGCCATGTCATTCAAGGCCCGGCCACCGATTACTGCCTCGGCGTCGCCACCGACCACACGGGTCATTGCTTCGTCACAGGTGAGTTTTCCCAGACGGCCACCTTCGCTGGGCAGACGCTCACATCGCAAGGCGCCACGGACATCTTCACCGCCGCTCTGGACGAAAAGGGCGGGGTCGAATGGCTGCTTCCGAGCGGCGGAATCAAGGGCGACAACGCCTACACCATGGCCTGGTACCCCTCTGGAAGACTTATTTTTTCAGGTTCCTGTGGCGCACCTGCGACGTTCGGCGGCCAGACCATGACTTCCCCCGGCGGGGCGGAGGCTTACGGGGCGGTTCTCCGTTTGAAGTGACCGCATGGCACTAAATTCGGCCATGGAGGCCGGAAAATCGAGGTTTGCGGCCGGTTTGGGCCGGGAAAACCCGCGTTGACAGGTCCGGCTACCTCGGGAGCATGCGCGCCCCTCCGCCTGGACCAACCACCCCGGCGAAGCGCGACCCAAACAACCCAACTACGTTTTGATCCGAACCACCCTCCTGTGCCTCGCTGCCTTGTGCGCCTCCGCTTTCGCGGAAGAAGTTAAAAGCTCAACCACAACCCCAGCAGGCACTCCAGGCCAGGTTATCGCTGGTGTCCGAACCACCGCTTACACTCACACCGAGAGTGATCACATCGAATACGGTGCTCGTACCGCCGCCGGCACCCAGTTGAAGCATGGCCAGATCCGCAGCGCCGCCGCTGACTGGTCCATCTACCCGGTGGGCACCGTCTTCCAAATCCAGGGCGATCCCTCGATCTACATCGTGGACGACTACGGCTCCGCGCTCGTCGGCACAAAGACCATCGACCTCTACAAGCCGACGCACAGCGCCATGAACCTCTGGGGCACCCGCCGCGTGACGATCAGCGTCATCAAATGGGGCTCCTTTGCCAAAAGCCTCGCCATCCTGAAGCCCCGCGCCTCCAAGGCCTCCCACGTCCGCAAGATGGTGGCCAGCATCGAAGCACGCCCGGCCTGATCCTTCCCCCCAAAACCTGAATCCAGGTTCAGCCACGGAGCCGCCTCGTCGGTTCCGTGGCTTTTGTTTTGGACAGCGACGAGAGCCCGGCCTGAGCTCACGCCAGCACACTGTCCGGCACGCGGGCCACGATGCGGCCCTCGGCATCACGCACCAAGATCTTCCCATGGATGATCTCGGGCGGGTTGCTGATGCCCTTCGCGTAGTCTGCGGCCAGATCTTTGCTGCAGCCCAGCGACTGGCGGATGCGAACGGCGAGTGTTTCAAGGTCAATGTCGGTCATGTGGACTTTCCATAACGCCATCTGACGGCAAAGTCGCGGCAAGAATCACGGCGGCATCGAAAACTCCGCGCATGTTTTCGCTCGCCATGCCTGACCAGGCCTTTCTATGATCGGCGGAATTCCATGGAAACGCCGCTTTCGCCCCTCGACTTCGCCCGCCGCGCCCGCCGTTTGTATCCTGACCGCGAAGCCGTGGTCGATGGCAATCGCCGCTTCACCTACCGTGAATTCTTCGAGCGCTGCGACCGCTGGTCCGCCGCGCTGCAAAAACTCGGCGTGCAGGCCGGCGAACGCATCGCCACCATCTCACCGAACACCCACGCTCATCTGGAGGCTTTCTACGCCGTGCCGCAGATCGGCGCGGTGATCGTGCCGATCAATTTCCGCCTCACCGCCGCTGACTTCGCCTACATCCTGAACCACAGCGGTGCCCGCGTCGTCTGTGTGCATGCCGATTACCTCGACGCCGTCGATTCGATCCGTGATCAAGTGCCCGGCGTGGAGCACTTCATTGCCTTCAGTGGTCAAAAAGCCGGCTGGATCGACTATGAGGCCACGCTGGCCGCTTCCGCGCCGGACTTTGTGCCCGCCGAGGTCGTCGAGACGGAAATGATCGCGCTCAATTACACCAGTGGCACCACGGCGAATCCGAAGGGCGTCATGGTCACGCATCGCAACACCGCGCTGAACATCATGGGCCACCTCATGCACACGCGCATCACCGCAGCGGATGGTTACCTGTGGGTGCTGCCCATGTTTCACGCCAACGGCTGGTGCTTCGTCTGGGCCATCACCGCCGTCGGTGGCCGCCATGTCTGCATCCCGAAGGCCGATCCACGCCTGATCTTCGAAGCCATCGCACGTGAAAGCGTCACGCTGCTCTGTGCTGCTCCCACGGTGCTCATCGGCATCGCCAGCGCATCGGAAGAAATTCGCAAAAACGCACCGCGCGGCGTCCGCGTCTTCACCGCCGGCGCACCGCCCGCCGCAGCCACCATCGAGCGCGTCGAAGGCGAACTCGGCTGGGAAATCGCCCATATTTACGGCCTCACCGAGGTTTCGCCGATCGTCACCATCAGCGAACAGCGCCCCGAACATGCGCAGCTCACGCCGCAGGCCCGCGCCATCATCAAAGCACGCCAGGGCGTCGAATACCTCGCCAACGCTGAGGTTCGCGTCGTCGATGATGAAGGCAACGAAGTCGCCCAAGACGGCACCGCGATGGGCGAGATCATCATTCGCGGCAACGCCGTGATGAAAGGCTACTACAACGACCCCGCCGCCACCGCCAAGGCCATCCGCAACGGCTGGTTCTACAGCGGCGATGCCGCCGTCGTGCATCCCGACGGTTACATCGAAATCCGTGACCGCTGGAAGGACATCATCATCAGCGGCGGCGAAAACATCTCCTCTGTGGAGGTCGAGGGCGTGCTGCTGCGTCATCCTGCCGTTCAAGAATCCGCCGTCGTCGGTCTTCCGCACGAAAAGTGGGGCGAAACCCCGCAGGCCTTCATCGTTCTCAAGCCCGGTGCCGAAACCACGCCCGAAGCGCTGCGCCTGTTCTGCCGCGAACACCTCGCCCACTTCAAAGTGCCGCATGGCTTCGAGTTCATTGCCGAATTGCCCAAGACCGCGACCGGCAAGATTCAGAAGTATGTGCTGCGTGGTGGCCGGGCGAACATCACAAGGCAGTAGCCATCATCGCTCCGCGTGATGAGCACAGTGCCTTCGCCAGCAGAACAAAGCCGCGCATAACGCCGGACAGCCTCTGCTGACAACACGCCCAGCTCGTCACGCGGAGCGATGACGGCTACTTTGCTTCGCCCTCAATGCACCGTGCCGCCGCGTACGGCGATCTTCTCCCGCGCCTGCTCCACCGGCACATGACGCGGCGTGTTCGCGGGTGAACCCTGCGGCCGCGCCCAGCGGATGCCGTTCGCGATCACGCGCTGCACATCGGGATGATGGTAAATCGGATACACCTCATGCCCCGGGCTGAAGTAAAAGATGCGCCCACTGCCGCGTGTCCACGTCGCGCCGCTGCGGAAAACCTCGCCGCCTTGGAACCACGACACAAAGATCAGCTCGTCCGGCGTCGGGATGCCAAACGGCTCGCCATACATCTCCGATTGCTCGATCTCGATGCAGTCGCCCAGCCCTGCCGCGATGGGATGCCCCGGATTCACCACCCACACACGCTCTCGCTCGCCCGCCTCGCGCCAGCATAGCGCACAGCTCGTGCCCATGAGCCGCTTGAAGACCTTCGACCAGTGCCCCGAGTGCAAAACGATCAGCCCCATGCCCGCTAGCACCCGCTGCTGCACCCGCGTGACCGTTTCATCGAGCACCGCGTCATGCGCCGCATGCCCCCACCACAGCAAAACGTCCGTTTCATCGAGAACCGCCTGCGAAACGCCCTGCTCCGGCTCATCGAGCGTCGCCGTGCGAATGATGAAGTCGTCGTGCTGGCCCAAAACCTCCGCCAGCAGCCCGTGGATGCCCTTCGGGTAAATCGCCGCCACCGCCGCATCTCGACGCTCGTGCACGAATTCGTTCCAGATGGTGACGCGGATGGGTGTGGGCATGGTGAGGGGATTTAGGCCGAACGTAGCACGCCAGGCAAGGTTTCGGTGAGTTGGCTGAGCATCTCTGAGCCCGTCATGTTTGGCGAGCAGCCAAGCCGCGAGGTGATTCCCGCTTCAGCCAGTTGGGGTGTCAGTGTATCCAGCACTCGACGGACTTGCATGGCGGGCAGTAGAGAATGGGTGCCGGAATCGGCCGCCAGTGCGATTTCGGTGGCTTGCGCGAGAGATAAGAGTGCAAACCATGGCTGCCACCGCACTTCAGCCGCCGCCGGTAACAGAGGAAGCCAGTCCGTCGGTTTGAGCGAGTAACGCAACGATCTCCCACGGCCCTTTTTTTTCCATGAGTCAACAGTGCGGCCACCGTCCGTGTAGATCGTGCCGGAGAGCGTCATTTCATCCAGCACGTTCAAAATCGCCTGGCCCGAGTAACCGGTGAGATCCACCATGTCAGCCACTTTGCCGAATGGGTGAGTCAGCAGGTACAAGATGACCTCACACCGAGCGGAGACGCCGATGAGTGCCCGCAGAGTGAGCAGGACATTGCTGCTTTTTGCTGGTGACGGCGGCATGGTGAGATCCCGCTGCCGCGCAGGTGCCTTTAGCCATCCACGGGAGAGGAAATCGGCATCCGCCTCGCCCCAGTGAGCGGGCTTGGAGCTGTCCGTGATGAAAAAGGGTTCCGGCTCATGCTTCGGTGTTGCTTGGGAAGTGTTGGCGAGCGTTTCCCACTTGGTCAGGCCACCCTCCCGCTTCACATGGGCGGCCATCGCAGCGAAGATGCTCTTCTCACCGAGCAGTCCCTCACGTTGCAGGTTTTTCAGACGCTGCACGTTGATCAGCCCGCCGTAACGGGCCATCCACCCCAGTGATTCATCAAAGAGCCGTGGCTCCCGGCGGCCGAAGTGAGACGTCGCCAGCAGCAGCGCCTCGGGGTCGATCACCTGCGTTGCAGGCATGGATGCGGCATCATCCACGCCTGCTCCCAGGCTGGCCCATTGCTGCCACAGCAGGTCACGCACGGCTGAGAGCAGCTCGTCTCTAGAGTTGGTCAGCGATTTCGGCATAGTCGTGGAATCTCAGAGCATCTCTCACCACACCGGGGAAGACGTCCCCAGCGTCTTGGCCCAACACCCATCGGGCGGCAGCCAGCATCTCGTCCGTTGTCGGGTTCAACGCCTTCAGGTCCGACCAGTGTCGTCCTGGCCCCTGGTCCACTCCGGCGAAGAGTTTCAGATGGATCAAATCATAACGATCAGGCAGAAACACCGTCAGGTGGCTCCCATACTCACGCCGTTGAAGGCGTGAGAGAAAGCCCTCTGGCAGCCCCGCCATCACTTGATCCGCTGGTCCCGCATTGAACCAGTTCGATGGCAGCCCCAGTGCTTTCGCAACCTCCTCCACCGCCCGCTTCAAAGCCGGTGAAAAGGGCCGGGGATCGACCAGTCCGTCCACCGGATTCACCCCGGCCAGCACATCCACGTCCTTCGTGCGTCGGGTAATGAATCCCAAGCTTAGCAACGCTGCCCCACCACAGATCACCACGGTCTCCCTTTCCGCCCCATCCTGAGCGAGAACCTCCGACACCGTCTGAAGAGCATTTTCAAGAGTTGAGCCATCAAGGGGTTTCATAATTCCATATTATCTTGGTATTTTGCCAAGATCAACTTGGCTTTTAGCCAATATTATTTTGGTTTAAAGGCGCAAGAAACCCGCTCTACCACAAAAACCGCTCCTCATACGCCACCATTCCGCGTTTCAGCATCGCCACGTATTCTTCCTGAAACGTTTTCACGCGATGATGCTCCTCCTGGTTCAGCACATAGGCCCGCACAGCCTCCAAATCGGGCGCGGCAAAGGTGAACGCCCCGTAGCCCTCCTGCCACGCAAAGCCCGCCAGCCGCAGTTCCTCATGAATCCAGCGTGAGGATTCACTCTTCACCTCCCGCATCACATCCGCCAGACAATGCGTCGCCCGCAGACCGGCGGCGATGTGGAGGTGATCGCCCGTGCCGCCCACCGCATGCGCCACGCCGTCCATGTTTCGGATGATGCCGCCAATGTATTCCTGAACGCGTGGCCGATGCGTCGGCGAGAGCCAGGGTTCCCGGT
Organism: Akkermansia muciniphila; assembly: GCA_945882215.1. Classification (GTDB taxonomy): domain Bacteria; phylum Verrucomicrobiota; class Verrucomicrobiia; order Verrucomicrobiales; family Verrucomicrobiaceae; genus Prosthecobacter. Next base: position 11,413 of record CAMCWM010000053.1, on the reverse strand, counting down.
TTTTCGTGCTGAACACGAGATGGTAATGCAACGAGAGATGCGTCGAGGCCATGCGGGATGGTTTCAGATTGGGTGGAGGCACGCAACGATGAATTTCCGCACATCACGTTGGATTGGGCACCTTGCCGGAGGCACAAAAGAAGCCCAGAATTGCCAATTCGCGTCCCGTCAGTTCGTGCCGGAGGCACGCCAGAAATTAGCCGGTGGTGCAACCACCGGAACAGCACGCCCCACCACCCCAAATTGCCGCCGCGCCCTGGAAGGGCGCGAGAAGGGCCGCGGGGTCTGGCGGGCAACATCGTCGAGGGCATGCGCACGCTTCTCGCGCCCCTGCCGGGGCGCATCCCGAATCGGGGATGGTGGGGAGGTTCGTTTCCGGTGGTTCCCGGTCGCTCCGCGACCTTCACCACCGGCTAATCTCTTTCGAGCCTCCGGCTCGGCTCAAGCAAACTGCTGGCCGGTCAGTGGTTTTCCGGTCAAGAGATCGAAGACGTAGCTTTCCCCCTCGAAATCGACGGCTTTAACAGTCTGATCGTCAATCGCGATTTCTCCGGTGAAGATGTCTTTGCCGCTAGTTGACCACAAGATGCGCCCTGAGTTGTTCACACGTGCGATTTCAACTTCACCATGAGACAAAACATCGGTGCTACCAGGAATGGCATGAACTCCGAAGCATGTCGCCCAATCCGTTTGCGTCGCCCAAGCCAGTTCGAGCGTCGGCAAAGACAAACAGACGACATGATCGCCGACGGCGACATAGATCACGCTTGGCGCGACCAATACCGTACGTTCATGAACTCCAGAAGCTCCGCCTCCGGCGATTAATACGGCGCTCGCGATCAAGTGCTCATCTGCGTAAACCTTCACGCCGTGAACCGAGGACTGGGGATCTCCTAACCGATAAGCGCGTTCGTACGTCCGAATGTTGTCCGCCGAACTCGGATCATACCTGAAATCTTCAGGTATGATCTCAATCGTCAGAGCATCGGCTTGGAGCCTCATAGAATCAGTATCAATGCTTCACCGAGCATCCCGGCCCGACGCTTTGGAAGAAGTCATTCCCCTTGTCATCGATCAGGATGAACGCCGGGAAATCTTCGACCTCGATCTTCCAGATGGCTTCCATGCCGAGTTCGGGGAACTCGACGACTTCGACCTTCTTGATGTTTTCCTTGGCGAGGATGGCGGCGGGGCCGCCGATGCTGCCGAGGTAGAAGCCGCCGTGTTTTTTGCACGCGTCGGTGACCTGCTGGCCGCGGTTTCCTTTGGCGATCATGATCATGCTCCCGCCGTGGCTTTGGAAGAGATCGACGTAGCTGTCCATGCGGCCGGCGGTGGTGGGGCCGAAGCTGCCGCTGGGCATGCCGGCGGGCGTTTTGGCGGGACCAGCGTAATAGACAGGGTGATTCTTGAAGTAGTCCGGCAGCGGCTTGCCGGCATCGAGCATCTCCTTCAGCTTCGCATGCGCGATGTCGCGGGCGACGATGATGGGGCCGTTGATGAGGAGGCGCGTGGTGGTGGGATACTTGCTCAGTTCGGCGCGGATCTCGGCCATGGGGCGGTTTGTGTCGATGCGCACGGCGTTGGTGTCTTTGCGGTGGCGCAGCTCCTCGGGGATGTATTGCAGCGGGTTCGTTTCGAGCTTTTCGATGAAGACGCCGTCACGCGTGATCTTGCCCTTCGCCTGGCGGTCGGCGGAGCAGGAAACGCCGATGCCGATGGGCAGTGACGCGCCGTGACGCGGGAGGCGGATGATGCGGACATCGAGTGCGAAGTATTTCCCGCCAAACTGGGCGCCGATGCCGCACTCGCGAGCGGCCTGGAGCATCTGTGCCTCAAGCTCGACATCGCGGAAGGCGCGGCCGTGCTCGTTGCCGGTGGTGGGGAGGTTGTCGTAATACTTCGTGGAGGCGAGTTTGACGTGTTTCATCGTCGATTCGGCCGAGGTGCCGCCGATGACGAAGGTGAGGTGGTAAGGCGGGCACGCCGCGGTGCCGAGCGTGACCATCTTGTCGGACAAAAACTTCACGATGCTCTTCGGATTGAGCACGGCGCGGGTCTCTTGATACAGGAAGGCCTTGTTCGCCGAACCGCCGCCTTTGGCGATGAAGAGGAACTTATACGCGTCGCCATCGGTGGCATACAAATCGAGCTGCGCGGGCAAATTGGTGCCGGTGTTCTTTTCGTCGAACATGTTCAGCGCGGCGTTTTGCGAGTAGCGCAGGTTGTTCTCCGTGTAGGCGAGATAGACGCCCTTCGAGAGCGCGGCCTCGTCACCGCCGCCGGTCCAGACCTGCTGACCTTTTTTGCCCATGATGATCGACGTGCCGGTATCCTGACAAAAGGGCAGCAAGCCCGCCGAAGCCACGTCCGCGTTCTTGAGCATCGTGAGTGCGACCATGCGGTCGTTCTCGCTCGCTTCCGGGTCATCAAGGATGGCGGCGACCTGCTTCAGGTGTTTCGGCCGCAGGAAGAAGTTGATGTCATGAAACGCCTGGTTCGCCAGCAGCGTGAGCGCCTCGGGATCGACGGCGAGCAGCTCTTTGTCGCCGATCTTTTCGACGCGGACGTGTTCCTTCGTCAGCAGGCGGTAGTCGGTGTCGTCGGTGCCGAGTTCGAGGAGTTCTTGGTAGTGGAAAGCGGGGGTTGGCATGGTGGAAAGAGGAGTTTGAAAGGGATATGAGTTCGGGCAACGAGGGAAAGGATCATTTTGTGCGTTGCGTCAATGTAACGCGGGAGATAAGCTCGCCTCAGCATGGCATCCATCGTCAATCTCCAGGAAAGTTTCGGCAAGGTCGTGGGAACACGGCACCTGCGCGAGGAGGCTCCGATGAAGGTGTATCAGAGGCTTTTGGACAACAGCCGGCGGATGCGACGGCCGTTGCCCTACCCTAAAGGAGTGTTCCGTTTCAAAACACATGAGGAGGCACACGAATGGAAGTGGAACCTGCTTCTGAAAAATGCAGCGAAGAGCTGACCCCCAGGCCGCCGGAGCCAGCCGATGTAGCCCGCCTTTGCGGCGAGCTGAATCGAATCGGGGCGAAATATGTGATTGTTGGTGGTTACGCTATCATCCAAGCGGGCTTTCCCCGTCTAACGGATGATCTCGACCTGCTGATCGAAACGTCACCCGAGAATGAGGCCGTCATTCTCGAAGTTCTCGGACACCTCCCCGATGGTGCAGCCAAGCAGGTTCATGCTGGAGATGTGGAGCAATACGGAGTCGTGCGTGTGGCAGATGAAATCCTCGTGGACCTCATGAAGAACGGTTGTGGCGTGACTTATCCCAAGGCGATCCAAGACGCTGTCTGGGCCGAGATCGATGGCGTCCGCATCCCCTTTGCCTCCAAGGCGACTCTTTGGAAGATGAAGCAGACACTTCGCGAGAAAGACATCCCAGATCGTCTGTTCCTGCGCCAGGAGCTGGAGCGCGAAGGAATTCCCCTCGATCCGCCCTTGCCTCAATCGCCTGATCCTCTCGCGCACATTCCGGGCTGGCTGCGCTGGCTGATCTCGAAGCTTTTCAAAAAGCCTTGAGGCTCACGCCACGAACACCGCCCGCTTCCAGATCGGCACGCAGGTTTTGATCTCCTTCAAATACCAGCGACAGAGGTCGAAGGATTCCGCGCTGTGCTTCGTGCGCACCTTGATGATGATGCTTGGCTGTTCCGCGGCGACGAAGCCGAGGCGGTGCTGGATGAACACGCGATGCGGCCCATGCTCGCGCTCGCCTCGCTCGACAAGTTCGTGCAGCATCTTATCCGCCATCGGCAGGTAGGCGCTGTAGTCGATGCCAGAGATCAGCCTGCCGTCCTCTTCACCACGCACCACTCCGAGAAACTGCGCTTCCGCGCCCTCGCCGGATTTGAAGACCGTCGTGGCGGGCTGGATGGGTTCTTCGCTGAGGATGAAGACAGGTGGCATGCGGGCAGAATAAACGGCCCGATGGCCGATGGCGCATAAAACTTGTCTGCCGAGGCCCCTTTCTGATAGCGTTGGTTTTCTCCCAGCCATGAAAAGTCTCCTTTTCGCCCTCCTCGCGGCCTCCAGCCTCCACGCCGCCACGCAAATCACCTGGAAGCGCCAGCAGCTCCACGGCGATTTCTATTCCGAAGGTGCCGCCATCGGCGACATCAATGGTGATGGCAAACCCGACATCGTCGCCGGGCCGTTTTGGTGGGAAGGGCCGACTTTTGAAAAGAAGCACGCCTACTACGAGCCGAAGATTTTCAGCATCAACGGCTACTCGGACAACTTCTTCGCCTACGTCCACGACTTCGATGCCGACAAGCGCAATGACATCCTCATCCTCGGCTTCCCCGGCAAGGAAGCGCGGCTCTACCTGAACCCCGGCACGCACGACGACAAACCCTGGCCCATGCACATCGTCGCCGACGTGGTGGACAACGAATCGCCCGTCTTCACCGACATCACCGGCGACGGCAAACCGGAGATCGTGTGCAGCACCGGCGGGAAGTTCGGCTGGTTCGCGCCAAACTGGGAGAAACCGACCGAGAAGTGGCCTTTCGTCGCCGTCACAGATGATTTGAAGGTCGCCAAATTCACCCACGGCCTTGGCATCGGCGATGTGAATGGCGATGGCAAGCTCGACCTCCTCGAAGCACGGCGGTGGTGGGAGAACCCAACCAAGAACGAGGAACCAGGAACCAAGAACTTCACCCAGCACAACTTCGCCGCCGGCGTCGGCGGTGGGGCGCAGATGTTCGCGTATGACTTCGACGGCAACGGCACAAACGACGTCTTCACCAGCCTCGCCGCGCATCGCTACGGTGTGGCGGTGTATTTACAAAACAAGCCAGAAGGGAGCGCGGGCACTCCTGCCCGCATCGACAACAATGGCGGCGAAGCCGCGAAGAATGAAGCGGACAAGAGTGTCCGCGCTCCTCTCAGCGGCCCGAACTGGAAACGCATCATGCTCGCCAGCGAGCAGCCGCAGGACAACGAGTACGGCATCGTTTTCTCCCAGCCGCATGCCGCGTTCCTCGCTGACATCGACGGCGACGGCGTCCAGGACATCGTCACCGGCAAGCGCTACTGGGCGCACAATGGCCACGATCCCGACGAACGCGGCGCCCGCGTGATCTACTGGTATCAAACCAAGCGCGATGGCAAGGGCGGCGTCGATTTCGTCCCGCATCTCGTCGATGCCGAAAGCGGCGTCGGCGTCGATGTGCAGGTCGGCGATGTGAACGGTGACAAGCTCCCCGACATCGTCGTCGGCAACAAAGCGGGCGTCTTCATCCTCACGCAGGAGCGCAAGGACACCACCGCCGACCTCACGCCGAAGAAAATGTACGGCCCTGCGCTCAAACCGCAGGCAGAATACGCCAAAGGCCAGTCGCCAGCCGATGCGCTGAAGTCCATGCAGCTCCCCGGCGGTTTCAAAGCGGAACTCATCGCCGCAGAGCCGGATCTCGTGCAGCCGATGGCCTTCACGTTCGATGAGCGCGGCCGCATCTGGGTCGTGGAAGGCAACAGCTACCCGAAACCGCGTGAAGTCGGCGCAGGCCAGGACCGCATCAAGATCCTCGAAGACCAAGACGGCGACGGCACCTTCGAGACGAAGAAAACCTTCTGCGAAGGCCTGAACCTCGTCAGCGGCATCGAGCTGGGGTTTGGAGGTGTGTGGGTGGGAGCGGCACCGTATTTGATGTTCATTCCAGACAAGGATCGGAATGATCAACCCGATGCGTCTGATCCGACCGATCAGCGCCCGAAAGTCCCCGGCCTCAACTTCACCGCCTACGCTCTCCTCGACGGCTGGGGCAGCCAGGACACCCACGAAACCCTCAACAGCTTCATCTGGGGCCCGGACGGCTGGCTTTACGGCTGCCACGGTGTCTTCACGCACAGCAAGGTTGGCAAACCGGGCACGCCGGATGAGAAGCGCGTTCCGATCAATGCCGGCATCTGGCGTTACCATCCCGTGCGGCATGAGTTTGAGGTCTTCGCGCACGGCACCAGCAACCCCTGGGGGCTCGATTACGACCAGCATGGCGAGTTCTTCGTCACGGCCTGCGTCATCCCGCATCTCTACCACATCGTCCCGGGCGGACGGTATCAGCGGCAGGCCGGGCAGCACTTCAATGCGCACACCTACGAAGACATCAAGACCATCGCCGACCACGCGCACTACGCCGGCAGCCTGCGCCCCGACATCAATTTCGACAAAACCACCGGCGCGGGCTTCGCCAATAACGACACGAACGCCCTCGGCGGCGGTCACGCGCACTGCGGCCTCGCCATTTATCAGAGCAGCCTCTTCCCGCCGACGTATCGCAACCAGCTCCTCTTCGGCAACCTCCACGGCCATCGCCTCGTTGCGAACTACACGGATGTGAAAGGCAGCACCTACATCGGCAAGCACGCCGCCGATTTCCTGCGGTCGAACGACATGCACTTCATCCCCGTCACGCAGAAAGTCGGCCCCGACGGCGCTTTGTATGTCAGCGACTGGAGCGACCAGCAAATCTGCCACCGCGGCAGCAACGCCGTGGAGAACTGGGACCGCAGCAACGGGCGGTTGTATCGAATCTCTTATGGGAGTGCGAGTGCCCTCACTCGCAATCTTACCCAAGCGGATGAGGGCATCCGCGCTCCGTCAGCTCCGTTCGATCTCGCCAAGGAAAGCGATGAAACCCTCGCCAAACTCGCTGTGCAGACGGAGAATGAGTGGTTTTCACGCATGGCGAGGCGGGTGCTGAAGGAGAGGGTCTCAAACCCCCACGAGTTCCACAGACTCTCGAAATCTGCCGCATTGTTCCTTCGGCAGCCTCTTTGGCATCGAGATCCTAAAGACAGCACGCCCATGCCAAATATCCTTCGCACATTCTGGACAGCCTGGGTGACGATGGATACCGGGAACTTCCCGTATGCTTACGACTCTCCTCATGAAGTTATGAGGGCTTGGTCAGTTCGCTTGGGCCATCCAGACCAGAACATTGGCGCGCGACAGAATCTGGCTGTTACGGATAAATCCCCCCTAGTGCGGCGTGAGCTGGCTTCTTCTCTGCCACGCCTCCGCCCCGTGGCAGCAGTCGCTCTCGCCACTGCCCTCCTCAAGCATGGCGAGGACAAGGACGACCCGATGATCCCGCTGCTCATCTGGTATGGCATCGAGCCTGTGGTGGCGGCGGACCCGGCGGTGGGGATGCAGCTCGCGAAGGCGTCGAAGCTCGAAAAAGTCACCGGGTTCATCTACCGCCGCCTGTCCGCCGATGACGCAGGCCGCGCCGCGATCCTAACCGAACTCGCGAAGGAGCCTGATGCCGCGAAGCGCGAGCCTGTGCTCGCCATGATCGTCACCGCCGCACGCAACGGCGGAAAACTCACCATGCCGCCGAACTGGCCGGAGACCGCCGCAAAGCTCCGGGGCACTGTAGTTCCGCCTTTAGGCGGTTCTGGAGACGCCCTGAAGCCGGCTAAAGCCGGGACTACGGAACAACTTGTGAGCGAACTCAGCGCCCTGTTCGGCGATGTGGAGTCGCTGCAATCCTTCCGCAGCCAGCTCGTCTCCGCCACGCTCGACACACCCGCACGCGAAAAAGCTCTTTCCGTGCTGCTCCAGGCCCAGGACACCGCCACCGCGAAGCTTCTCCAACAAATCGTCGCCACAAAAGACGCTCCGTCATCACTCCGCCGCAAAGCCATCCAATCACTCGCCTCGCTAAAGGACGTCGAAACGCCCAAAATTCTCAGTGCTTCGTTGCCTTCGATATCTCCTGTCGAACTCCCCGACGCCATCAACACGCTCGCCTCGACCAAGGAAGGCGCGAAAGCACTCTTGAAAGCCGTCGAGGCCAAAACCGTGCCTGCGACGGCTCTTTCGCCGTTTTTGGTGCGCCAGCTCACGGCCTTCGATGACGCGGAGATCACCGCCTTGATCAAATCCGCCTGGGGCGATGTGAATGCGCCGAAGGCCGACCTCGCCGAGCGCACGAAAAAGTTCCGCAATCTGCTCACGCCCGCTGCTTTGGCCAAAGGCGACCTCGCAAAAGGCAAGATGCTCTACACCGCCACCTGCGGCCAATGCCACAAGCTCTTTGGCGAAGGCCAGAACGTCGGTCCCGACATCACGGGGAGCAATCGCGCCGATTTGAACTACCTGCTCGAAAACGTGCTCGATCCGAACGCGGTGATCGGGAAGGACTACCAGCTCAACCTGTTCACCATGCACGACGGCCGGGTGATGGGCGGCGTGGTCAAGGAGGAGAACGCGGCGACGGTGAAGGTCGCGATGATGGGCGGCATCGAGTTTGTGTTGCCGAAGGCCGACGTGAAGAAGCGCGAGGTGTCCAAGATGAGCACGATGCCGGAGGGGCTCTTCGACGCGCTCCAGCCCGAGATGGTGGTGGATTTGGTGAAGTATCTGCAAAGCGGCTCTGTAGTCCCGGCTTCAGCCGGGCAGAAGCCGCCTAAAGCCGGGACTACAATACCCGGAGCGCTGGAGGGCGAAGCGCTCAAGATCATCGCCAAAACAGGCGGCAATACGCGCATCCAAGGCATGGGCGGCTTCGGCAACCGCTGGAGCGGTGGCTCACAGCTCTGGTGGGTAGGTGGTCAGCCCGACCAAAAACTCACGCTGGCCCTCCCGGTCAAAGAAGCGGGCAAATACCAGCTCCGCGCCGTCCTCACCATGGCCCGCGACTACGGCGTGATGAGCATCACGCTCGACGGCAAACCTGTGGCTTCCACCTTCGATGGGTACCATGCCGATAAAGTCATCCTCACCGACGAACTCGACTGGGGCACGCATGACCTTACAGCCGGTGACCATCAGCTCACCTTCACCCTCGCTCCGCCGAATCCTGCCGCCGCGCCGGGGAACATGGTGGGGCTGGATTATGTACGGCTGGAGAAGAAGTGATACGCCATGGAAGCAATCTTCGAGGGCCTGATAGCTGTGATGGTTTTGCTCGTGGAGCTGATTGTCTCGGTCTATCTCGCGTTGCTGGAAGTCACCATGCAGATCTTGGTGGCTCTCGTTGGTTGGATTTGCGCTCCATTTTGGTCGAAGGAATATAGACGGAGAGGAGTGCCGGATCCTTGGAAGATCGCGATCAGGAGGACTGCCGCGGTGATTTTGATCCTCGGCATTATGACCGGCTTGTGGTGGGGATGGTCGGCATTCGGGAAATCGGCCATCAAACCACCGTCAGATCCATCTGCCCAAGAGACTGAGTCGGACGGAATCTCCATGAGAGTTTGGAAAATGTTTGAAGAGAAACTCAAAGAACAGGGAATCGCCCAGCCATGATGCGCGATCTCCACTCCACCAAGGCCATGTGGCTGAAGGCCTGGCTGTTTCTCCTCATCGGCATCCTCTCCGCCGCGATCTTGCTGGTGGAAAACTGGAGCTGGCGCACGGCTCTGCTGCTGGTGCTGTGCGTGTGGGGTTTCTGCCGCGCCTACTTCTTTGCCTTCTATGTGATCGAGCGCTGGGTGGACCCGAAGTTCAAGTTCAGCGGGCTGGGGCACTTCATCGCGTGGTGCTGGCGATCACGAAAGTGATCAAACCAACGCGAGCGCCTCATCAAATCGCGTGATCAAGTCCGCCGTGTCTTCCAAACCGGCGGAGACACGGATGAGCCAGCGGCTGACGCCGACGCTCTCGACCCAGTCGAGTTCTTCGTAGTGCGCGAGCAACGTGTAAGGACACGCCAGCGTGAAGTTCGTGCCGAGGCTGGGGCCTTTGCACACACGCAGGGCGTCGTAGAACTTCGGGCTTGTTTGCTGCGGGTTCTTGAGCGTGAAGGAGAACAGGCAGCCGTGGCCGCCATTCTCACGGCGGATGAACTCGTAGCCGCGTCCGCCTTCGGTCGCGGCGTGCCACACGCGGTCCACCTTGGGATGCGAGCGCAGATGCTCGGCCAGCGCCTTGGCGTTGCGGCTCATCGTGGTGGCGCGTTGCGTGAAGTCGCGGCTGTTGAGTTCGAGCGCCACGGCATCGCCGCGCCAGAGTTCGTGATCGGCATGTGCGGTCAGAAATGCGGTGAAGGCCGCGTGATGCGGTGATTTTCGGTTCAAGACGACGCTGCCGGCCATGACATCTCCCACGCCGGAGAAACTCTTCGTCAGGCTGGTTGTGACGACATCGGCGACGCGATGCGCATCGACATGCGCGACGGTGGAGATGGTGTCATCGACGACGATGGGCACGTTCGGTTGCGCAGCGGCACGAATCGCCAGCAGGCGCTCGAAATCGACGCAGCGGAGCAACGGATTGCTCGGCGCCTCGCAGAACAGGCCCGCCAGCGGCTCGTTTTGCAGCAGCGTGCGCAGATCGTCATACTCGCTGTCTTTGATCAGCGGCAGGAAATGCGCGCCGCTGCCAAAGACCTGCTGCAGCTTCAGCACATCGACATAGGGGAAGTCTAGCTGCGCGGTTTTGCGGCCCGGAGACAGATGCGTGAGCATGCGGTGCACCGCAAAATTAGCCGCCATGCCGGAAGGAAAGAGAAACACGTCCTCCGGTTGCTGTCCGGCGAGCTGGGCGATGCGTTGCTTGATCGTGAGGTTGGCGGCTTTGCCTTCTTCAACGCTTGCGGTGCTCTTGTGCTCTCCAAGCGCGTCGCAAGCCTGCCGTGTGCTCACGCATTCGCCGCAGAAGCGCCAGAACTTGCGGGCCTTCATGTAGCTGTCCGCAGGAAACACCGCGACGCCGAGTTGATGCGCTGTCCATTCGACCACGCGGCCGGTTTCGATGAATTTCACGCAGCGCTTCGCATGCACGACACGCGGAAAGACGAGGCAGCGTTCGCCTGCGGCGGCGAATTCCTTTTCTGCGGCTTCAAACAGCCGTGTGATGGCTGGCGGGCAGCAGAAGCGCGGGTAGCCGGATTTGAATTTCGAAACGATCTCCTGATCGCCCTCCTCATAACCGATCACATGTTTCCACAGCGGCAGACACACGGAAACGCCGAGTTCGTGGTCAGGGATCGCCTTGCCGAGATCTTCGGCGTTGCAGAGAGGGTGTTTGAAGAGGTCGGACATCAAGAAAGGGGCGTGTCCTTACTTCTTCGTCAAGGCCCGGTCAATATCCTCCCATAGATCCTCGACGTGCTCGATGCCGACAGAGAAGCGCACGAGGCCGTCAGTGACGCCGGCGGCTTCGCGGGTTTCTTTGGGAATGGAGGCGTGGGTCATGCTGGCGGGATGGGCGACGAGGCTTTCGATGCCGCCGAGGCTTTCGGCCTGGGTGAAAAGGCGCAGACGGCGGATGAAGGCGAGGGTGTCGCCGTAGCTGAGGCCGAAATCGGCCAGCAGCATGCCGCCGCCGGCCTTCATCTGCTTTTTGGCGAGCTTGTACTGCGGATGGCTGGTCAGGAAGGGGTAGTTCACGCTGCGGACGCTTTTGCGGCCTTTGCGTCCCTTGCGCTCCTCCAGCCGCTTG
>CAMCWM010000052.1 GCA_945882215.1 Akkermansia muciniphila | reverse complement strand
AACTCGCCATCCTTTCTCTGCTCTCATTCATCGCGACAGCAAACGCCGCTGACGGCCTGCTGCTCGATCTCATCGTGCCGCCGGGGGAGAAGGATCGCTTTCAGCACGCGGAGTTCTCCTGCTGGATCGCAGACGCCTCGAAGCCGGTGAAGGCGGTCATCATCCACCAGCATGGCTGCACGAATGCCTCGCCGGACAAGCATCCGCCCATCACGGGCGACTGGCATTGGCGGGCGCTGGCGCGGAAGCACGACGCCGTGCTGCTGGTGCCGATGTATCATGTGGCAAAGAACTGCGATGAGTGGAACGACCCCGACAGCGGCTCGGAGCGTGCGCTGTTCACCGCGCTGGACGACTTCGCGCAGCGCTCGAAGCGGCCTGAGCTGAAAGACGCACCGTGGGTGCTGTGGGGCCACTCCGGCGGCTCCAGTTGGTCTGCGCAGATGATCACGCGGCATCCGAAGCGCGTGCTCGCGGCCTCGTTTCGCGGCGGATGTCACAAGCAGTTCGGCGTGCCGGAGTTTCGCGCGAAGTTCGGCCCCATCGCCCACGATCTGCCGCTCCTGTTCGTGTGGGGAAAACGCGAGTCCGTGCCCACCTCCAGCCATTTCGTTTCGTGGGGGCCGATGAACACGATGTATCGCGAATTGCGCGAGCAAGGCGGCAAAGTCTGCCGCGTCATTGATCCGCGCTCCGAGCACGGCTGCGACGATTCGCGATTGATGAGCATCAATTTCTTCGACGCCGTGCTTTCAGGCCAAGCCAGCGCCCCGCCTTCCACGGATGCATCTACGCCCTGGCAGCCCAACAACACCTTCGCCGCGCTGTGGCGTGAGTTTTCCGAGCATGGCACGCTGAAGCCCAAGTCCCCGCCGCTCCACGCCTCCTCGCTCACGGCCAAACGCGATGCGACTGGCACTCTTCTCGAATGGCGCATAGTTCCAAACCTGGATGGCGGCCTGCGAGCCATCCGCCTGCATCGCGATGGCAAGTTGTGGAAGGAGATCGGCATCGACGAAGACGCCCTCCTCGCCACCGGCCGCGATTCGACACCCGAGGAGCTGCGTGCCCACAGTCTCGTCGATGAATCCAAAGACTCTCACAGCTACACCCTCACCTTCCTCGACATCGGCGGCAACGAATCGCCCCCCAGCGAGGCAGTGCGCGTGCCGTAGCTTCGATCGGCAATCGAAGCCGAACTTACCCAACCGATCCGATGGCCCATCGAATCTACGAATCACGAAATCGCTCCTCACCTTCTTCACCCTCGTCTTTGCTTCACTGGCGCGTGCCGAAACCATTCAGGATTCGTTGAGGCTCATGGCGCTAGTGGGTCAAGCTGCCAGCACTTCTGATAGTTCGGCCCGTCTGACTTTGGCTGAGCCTCGGGCGGGAATATCTGAATCGTCAACGGTATGGGGAAATCCGCTCCAATGATCGCGGCCTCACCAGGCTTCAGGTTTGGAAGGAAGGACGAAGCAGAGCGGTCGATCTCTCCACATGCTCGTTCCACTACCTCGCGATCACGGTCATTCGTCAGACGGTGAACAACGAGTGTTCCCATCTGGCTCAACACTCCCTCGGTGATGTCGCGTGGCCGTTGTGTGGTGAGGCAAATGTTCAAACCGAATTTACGGCCTTCCTTCGCGATCAACTCAAACGCATCAAGCCGAGCCACGGCATCTTCACCTCCAATTTGCCTGCCAAGGAAATTGTGTGCCTCATCGACAACAACAACGACTGGTGAAGCTGCGAACGCGCCGCTGCGTGCCATGTTCAGCAGATGTCTCCCGATGACATTTGCAACGATCTCTCTTGCCTTGAACTCGTAAGCGACGCCGCTCAGACAGATTCGAAGCAGCCTCTTGTCGTTGGCGACAAACTCACCGATTGCAGTCGTGAGTGCGGGATCAGGCGAATTGAAGACGCAGGCAAACGACGGTGACGTCAGAACCGCACTGATTCGAGACATGAGAGACAAGCAGTAGGATACCTCGCCCGAATCACCGCCCCACTTTGTTGTGTCCTTTGAGCCGCGCGCTACCCCGAAGCCGTCTGGATAAACGCACTCTTGTTCGATTTGGGCAATGAGCTTGCCCACGTCGAACTCCTGACGGGGATCATCAAGTTTGGCTGCGACCCCAGCTTGTTGTTCCGCCGCAATCACCGGCCCCTTCGACTGATCAATCTTTCTGATGATTCCGTTTGTTGCGACTGCGGGCACCAGCTTGGCTAAACGCAGGCTTCGCATAGCAGCACGCATTTTTGGCCCCTGCACTTTCCCTGCGGGCTCGAATAGAGCGATGAAGTCAGACTCGACGAAGCAAGTTGGAGGAAGTGAACGCGCTAGAGAAGTGACGGACGTGTTTACAGGACTGCCGAGGTGAAAATGAGTCACGAATGGCCCAGCGAAACCCCGATACTCGCCAGTCGCGTCCAGAAGGATGATCTTGGTTTTGTGTTTCAGACATTCCTCGATGATGCGCGCAGTCGTCCAACTTTTGCCCCCTCCGGTTGTCCCTAGAATGGCGCAGTGTCGCCCGAATAATTTCTCGGGCCGAATCGACACGGCACTCTCGAGAGCGACATCGATGGAGCCCAACTTCAGGAGCACTGTGCTCTCGGGGCTTCCTTCCGGCTCCATCAGACTCGGAAGGTCGGCAACGAAGTTGTGTGGTGCCGCATAGACACGGTCACCGAGCCGGGGGTAGGATTCCACGCCCGCAGTGACGCGCAATGTATCCATCGCGACGGAGCCAAGAAGTTGAATTGTGCCTACCGCGTCGAGATCCATGACCTTTGAATGGGATGCATCGACAGAGCGCCGATCCGATTCGGGAAGATGAATTTCAACCACCCGCCCGAGCAGGAGATTGATTTGTCCTTCTATTAAAACGAATTCTCCGACTTCACCCTTGCCGTAACGACCACCGAGGAAATGCGCTCCGCTGGGTGACCCGGCGTCGTTCAGATTGAAGCGCACAGCCTGGGCGGAAACGGACGACAGAACTCCGATGAACAATTCGGGACGTAAAAGTCCTCTTGGGAACGCCTCCTCGATGTTGGATGACCTGCTCATTTGGTGCCTGCCATAAGTTTGATGTCACGCGTCAGACGCTGAGCGGGTGTCAGAGACTTGAGGTCTGGTATCATCTCCGCAAAATCCCCAAAGTTCGCGTTAATCAGCCACACGTCCTCGCCTTGCTTGGCCAAGCTGAACAGCGTCTCCCAATACTTGTTCTTCTCTTTTCGCCCAGCAGTGATGTCATCGGATGACGGATTTACGATAATCAAGCGAAGGTGAGGATTCGTTCGCACAGCGGCCAGAATCGGCTCGGACAAATGGTCATCGTTGAATCCGAACCCTGTAACAATGAGGCATGTATTCGGTTCGCGGAGCACTGAAAAATACTGCGAAACCAACTCAAGATGGGGCTGAACGTAGGATTGCTGATACTTCCCCTTTGCTGGGTAAATCAGGCAGGCTGAATCCGGAGTCGGTTCCGGCTCCACCTCGATTTCATTTTCCGCCTTCCGGGACCAGTTGACCGACCCGTGGAGTTTATAGATGTGGAAGACGCCTTCCAGCGGTGTCCCGACTTCGTCGCCGGTGGTTGGCCTGCGGACAATGTCATACAGGAAAAAGCGCGGATCGAATTGTCGCGGCTGCGTGAACGAAAACCCGTCGAGCACGACCAAGCCCTGCCCCCAGCCGCAGTTTCAAAACAAAGATCGTAATTCGTCGTGAAAAGTTTCAGCCGGGAATCACGGACGCGGCGGCGGGAAAGCCGGTGAAGGAAGGTGCGATGAGCAGCAAGTTGGTTTGCATCCGCTGGGTCGATAAACTCCGAGCACTTTTCCAGAATCACTTTTTTCGACTCCGTGATGAACTTTGTCACGTCGGCACTGGTTTTCACTTGGAGATAGGCTTCGCAGCGGGACAAGAGAGCTTCGATGTTCTCTTTCTCTGCTGCGATGTCATATTCGATCTCCTTGATCACCCGATCTGCTAGGTCTGAAATCACTCCAGCGTCAAGACAGTCGCCAGGATTGGAATGCACGCAGTGATCCCACAGATCCCACATGGAAGGACCTTTGGTGATCGGACCAAGCGACGTTCCGCTACCTGCGAGGACAACGACATGCTGCATTTGAAGAGAGGATAGCAGGAAGTTCTTCAGTTCCTCTTTGGCTGCCTTCGCAGCCGCCACGATTTTCTGTTCCTCGGCTAAGTCGGTGCCTGCGGGAACATCCGGCTTCAACTCCTTCCATGCCGCAGCTTCAGGTCCAAAAAACATCGGCTTACCTGACGTGGAAACCACAATCGGTGCGACTGCTGGCGGCGGAGCTGGTGCTGTTGGTTTGCTCATAGATTTGTCTCAGTTAATGCTCAACTCCCCGCTCCGTAGCTTCGGCAGGAAACGGGTTTCTCTCGTGCGGCATGGGGCATTCGCGCACCATAGCCGCACGGCCTTCCATTGATCAACCTTTTTGCCCTGACGAGGGAACGAAGGGTGGGGAGGCAGGGGAGCAGGCGAATCGAGAGTCGTTTCATGGCTGAGGTCTCGTGGTGTCTCCGCGCGACCAGAGCATCACTGGTCAATCCAACAAACCACACAGAACTCTGCTTCTTCCTCGTTCTCCTCACATGACACGTCTTGTTTCACTGTTCGTCACCGTTTGCGCCAGCCTGCCGCTGCATGCGCAGCCCTCAGCGCCAAAGCCCGACCTCTGCATCTACGGCGGCACACCGGGCGGCATCGCGATGGCGGTGCGAGCGGCGAGGGTGGGCTTGAATGTGGTGCTGGTGAATCACAATGGGCATCTCGGCGGCATCCTCTCGAACGGACTCGGTGTGTGGGACACGCTGTGGGAGGGGAAGCGCTCGCCGATCTATGATGAGGCGCGGCAGGCGATCTTTGACCACTACCGGACGACGTATGGCGAGGACTCGCGGCAGTATCGCGATGCGCTGCCAGGCAAGAGCGGGCACACGAACGGGAAGTTTGAGCCGAAGGTGGCGGAGAAGATTTTGACGGAGTTGGTGATGCGGGAGAAGAACATCACGGTCGTGCGTGGCTTTTATCCGGCGGCGGTGGAGCGTGAGGGGGCGGTGCTGAAGGCGGTGACGTTTCGTAGAACGGGTTTTCAACCCGTTCAGCCCGGAGAACGAGTTGAAAACTCGTTTTACGTCCAAGCCAAGGTCTTCGCGGATTGCAGCTACGAGGGCGATCTCGCGGCGGTGGCGAAGGTGCCGTATCGAGTCGGGCGGGAGTCGCGGGAGGAGTTCAACGAGCCTCATGCGGGCGTGATCTTCATGTCACCGGTGAAGGCGGCGTCGATGCCGGAACTGTCGCGGGCGGCGGAGCTGCATCACCAGCTCAAGCTGCGGAAGTTCAGCGGTTTTCAGCGCATCAAGCAGCCGGAGAGCACGGGCGAGGCGGATGGGAATGTGCAGGCGTTTAATTACCGCACGATGCTCAGCTCTGATCCGGTGAACCGGTTGCCGGTGGAGAAACCGGCGAACTATGATCCTGAGAAGCTCAAGTTGCTCGAACAAGGCTCCATCGTGTCGCCGATCCCGAATGCGAAGCGTGGTTGGAATCGTCCGCAGATCGTGGGCATGCAGACGGACTATGTGGAGGCCGATTGGGCAGGGCGGCAGAAGATCATGGACGCGTTTTGGGACACGACTTTGGCGCTGCTCTACTTTTTGCAGAACGATCCGTCCGTGGAGCCGGAGCGGCAGAAGTCGTGGCGTGAGTTTGGCCTGGCGAAGGATGAGTTCACCGACAACGGGCATCGTCCGCATGAGTTTTATGTGCGCGAGGCTCGGCGCATCACGGGACGCTACATCTTCACGCAGCATGACGCGATGCTCGCCGATGGCCTGGAGCGTGCGCCAGTGCATGAGGACAGCATCGGCGTGACGGAGTGGTATCTCGACACGCACGCCTGCACGCCACGCCGAATCGAAGGCGCGTTGGAGGAAGGGAAGATGATGCTCGATGTGGAGACCTTTCCCGGACAGGTGCCGTATCGGGCGATTCTGCCTCAAGGTGTGGACAATCTGCTCGTGCCGGTGTGCCTGAGCAGCACGCACGTCGCCTGGGGCACGGTCCGACTGGAGCCGACATGGATGAACCTCTGCGAATCCGCCGGACATGCCGCTGCATTGGCGATTCAAAACAAGGTCACACCTGCGCAGCTCGATCCTGAGCTGCTGCTGCGGAAACTGGCCGCGAGTCATGTGATGCTGAGCTTCTTCAACGACGTGGATGTCTCGTCAGATGATCCGCGAGTCGCTGCCGCGCAGTATTTTGCCACGAAGGGCTTCTTTGCCGACTACAACGCCCGACTCGATGAACCACTCACCGAAAGCGTCCGCGCCGCCTGGGGCAAGGGACTCACCGCGATGCGTGAAGGCAGGCTGAAGCCGATGGAACTCGTGAAAGTGGTGCGCGATGCCGAAGCAGCCGATTCGAAGCCGATGGAGCGAACACGCGGCGAGGCGCTGCTGGGCATGTGGAAGACACTTTCGACGGCGAAAGTTGCTGCGAAGGCGCTACGCACGCTTGCGCTGAAGAGTGGAGCGGGTGATCAGAATCGAACTGACGTATGATGCTTGGGAAGCACCTGCTCTACCATTGAGCTACACCCGCGAAAGTGTGGCGAAGGGTGAACGGTGGGCGGAAAATGTCAAACGGGCTGCGGAACTGAATCCGCAGCCCGTGAGGTGGGTGGTTTGAATCAGTTCACGCCGGGGAGGGCAGGGCGTTGTTTGGTCATCATGGCCATGAGGGCGTCGAGGATGCCGTTTTGGCCGTTGGGGCCGCTGTTGACGAGGACGTCGGGAACGACGCGGAGGTTTTTGTCGGCGATGATTTGGAAGGCTTGGAGCATGCCATAGACATCGGAGCCGAGGGAGGTGACGCCGGCTTGGTAGGCGTCGGCTTTGGCCTGGCCGGTGGCGCGGATGGCCTCGGCCTCACCGCTGGCGCGGAGGCGGGTGGAGGCGGCTTCGCCTTCGCTTTTCTTGACAGCGGCGGTGGCGTGGAGCTCGGCGATGTTGACGCCTTGCTCGGCGCCGACGACTTGGTTTTGGATGTCGGCGAGTGAGGTCTGGCGGACGAGTTGCTGGCGTTGTTTTTCGGCTGCTTCCTGCATCTCGTAGGTCTTGCGGCACTCTTCGGCGAGCTTGCGGTCGGTTTGAGTCTTCATGAGTGACTCGGGCGGGGTGATGTCGCCGATGAGGGTGTCGATGCCTTCGACATCGTATTCACGCAGCGCGGCCTCGATGTGGCTGGCGGCCTCGCTTTGGCGCTGGCTGCGGGCGCTGAGGAAGTCGAGCACGGTGTAGTCCTGCGCGGAGTTGCGGAAGTAGTTGCCGACGATGGGCTGCAGGACGTGGTCGATGAGGTTTTGCAGCGATCCGGCGCGGGAGATGACTTTGGGGGCTTCGTTGGAGCCGATGTGGATGATTTGTGAGACATCGAGATTGAAGGCGAAGCCGTCACGGGAGCGCACGGTGATGCTGCTGAGCTTGGCGTCGAAGTGATGCGATTCGGTGCGCGTGGCCCAGTTGAGGACGATGTTGGTGGTGGGGACGAGTTCGACGCGCATGATGCGTGTGTTGACGGGATGCTTGCCGGGGAGCAGCGGGGTGCCCCAGACGCCTTTGTGACCGACATCGACGAGGTCGCCGTGTTTGAATTCGGGGCCGCTGATGTCGAGGTGGGCTTTGCCGACGTAACTGATGACGACGCCAACGTGGCCGATGGGAATCTCGAACATGGGCACGGGCTCGATGTGGGCGAACCAGGGATTGATGTTCCACTGGCCGCTGAGAAGCACCTGTTCCTGCAAGCCGCGATGACCACCTGCCGTGAGGAATGCCTGCGGGTTCTGGAAGTTGTCGTGACCGGTGACGATGGGGCCGGCGATCTCGGTTTGCTCGATGGGCATGCCGTCGAGCGTGGTGACGATGCCAACGCGATCAGGATCGACGTGCATGATGCGCAGCAAGTGTGGATCAAGGCCGGTCTGGTGTGCGTTCTCGGAGGTGATGACGGTGAAGAGCGCGGGATTGATGCGGTAGGAGCCAGCGGTGATGACGCCGAGCTGGCGGCCCTTTTCACCGCCGTGTTTGAGGAAGGCGCGCGCGTCCTGGAAGTGGTCACAATCGACCGTGCGGGCCAGGATGCGGCCTGGAGGGATGGCAGCACCGGTTTTGGCGACGATGAGCGCGAGCTCGCCCTGCGGGACACGGATCATGGGCACTTTCTCGATGTGATACTGCACGATCCAGAAGCCGAAGTGCAGTCCGGGCGCGAGCGTGTCGGCCTGATAGCCGGCTTCGCCGTTGAGGGCGATGATTTCGCCGGGCTGGAGGTTTTTGAAGGCGAAGCGCTTGATGACGATGCCGACTTTGCTCTCCGGGATGTACACGCAGGAGATGAAGTAGAGAGCGATGATGCCGAGGACTGGGAGTGTGATGAACCAGTATTGGAAGGCTAAAAGGAAGATGGTTTTCATGATGTTAGAGGTGAGAAGTTAGAAGCTAGTGGTTATGAGGTGTGAAGGTAGGATTCGACGGTGCGGGCGAAGGCCTCGGGATCGTCGGGGGAGAGGACGGCGGTGCGTTTGTTCATGCGCACGACGACGGTGCGGTTCAGATCCGTGACGTAGGCGCGGAAGTGGCCGAGTTGTTTGCTCCAGTAGAATCCGGTGAAGGAATACATGCCGCCGTTGCCGCAGGTGCGGAAGCTGCTGCTCAGCGCGAGCGGCTCGGCCTCGACAGAGCGAATGTCGGTGAAGGGCAGGACGGTGTTCCACCACAAGCGGCGGATGAGGATGCCATCCTTGGTGATGACATAACCGCGGATGATGAATGGCAGCGCGCCGAGTGGGATGAGGAGCACCGAGGCGATGGCGAGTGAGCGCCCCGGAAACGGCGGCAGACTGATGAACCAAGGCTGCGGATGACCAAGGGTAAGCCCGACGGCGATGGTAAGCATCAGGAGCGTCGTGAAGAGAGAGATGAGCACCAGGGTGCGGCCCCAGGGGGCTTTGAAGTGATGATGAGTCATATGATTGATGAAAATTGGTTTCTGATGTATGATTTGGATTTCATTCGGCGCGAAGTTCGAGGCGCTTGCACTCGGGGCAGCGCCAGGCGTGGACGAAGCGCAGATCGCGTGCGCCGAAGCCGAGCTGGCGCAGTACGCTGGTCCAGCGCAGTTGGGGTGACTCGGGTGGCGGCGGTGCGCACCAGACGGATTCATTGACAAAGCCCTCAGTCATGGGGCTTCGACATTCTTTGCAGTTCATGGGTATGGTTCTCGGAAGCACCTGCATGAGGACGGTCTCCCGTCCGCACGAGGGTGCGGTGATGTGAGGGAAACCATGGTCCCGGAGCACTCGCGCCGGGCAGAGGATCGCCCTTCCAATGTCGCCTGCGAGGTTAGCTGTCGGACTGGTCCTTGGAAGTGGACTGGTCAGCGGTTACCCGCCTTCCTTCGCCCCGCCCTGCATCTTGCGATGCAGGGTTGTTGGGTCCCCCGTGCCACCACTCTGGAAGGAGTGGCGACTTCGGCTGCGCGGCAATTCACGCATCGGCTCCATGCTTTGTCAAAACAACGACCCCAGATAAACTATGATCACGGGCTTGACAGGGGTGGCGTTTTTGAGGCTCGTCAAAAAAAATCATCGCCAGCGGCGCGGAGTTTGCGCTAGGCTTTTCCTCACCATTGACCTGCCCATGAGCACCACTTCATCTTCCGGTTCCAAACCTTCTGGCATGTGGCAACCGCCGACGTTGGAAGAAATGCAGGCCATGCTGCCGCAGTATCAGTTTGTCTCGCTGCTCGGTCGTGGTGGCATGGGGGCGGTGTACAAGGCGGTGCAGGTCTCGCTGGACCGGGCTGTGGCGGTCAAAGTGCTGCCGGGCGACCTGATCGACGACACGGATGCGCAGTTCGCCGAGCGCTTCAAGAACGAGGCGCGCACGATGGCGAAGATGAATCATCCGAGCATCGTGAACGTGTACGATTTCGGCGAGACGCAGACGGGGCTGCTGTTCATCGTGATGGAGTTCATCGACGGCACGGATGTGGCGAAAATGATCGTTTCGCAGGGCAAGCTGCCGGAGGACTACGCGCTTTCCATCACGGCGCATGTGTGTGACGCGCTCAACTACGCGCACCGCAACGGCGTGATCCACCGCGACATCAAACCGGCAAACATCCTGATCAACATGGATGGCGCGGTGAAGGTGGCGGATTTTGGCCTCGCGAAGCAGAGCGACGCGGGAATGAGCGGTCTGACGAAGACAAACATGGCAATGGGCACGCCCGATTTTGTGGCTCCAGAGGCGCTGATTCCCGGCATTCCGCTGGATGGCCGAGCTGACTTGTATGCCATCGGCGTGATGCTTTACCAGATGCTCACCGGCGAGATTCCTCGCGGCATGTGGACGATGCCTGGCATGAAGCTTGGGACTGATCCGCGCTTTGACGCGATCATCGGCAAGGCGATGCAGACGGATCGTGAGGTGAGGTATCAGAGCGCGGCGGAGTTACGCAAGGATCTGGACACGATCTTGACCACGCCGCGTACAATGACGCAAGCGCAGCCCGTTTCTGCCTCGACACAACCGGCCGCCCACAAGCCCACGGCACATGGGCCTCGGCCGCCTCAGCAAAAAGTTTCCGCCAGTGGAGCGGCAGTCAAAGCTGACAAGCCGACGACGTCCGCACCGAAGAAGTCGAATATCGGTTTGATGGCGGGTATCGTGGGTGCGGTGGCGGTTATCGGCATTGGTGCCTTCTTTGCATCACAGAAGTCCGCTGGGCCGTCGGGATCGAAAGACGCGTCGTCCAATGCGAAAACTTCCAGCAGTCCGCTGAAAGATGCCTTCATGCAGGCGGTGGCGAATGCCGCGACACCGGAACAGCAGGTGGCGCTGGTGGAGCAGAAGCTCAAAGAGCTCAATGGCGATGTCGGTGAGGTGAAGCCCACGATCGTGGGCGGCAAGGTGACGGGGTTGGGCTTTCAGCGCGGCCCAGGCAAGGCCATGAAGGATTTCTCTCCGGTGGCAGCGCTGCGGGATCTCACGAGGCTGGGCATCAGCTACCACTATCCGTCTGATCTTTCCTTCCTCCGTGGCATGAAGATCGAGAACCTCAGCATCATGCGCGGTTCCTACACCGATGTGGGCCCCTTGCGCGAACTGCCTCTGAAGACCCTGATGATTGCCGAGTCCAAGGTCGCGGATTGGTCGGTGCTCCGTGGCAAACAGCTGACGGACCTGCAATTCATCATGGCAGGTGTGAATGACATCTCCTTCGTCGTGGGCATGCCGTTGAATACACTGCGGCTGGAACGCACCCAGGTGACGGACCTCTCGCCCCTGCGTGGGCTGCCGCTGACGAACCTCTTCTGTGACTTCGTGGCTGCGCGTGACACGGAGATCCTGCGTTCAATCAAGACGCTCAAGACGATCAACAGCAAGCCCGCCGCGGAGTTCTGGGCCAGCGTGGGTGGCGGTGCTCCGGCCACGACGACACCTGGCACACCCGCATTGACCGGACTGCCTGCACGCACGGCCATTCAGACACTCGACCTCCTCTCGCTGACTGATCCGGTGCTGGACCGGGTGCAGGCCGGTTCTTTTTCTGCCAAGAACGAGTGGACGCGCGAAGACATGGCCTTGGTTTACAAGAGCGATGGCAAGGCGGGCAAACTCGTCGCGCCCGTGGGATTCATTGCCGCGACTACGAGCTGGAGTTCCGTGCGGAGCGTCTGTCCGGGTCAGACCAAGTGAATCTTGATCTGGCGGTGCCGAAGGGGCTGATGCTCCCGTTGGTGTTCAATGCGCCCAGCAAACGTGTCATCCATAGCCAGGAGGGCAAGCCGTGGGGGACGAACACCCCGCTGGTGCATGTGAGCATTCGCGTCGCGCTCAGTCCTGACGGGACGAACGACCGTGTGGTCATCCTGCGGAAGGACACGGGTGAGACCATGGCAGACTACACCGGAAGACTGGCCTCGCTGGGCAAGGCCGGCGAGCCGCATCCCACATTTCCAGGAGAGGCGGTCGCTTCTGTTTTCACGATGAAGGATCCGTATGCCATCAAGACCTGGACGCTGCGGGTCTTCGAGGGCGAGGCGAAGGTGCTGCGTGGAGACGCTGCGGCAGAGAACTTGGCATCTGTTTCAGGTGAGAGGGTGTTTGCAGGACATCGCTACAAGCTCATGCCGGATAAGCTGAGCTGGCCTGACGCCAAAGCAAAAGCCGAGGCGATGGGCGGGCATCTCGCCGCGATCACGACCCGCGAGGAGCATGATTTTATCGTGCGCGAGTTCGCCTCCAAGACGCTTCAGCATGCCACCGGCATCTGGCTCGGTGCAAGCGAAACGGCTTCGGGATCAGGCTGGAAATGGGTCACGGGTGAACCGTTTGCTTTCACCGCCTGGGGCGATCCAGAACCCAACCAGAACAAGTTCGACAAGGACGACACCTATCCATACGCGCTCGACTTGTTCCGCATGACGGGAACCTACACCGGGGAATTTGGCTGGAATGACACCTCCATCAACGGCATCTACTGGAAGAAGCAGAACCTGGGTTATCTTGTGGAGTGGGATGCTCCTTCCGCAGCGAAGATGCCCGTGGCCGCCGCCGCGCCAACCTCAGGCGCGGTCAATTTGCTACAAGGACTCGCCATCGGACGCGACGCCATCTCCGGTGGCTGGTCGCAGCGGGACGGCGAGCTTAGTGGCAAAGGAAGCACGCAGTTCGACAAGCTCGTCTTCAACGCCCCGGTGCCTGAGGAATACGACTTCCGCGTCGTCTTCACCCGCACCAGCGGGGACAAGGCGGTCACCCAGCATCTGGTCTTGCCCGGTGGCCAGGACGTGATGTGGATCATGGGTGGTTTCGGCAACAACGTCTTCGCCCTGGAGACGGTGGGTGGAGCCATGGGCAACGCCAATGCGACCACGTCGAAGATGGGTTTGGAGAACGGACGGCGCTATGAGTCCGTGGTGAAGGTGCGCCGCGACCGCATCCAAGCGGAACTCGATGGCAAGCTGATCCTCGACCACAAAACAGCGGGCGGGCAGTTCGCAGTATATGACAAGTGGAAATACCCGGACCCGAAGAAACTGGGTGTCGGCTGCCAGCAGTCCACGCAGTTCCATCAGGTGGAGCTGATCCCGTACACATCGAAGCCGGTGACGGCCAGTCCTGTGATCGCCATGCCCTCTCCGGCAGTTCCGCCTGTGACCACGCCCGCTTCAACAACTCCGGTTCCTCCTCCTGCTGCGCCAACTTCAAGTGACCCGCGTCTTGCCCAGCTCGAAGCCGGCTTCAAGGCACGTTATCAAGCCGATGCGCAGAAGCCGTTTCTCGCCGCGTTGGCTGCGTTGAATCAGAGCTACATCGCGAATGGCATTGCCCGCGCGCGTGCCGCAGCGCAGGCAAAAGGTGCGCTGGCGGAAGTCACCACGCTGGATGCGGAGAAGACGCGCATTCAAAACAATGAACCACTGCCACCTGCCGATCTGGAGACTTTGCCAGCGAGCCTCAAGTTGCTGCGCAGCACCTATCGTACTGCGTACGTCAAAATTGAAGCGGAGCGTGTGCAGAAGGCCGCTCCGCTCTATGATCTTTATTTGGGAGCCTTGGATGCCTACATCGCGGAACTGACCAAGGCGAACAAGATCGATGACGCGCAGAAGGTGCAGGCGCTGCGTGATGGCATCGCCGAGCAGAAACCGAAGGCCGATGCAGGCATGGCTCCCGCGCAAACCGGGGCTGCGACAGATACGGGAATGAATCGTCCAGGGGTGAAGCCCGCAGCAAGTGAAGGCGAGGAGTCCGCATTGGGCCGCAGCCGGTGGTATGAGGCTGCTCGCTGGGCGATTTCAGTGGGGGGCTACGTCCGAGTGGACAAGGGTGGCCGGCAATTCGACGTTAGGAGCGATGCGGACATTCCCGCTGGGAGGTTCGACATTCTCACGGTAAACATCGAGGGCAACGGCAATCCCAAGGCGGCAGGCATTCGCGATGATGATTTTACGCGGTTCTCGGGCTTGAAGGAGCTGAACCGTATCCGTCTGCGCGACATCAAGGTCGGCGACAATGCATTCACCTTTCTGCCCACCACGCCCGCCATCACCTACCTCGAGTTGGCGAACCTCTCCATTACCGACGCGGTGCTCGTCCACATGGCACCGCTGCGGCAGGTCACGGACCTCACGATCGAGAGCACCCGAACGTTCACTGGTGGGGGGGTGGAGAAGCTGGCCTTGCTGCCGATGCTGAAAAAAGCGACGTTTAACAACACCAGCTTCACCGACGCTGCGGCGAAGGCGATGACAGTTGCGAAGAACCTGGAGACCCTCGGTCTCTTTGGCACTCCCGTCACCGACGAGGGCATTGCAGGTTTGGGATCGTTCACGAAGTTGTCGGATATAAATCTGTCGGATTGCAAGAAAGTGCGCGGCACCACGCTGGCTGCATGGGGAAGCATGCCAGCGCTGCGCAATCTCGAACTGCACGGCTGTCCGATCAGTCCGGATGTCTTTCCGAGCATAGGAAAGTTCGTCAATCTGACCGACCTCACTCTCAGTAACATGCCAACCTTGAATGATGAGACGCTGTCTGCACTGGCTCCTCTCACCAAGTTGATCAACTTCAGTGCGATATGGACACGTGTCACCGGAAGCGGTTTCACCGCATTGCGTGGCTGCACAGAGCTGCGAGCGCTCTTCCTTGGCAACGCCACTCCCGTTTCAGCAGCAGGGCTGTCCACCATTGCCGCAACGTTTCCGAAACTGGAAGATCTGCGTCTAAGCGAAACCGCACAGGTTGGTGCCGGAGACCTCCGCTGCCTCGTCAATTTGAAAGCACTCAAGGTTCTCGACGTGCCCATGCCCGGGTTGGATGACGCCGGACTGGCTGAAATTGCCCACATCAGCTCTCTCGAATTCCTCTACAGCATCAACAACGCCGTCACGGCCAAGGGCATCACCGAACTCAAGTCGCTGAAGCTTCTAGCCCGGCTCAGGCTCAACAATTGCAAAAACATCAACGACGCCGCTGTCTCAGCGTTCAAAGACTTGAAAGCGCTCAAGGACTTGGAGATCAGGGGAAGCGGCATCACGGATGCTGGTGCCGCCGAATTGAAAAAAGTGCTGCCGCAGTGCAAAGTGAACAGGTAGCACGCCTTCTCGGCGCTTGAAAAAAGCTATCGCCAAGACCGCAGAGCTTGCGCTAGGCTTTCAGCTTCCACAGGCATCCGTCTATGAGCACTGATTCCCGCCCCGCCTCCTCCCATGCCGGCTCCAAGCCCTCCGGCATGTGGCAACCGCCGACGTTGGAAGAAATGCAGGCGATGCTGCCGCAGTATCAGTTCATCTCACTGCTGGGTCGTGGCGGCATGGGGGCAGTTTACAAAGCGGTGCAGGTCTCGCTGGACCGGGCGGTAGCGGTCAAGGTGCTGCCGGGGGATTTGATCGACGACACGGATGCTCAGTTCGCCGAGCGCTTCAAAAACGAGGCGCGCACGATGGCGAAGATGAATCATCCGAGCATCGTGAACGTGTACGACTTCGGCGAGACGCAGACGGGGCTGTTGTTCATCGTGATGGAGTTCATTGATGGCACGGATGTGTCCAAAATGATCGTTTCCCAAGGCAAGTTGCCGGAGGATTACGCGCTCTCCATCACGGCTCACGTCTGTGACGCGCTGAACTACGCGCACCGCAATGGTGTGATCCACCGCGACATCAAGCCGGCGAACATTCTCATCAACATGGACGGCGCTGTGAAGGTGGCGGACTTCGGGCTGGCAAAGCAGAGCGATGCCGGGACCGGCGGCTTGACAAAGACGAACATGGCGATGGGCACGCCCGATTTCGTGGCCCCGGAGGCACTCATCCCCGGAATCCCGCTCGATGGCCGCGCGGACTTGTATGCCATCGGCGTGATGCTGTATCAGATGCTCACGGGCGAAATTCCGCGCGGCATGTGGACGATGCCGGGGATGAAACTGGGAACCGATCCGCGCTTTGACGCGATCATCGGCAAGGCGATGCAAACCGACCGTGAGGTGCGGTATCAGAGCGCGGCAGAGCTGCGGCGTGATCTCGATACGATCCTGACCACGCCACGCGCGATGACGCAGCCGCAGCCAGCCGCAGCACCTGTGCAGCAAACAGCACAAAAACCGCCGTCGCATGGCCCCAAACCGCCGCAAGGCCAGAAAGCGGTGGAAAAGCCGCCCGCCGCGCCACCGCCGCCGAAAAAGGCGAACCTCGGCATGATCATCGGACTCGGCTCGACGGCGGTGTTGTTGATTGGCGGCTACATTTTTCTCAAACCACCGGCTGAGTCGAAGAAAACAGTGACGGCGGCTCCAGCTCCTGTCGCACCATCCAAGCCGGCTGCGCAGCCGTCAACGACGCCGAAAGCGACTCCTTCACCGTCACAAATGCCGCCGCAACGTGTGGCTAAGCAAACCATCGACCTTCTCGCGTTAACCGATCCGGTGAAGGATCGTGTCGCCGCGCCAAACTTTGTCATAAAAAACGAATGGAGGCGGGAAGGCGGCGAGCTGGTGTTTCAGCCGGACGGAAAAGGCGGCAAACTGGCCGCGCCAGTGGCGGTTGACTGCCGCGATTACGAGATCGAATTCAAAACGCAAAAGCATAGCGGCAACGAGCGCATCCACATGGCGGTGCCGCTGCGGGACGGACGCATCCTGCCGCTCATCTTTAACGCGCAGGGCCGCAAGGTGCTTAACGACAAGGAAGGCATGATCTGGGGGGGCTCTGATGGTCTAGTGCATGTCACCATCCGCGTGATCGATGGCGAGGGCGATTCGGACCGGATCGTGATCCAGCGCCAAAACGTCAAAGGCAATCCCTTGGCTGATTGGACCGGCGATCTCGACTCGCTGGCGAAGTCCGGGGAGGATCATCCTGCTTTTCCAAAGCAATCCTTAGCCTCGGTGTTTGTCTTGATGGACAAGTACGCCGTGCAGACCTGGAAGCTGCGCGTCTTTGAGGGCGAGGCGAAGGTGCTGCGAGAAACGACCGCGCCTGTGGTGAGCAGCGCAGCGTCCCAACCCGCCCCCACGCCCAGCGGAGCTGTGAACTTCATTGCAACCGTCGATGTGATACGCGGCACCATTGAAGGGGAATGGAGCCTCCAAAACGGTGAGTTGCACGGCAGAAAGGGCGGCTATGCGCGGATCGCGTTCGATCAGGCAGTGCCGGAGGAATATGATTTTCGCATTCAGTTCACGCGCACTGGCGGCACCAATGCGATCTCACAGCATATCGTGCATGCCGGGCGCGATGTGATGTGGCTCATGGGTGGCTTTGGCAACTCCACCCTGGCCTTTGAGCTGGTGGGAGGAAAGCCGGGCAAAGACAACTCCACGGCGGTGAAATCCGGCATCGAAAACGGCCGCCGCTATGAGTCCGTGGTGAAGGTGCGGCGCGACCGCATTCAGGTGGAGCTGGATGGGAAGCTCATCGTGGATCACCAAACCGACGGCAGCGACCTCAGTGTGAATGACCGTTGGAAGTTCCCTGACGCGAAGAAACTCGGTGTGGGCTGCCAGAACGACGCGGTGTTTCATCGCATCGAGTTGATTCCGCTCGGGTCGAAACCGATCGCGACCGCGCCAGTGGCCGCGACGTCCGCTCCTGCAGCGCCATCCGTCGTCATGCCCGTGCCTACGGCTCCTGTTTCGCCTCCGGTGCCGGTGGCAGCGGGCAATCCTGTGTCTTTAAAACTGGCCGATCTGGAGGCCAAATTCCAGGCAGCCTTCGAGCGTGATGCAGGCGCGGCCTACAAGGCGCAGCTTGCCAAGCTGAATACCGGCTACGTCACCGCGCTGGATCGTGCGCTCGCCGCTGCTTCCAAGGCGGGAAATCTCGATGAGGCCGTGGTCTTGCGCGAGGAGAAGGAGCGCATGACCGGTGGCAAAGGTCTGCCGCCGGAGGATTTGGACACGCTGCCGGAATCACTGAAAAAACTGCGCAGCACCTGGCGCGGTGCAGAGGCGGGTTACGCGAAACAGCGGAACGCGCTGGCCGCGCCGCTGTTCGATGCCTACGACAAGGCGCTGGATGCCTTCCAGACCGAACTGACGAAGCAGAACAAGATCGACGATGCCTTGCGCGTAAAGACAGCGCGGGATGAGCTCATGCAACGTCGTGCCAGTGTTGCTCCAGCGGCAGTTGAAACACCCGCGCCTGCCAAAGCCGCGACATCCAAGCCTGCGGGAGGTGTCGCAATCGAATCAAGCAGCTCATGGCGCAAAGCAGCCGAGTGGATCCTGAGTGTCGGAGGTGAAATTCGCATCCGCGCCGGCGGAACGGGCAACACTGCCATCAAAGATGCCAAAGACCTGCCCGGCGGTCGTTTTGACATCACCAACATCATCTTAAATCTGCCAAACGGCAAAGGAGCGCAGATCACGGATGATGACCTCACGCGTTTCAACGGGCTGCGGGGCATTGAAGTCGTGAGTTTGGTGCATTTACCCGGCGTCACCGGCGCAGGACTGGCCGCGCTGGCCGCCAGCGCGGATTCCATGCGGGAGGTCACGATGTATGATGTCGGTTTGCAGCCGCAGCATGTCGGTTTCATCGCCCAGTTCAAAAACCTGAAAAACCTGACCTTCGACGGCCTCAAGGTCGTCACCTCCGAGTCGTTGACACGCCTCGGTGAGCTCAAAGAACTGCGCAATCTGCGGATGCTGCAGACCCCGGCGTTCGATGATCGCGCTCTGCTCGCGCTGGCCGGCCTGACAAAACTGGAGAGCTTCGACACGACCAATGCCACCTTTACCGATGAGGGGATGGCCGCTTTCAAGGGCATGAAGGATCTCAAGAATCTCAGCTTGGGCGGCATCACAGGCGTGCGTGGCCCCGGCCTGGCTCACATCGCTGGCGCATCCGGGCTCACGCGGCTCAATCTTGACGGCACCCAGGTCGCCGATGAATCGCTTGCTGCTATTTCCGGGCTGAAAAGCCTGACCGATGTCAGTCTCTCCAACACGTCTGTCACCAGCGCCTGTTTGAAGCATCTCGGACCGCTCAAGCAACTGCGCACGCTGAGCTTGAGTGCTGAAAAATTCACAGGCGCCGGTTTCGATGTGCTGGCTGGCTGCAACGAGTTACGACAGTTGGTTTGCGGTGGTGGTGGCGGCAACCCGCCCTGCAACATCACGGACGACGGCTTGCGCGATCTCGCCAAAGCGACACTGCCGAAGCTGGAGCAGCTCAGTATCAAAGGTCAGACCATCACAGATGCTGGGTACGCGCACCTCACGGTTTACAAGCTCAAGAGCCTGTACCTCGAGAAACAACCTGGAGTCGAGGGCATGCGGGCCATCGCAACCATCAGCACTCTTGAGACACTCAACTTTGGCGGCGGACCTGCCGGAGATGCCGAGGTCGCGCCGCTCACCGCGTTGAAAGTGCTGAAATACCTCAGCTTCTACAACTCTGAGGTCACGGATGCGGCGCTGCCGGGCCTTCTGGCCATGCCCAACTTGAAGAGCTTCTATTTTTACCAGTCCAAGATCACCCCGGCGGCCATCGAAGCGGCGAAAAAAACGCGTCCTGACCTGAAAATTGGCAGGTGAGCGGCGGCATGTAAGTTTATCTCTTCCGGTCACCGCCGTGGGTGCCGGGCACTTTTTGCATGGAGACAGGCGGTTTTCCAGGGCGTGACTTTTTGTGAAGAAACGCGTCATTTTGATGGTTGAGAGACCTGCGGACGGACGTAATTTCCCGTCATGAAGAACGCGCGCCTCCCGCTCATTGCTTTCAGCCTCCTCGCGGCCATCCTTGTTTCATCACCTCTCCTGCTCGCGCAGCAGACCCAGCGTGTGGATGAGAAAGAATTGCGCACCTGGGCGGATCGTGGTGATGCGAACGCCCAGTTCGAGCTCGGCCTGCGCATGATCACTGGCGAAGGCGTGAAGAAGAATCTCGAGGAAGGTGTGAAATCTGTCGAGAAGGCGGCGAAGCAGAAGCACCTGCGCGCGCAGCACATCATGGGAACCCTTTATGAAGACGGGGTCGGTGTGAAGAAGGATCTGACCAAGGCGGCGGAGTGGTATCGCATCTCGGCCGATCTTGGCTTTGCGCTCTCGCAGCACAGCCTGGCCGCACTTTATGAGGAAGGCAAAGGAGTGAAAAAGGACACGGCCAAGGCCGCCGAATGGTTCAAAAAAGCCGCGGAGCAGGGGAACCCTCCATCACAAACCGCGTATGCATCGAAGCTTGAGCGTGGCGATGGCACGGCCAAAAGCACGGCCAAGGCCGCTCTGTGGTATCTCAAGGCCGCGCAGCAGGACTTTGTGCCTGCGATGACGCGTCTCGCCAATCTCTACTACACCGGCCAGGGCGTGCCGGTGGATTACCGCCGCGCCGGAGCCTGGTATCATCGTGCGGCACGTTCCGAAGATCCTTGGGCTTCCAACAATCTCGCCTGGTTCCTTGCCACCTGCCCGGAGGACAACCTTCACAACGGAGAAAACGCCGTTCTGCTCGCACGCCGGGCGCTCAAACTCGTCGCCGAGGTCGTGCAAAGCGATGAACAGCCCTATGAAATGATCGACACGATGGCCGCAGCCCTCGCCCGCAACGGTGAATTCAAGGAGGCTGAGCTTTGGCAGAAACGCTGCATCACCATGCTCAACGAAGACAAAGACCTTCCTGAAGAGGATCGCAAGAAGCTCCAGGACGAATTTTCCACCCGCCTGAATCTCTACCAAAAGGCCACCCCTTTCGCCGAGCCCGATCCCAAGGGCGAGGATGGTGCCGAACCCCTGCCACAGGACACGATTCTCCAGGATGAGGGGCTTCCAGAAGGCAAACCGAGAAAAAAAACCACTCCCAAAAGTGGCCGGGGCACGGTGGTTTAAGGTCTGGTTCCCGCTGTCACTCTAACAGTGACTGCTTCCGGCGCGTTCCTGGCTTGAGCACAAGATTCGCCCAGTCCGCCGCAATATCTGCAAGACAACCTCCCTCCCGCACGGTTAAAGCGGCACATTCGTCATTCTGTATTCGTCATTCCCCTCCCCCATGTCCACCGTCGCCGTTCGTTCTGCCGCTCTTCCGCCGCCCATCCCCGGCCTGAACCGCCGTATCCGGCAGCCAAAGAAGAACATCCCTCAGACCAAAGCGGATCGTGATCAAATCCTCGGCTGGGTGCGCGCCTATGCGGAGGACCAGAAACTCGTCCCGCCGGTGCCGCTGGCGGATCTCCAGGAGCACACGGAAAAAATCCTTGCCATCCATGCCATTGACAAAATCCACCGCGATTATGTTGGCGTCCTGCTTGCCAATGAAACCTGGCGCGAGTCCCTGGCCACCGTGCCTTTTGAAAAGCGCCTGCTGCTGATGCCGAAATGCCTTCGCGTCGAAAGCAAATGCCCCGCGCCTTTCGATGAGTTCGGCCTGCTCTGCAAGCAGTGCGGCCTGTGCTCCATCCAGGACTTCCAAAACGAGGCCGAGAAGCTTGGTTATGCCGTCCTCGTCGCTGAAGGCAGCGCCATCGTCATGTCGCTCATTCAGACTGGCAAGATCGAGGCCATCGTCGGTATTTCGTGCCTGCCCGTGCTTGAGCGCACTTTCCCCTACATCGAAGCCGCCGCCATTCCTGCCGTCGCCGTGCCGTTGCTCCAGGACGACTGCATCGACACCCTCGTCGATATCGACTGGGTTTGGGATTACATCCATCTCACCAGCGACGATAAAACTCGCCGCCTGAACCTCAATGCGCTTCACGATGAGGTGAAGACCTGGTTCACCCGCGAGTCGCTGGATGCCCTCATGGGGCCGTCTCGTGGTCACAGCGACGACATCGCCCGCGAATGGCTCGCACGTGCTGGCAAGCGCTGGCGTCCCTTCCTCACCGTCGCTGCTTATCAGGCGCTGCGTGAAGACCCAGAAGGCCCGATCTCCGACACGGTCAAAAAAGCCGCCATCGCCGTCGAAATCTTCCACAAAGCCTCCCTCGTTCACGACGACATCGAAGATGGCGATGCCGAACGCTACGGCGAGACCACGCTGCACACCGAGCACGGCATTCCCGTCGCGCTGAACATCGGCGACCTGCTCATCGGCGAAGGTTACCGCCTCCTTGCCGACAACGACGCTGCCGCGCACATCCGCGGCGCCGCGATTCTCGTCGCCGCCGAAGGCCAGCGCGAGCTGTGCATCGGTCAGGGAGCCGAATTGCTCTGGACACGGCATCCCGTCGCCCTCAGCAGCACACAAGTGCTCGAAATCTTCCGCAGCAAGACGGCGCCCGCGTTTGAAGTCGCCCTCAAAGTCGGTGCTGCGCTCGCCGGTCAGCTCGACGAATGCGCCGACGTGCTCCACACCTACAGCGAGAACCTCGGCATCGCCTACCAGATCCGCGATGATCTCGACGACCTCGGTGAAGACTCCGCTGCGGGCAACGAATGGAACATGCGCCCCAGCATCGTCCTCTCCCTCCTGCGTGAAAAAGGCAAAGGCGAGGTCAAAGATCAGATGGAAGCCCTCTGGAATGGCGTCGCTGCCGTCAAACCCGACAACGCCACGATCCGCCAGTGGGCGCTCGACAGTGGCGCACATGAAAAGGCGATGACCCTCCTCGAAAGCTACAAGGAAGCCGCCATCCGCTCGCTTCAGGAAGTCGAACTTCCCAATTTGAAAGGCCTTCTGCGCCGCGTCATCGGCAAAATCTTCAACGAGCTCGAAATCAAAGGCTGGTGCCGCGAGTTCGAGCAGAAGAACCTCAATCCTGAGCTTCGCGCCGAAGCCGCCAAGGCAGCCGAGCACCTCGTGCCGAACGTCGCGAACACTTGAAAGTGCGACGGACACTCTTGTCCGTCTGCATCGGTGCTATTTCATCACGCTGCACTTCGTTTGAAGCCCGCCATGAAGTTGTTTTCTCTTTGCACCGCCTTCCTTTTTGCCTTCGCGCTCACTCACGCCGCCGACTCGCGTCCGAACATCCTGTTCATCGCCATCGACGATCAAAACGACTGGATCGGCTGCATGGGCGGTCATCCGCAGGTGAAGACGCCGAGCATTGATGGGCTGGCGAAACGCGGCACGCTTTTCGCGAACGCTCACTGCCAGGCACCGCTGTGCAATCCTTCACGCAGTTCGTTGCTGACCGGTCTGCGCCCGTCCACCACCGGCATCTGCGGCCTTTCGCCGGGCATTCGTGAGGTGGAGCGGACCAAGAACCACGTCACGCTGCCGCAGACCTTCACCAGTGCGGGCTACTTCACCTTCAACAGCGGCAAGATCTACCACGACGGCTCGATGCGCGGTGGCGATCAGAAGGCTGAGTTCAACGAATTTGGCAATCGCGGCCCGATGCCAAAGCCGAAGAAGCCCATCGCCAATCTTCCCGGCGCGGATCGTCATCCCGCGATGGATTGGGGAGTGTTTCCCGAAAAAGACGAAGACAACGCCGACTGGAAAATCGCCGATTCGGCGATTGATGCGTTGAAGCGCGCGCCTGCCGACAAGCCCTTCTTCATCGCCGCCGGATTCCGCCTGCCGCATGTGCCGTGCTATGCTTCGCAGAAGTGGTTCGATCTTTATCCTGATGCCGAACTCAAAATGCCACCCGTCAAAGAAGACGACCGCGCCGACCTGCCGAAGTTCGCTGATTTTCTCCATTGGAAGCTGCCGGAGCCACGTTTGAGCACGCTGCGTGCGAACAACGAGTGGCGGCCGCTCGTCCGTGCTTATCTGGCCTGCGTGAGCTTCATGGACAGCCAGGTAGGCCGCTTGATCGCGCAACTTGAAGCCACCGGCCGCGCGGAAAACACGATCATCGTCCTCTGGGGCGATCATGGCTGGCATCTCGGCGAAAAACTCATGACGGGCAAAAACACGCTGTGGGATCGCAGCACGAAGGTGCCGCTCATTTTCGCCGGACCCGGCGTGAAGGCCGGTCAGGTCTGCAATCGCCCTGCTGAGCTTCTCGACATCTTTCCCACGTTGCTCGCACTCACAAAAATGCCCGCGCGCAGCGATCTCGAAGGCCACAGCCTCGTGCCGCAGCTTCAAGATGCCAGCGCACCACGCGAATGGCCCGCCATCACCACGCACAACAAGGGCAATCACGGCATCCGCACCGAGGACTGGCGCTACATTCGCTATGCCGACGGCAGCGAGGAACTCTACGACATGAAAACCGATCCCAACGAGTGGACCAACCTCGCCAGCGATCCTAAACACGCCGCGAAGAAGACCGAACTCGCGAAATGGCTGCCCAAGATCGACAAAGACCCCGTTCCTGGCAGCAAGAGCCGCGTGCTGACCTACGACCCGGTCACCAAGGAAGCCGTGTGGGAAGACAAACCGATTGATAAGACCGCTCCGCTGCCTGAGCCGTAAGGCGTGTCCTCCCTGTTCAAATCCTGGCGCTTCGGCATCGGCTTCCTCGCGTTTGTCGTCGTGGGATCGTTGTTATTGCTGGCTTGGCTGCGGCAGCGGGAACGTGAGGAATCGAACCGGCTGTTTCACGCGTTGGCACAGGCGGATGCCGAATTTGTGCGCCGGATGAATCTGCCGCGCAGTGAGAAGCTCGCCAGTGATCTGGAGCAGTTGCTTGGCATGCGGATCAAGTTCAGTGATGCAGGCAAAGGCAAGGCGAATGGCGATGACACGCTTGTCGTGCGTCTCGATGACAAGAACGACATGATCTTCACGCGCAAGCCTGTCGCATCACGACTTTCGCTGCGTGATCCCGCCACGCGGAATGCCTTCATCGCCTTCTGGCTCGTTTCCGGCATTGTGGGATGGCTGCTCGCACGTGAACGGCTCAAGCGCGCGCAGTCGGAACGCCTCGCGATGCTGGGCCGTGTGGCGACGAGTCTGGCACATGACATCAAGAACCCGCTAGCATCGATTCAACTGCATGCGCAGTTGATGACGCCAAGCGATGGCGAGGATGCGAAGGCGCTGAAAATGATCGAGCGCGAGTCCGAAGTCATCGCCGGGTTGGTGAATCAGTGGCTGCATCTCGCCAATCCGCTGCCGCCGAAGCTGGTGAGGCTCGATGTGGTCGAATGTGTGGCTGTTGTGGTGCGAAATCTGGAGGCGCAAGCACGGCATGCCGTGGTTGACGTCGAAAATGGCCTTGTTGGGCCTATTTGGGTCATGGGTGATGCGCAGCGGCTTTCGCAGGCGTTTCGGAATCTTCTGGTGAATGGCTTTCAGGCGATGCCACGAGGTGGAAAACTGCGGATCAGCGGCGAGAGGCATGAAAACATGATTTCCCTATGCTTCGCCGACTCTGGTCCTGGTTTCTCCGAATCCGCGCTCGCGCGCGGCGCGGAGCTGTTCTTCACGGAGAAAGAAGGCGGCATGGGAGTGGGCCTCAACATCGTCGCCAGCATCGTGGCTTCGCATGGTGGACAGCTCGAATTGCAGAATGACCCCAAGGGCGGCGCGGTTATCCTCGTGTCGCTTCCTTCACTCGCCACATGAACGCCAGCATTCTCATCATCGAAGACGAATACGCCCTCGCCGCCGCGCTCTCGACCGTGGTGCGGCGTCTCGATGCCACGCCAGTCGTCGCGGCAAGCGGGCAGGGGGGAATCGACAAACTCGGCTCGCAGAACTTCGCGCTCGTTATTCTTGATGTCGGATTGCCGGACATGAGCGGACTGAAGGTGCTGGAAAAGATTCAGGCGCTGCCAAAGCCGCCGCCCGTGCTCGTCATCACCGCGCATGGCACGCTCGACACCGCGTTGGATGCGCGCAGGCTCGGCGCACGTGAGTATTTCCTCAAACCGCTCAATCTGGCCGATCTCCAGCGCACGATTCGCGAGGTCTTCACGCCCGCGAAGACCGAGACACCCGCGCAGACGACCATGATCGGATCTAGCGAGCCGATGCAGCGCGCGTTTGCCCTCATCGCGCAGGCGAGCGGCAATGATGCGCCTGTTTTGCTCCAAGGACCGGCCGGCAGCGGCAAGAGCATCGCCGCCGAGGTGATACATCGTCATAGCGCGCGCTCGAATGAGCCGCTGGTTGTGTTTCGCGCTGATGAATGGCCTGCGGATCGCGTGGAGGCCGCTTTGGATGACGCCATCGTGAAAGCAGGCAATGGCGTGCTCTTTCTGGATGAGATCAGCACTTGGTCGAAGCCACTGCAGGCTGCGCTGATGCATCGCGTGGGCGATTTGAAGGCGCGACTGTTCAGCGCATCGAGTCACGAACTCACCACTGTGCGTGAGGACCTGTTTTATGCCCTGGCGGTGCTGCAAGTGAGCCTGCCGCCGCTGACAGAGCGCACCGGCGACATTCCAGCGCTGGCCGCGTCCTTCCTCGGCGAGCGCGTGCTTTCTGCCGAGGCGCTGGCCGCGCTCAAGGCCTACGCATGGCCGGGCAATGTGCGTGAACTGAAAGCGGCGATGGCCCACGCCGTCGCCGTGTGCAGCGGCAGCACCATTTTGCCGCATCATCTGCCCGCGAATCTGGTGAAGGCCGAGGATGGAAATCATCTCGAAGAGACGATGAAGCGCAGTCTTGCCGCATGGCTGGATCAAAAGACCACCGGCACCGACGAAACGATGCCTGCGTATGATGACCTGCTCGAAACGGTGGAGACGTCGATGCTGGAGACGCTATTGAAGCGTTTCGATGGCAAACCGACGCGATTGGCCGCTGCATTGAAGATGAACCGGGCCACACTGCGCAGGAAGTTGCGCGAAGAATGATCACTTCCCGTCTGCCTTGCCGGGCACACGCGGATCATGCGCCGGGAAGAAGAGTTTCTTCTCCTGGTCGAAGAAGATGGCCTGACAGGCACCGAAGGAGGTGGTTTCGGCGAGTTTGTGTCCGAGGGCTTTCACGCGACTGAGCGTGCCTTCGCCGAAGGCTTTTTCGATTTTGAGCTCGTCCGGGTTCCACTGGTGGTGGAAGCGGGGTTCGGCAAGGGCGGCAGCGGGGAGCATGCCATCGTCGATGATGTTGCTGATGAGCAACAGTGCTTGGGTGATGATGGTGGGGCCGCCGGCCGCACCGGTGACGATGAAAGGCTTGCCGTCTTTGAGCACAATCGTCGGACTCATGCTGGATAGCGGACGTTTGCCGGGGGCGACGGCATTGGCTTCGGCTCCGACGAGTTTGAAGGCGTTGGGCACACCGGGCTGCACGGCAAAGTCATCCATTTCGTTGTTGAGCAGGACACCGGTGCCAGGGATGACGACTTTGCTGCCGAAACCGGTGTTGATGGTTTGATTGAGGGCGACCCAGTTGCCCTCGGCGTCGGCAGTGCAGAGGAAGGTGGTGTGTTTGCCGAAGACATCGCCTTCCCAATGCGGGGGCATGTTGTGTGAAGGCACGGCGGTGGCGTGATCGAGATCGATTTTCTTGGCGAGTTCGGCGGCGTAGTCAGGCGAGACAAGACCTCGTGGGACTTTGGCGAAATCGGGATCGCCCAGCCAATGCGCACGGTCGGCGAAGGCGAGTTTCATGGCCTCGGTAATGACATGGATGCGGCTGCTGGCGCGAAAATGGCGGATGGGGAAGTGTTCGAGGATGTTCAGAATCTGCGCGACGTGAACGCCGCCGGAACTGGGCGGCGGCATGGTGATGAGGTCGTAGCCGCGATACTTGGAGCGGATCGCCTCGCGCTCGGGTGCTGTGTAGTTGGCGTAGTCGGCGGCGGTGGTGATGCCGCCGTTCGCTTTCATCCATTCTTCGGTTTTGGCGGCGAATTCGCCTTCGTAAAACCAAGCGACGCCTTTTTCAGCCACGGCACGGTAAGTGGCGGCGAGGTCGGTTTGGACGAGCGTCTGGTCTTTTTCGAGCGGTTTGCCGTCTTTGAGGAAGATGGCCGCAGAAGCGGGGAATTTCGCCAGTTTGGCGGCGGTAGCAGCGAGCTTGCGGGCATAGACTTCGTCGAGGGGGAAGCCTTTTTCGGCGATCTCGGCGGCGGGAAGCAGGACATCGGCGAGCTTAAGCTTGCCGTGCTTCGTTTGGGCGGCGGCACAGGCTTTGAGATAGCCGGGCACGCCGGAGGCGAGCGCACCGGTCTTGCTGGCCTCGTCGTCGAGCTTGCCGTTGATGACATACATGTCCCGAGAAGCCTTGGCGGGGGCCATTTCACGTCCATCAATGCAGGTGACGGTGCCGTCGGCGGCATGGATGACGAAGAAACAGCCGCCGCCGATGCCCGAGTTGTGTCCATCGACGACGCCGAGGGTCAAACCGGCTGCGATGGCCGCGTCGATGGCATTGCCACCTTTTTCAAAGGCCTGCATCCCCGCCTGAGTGGCCAGCGGATGCACCGTGGCGATGGCATGCTTTGGGAACGAGGCGTCGGCGGCGTGCAGTGTGGCCGAGGCGAGCAGAAACAGGGTTTGGATCGCTTTCATCGCGTGAGGCTACCGATGCCCTGAGATGGAGTCGATGAAAAAAGCTTCGCCAAAATCAGCGAGTCGCACGGGGATTACTCAGCACGCTTCCAACTCAGCCAAGCCCGGCGGTAGGTGAAGGCCATGGCCATGATCCCGGCGAACAGCAGCAGGGCGCGACTGGGTTCTGGTACGGCCTGTATGGTGTTGGAAGCTGTTTGGGAAAACTCGAACGTGGCGGATTCCACCACGCCTGGCTCTGCCGCGCCTACCGCGAGGACGGCGGCAATACTACAGACGAACCAGTAAGTGAGGGAGCGGAAAGTCATGGAATTAAATGAACATTTACCCGAGGAGGCGGGGGTTGAACAAGACATGTTTGGCGACGAGAATGACGTA
>CAMCWM010000051.1 GCA_945882215.1 Akkermansia muciniphila | reverse complement strand
CGATTTCGTGCCTGGAAATGGCGGCCAACTCCTGGCACGAAATCGACATCATGTCAATTTCGTGCCTAGGTTTGGCGAAGTATTTCAGGCACGAAATCGACACCCTTCATGTGCGAAGAAGCAACTCCTTCCGCTTTTTGAGGCAATCTGGCCGCAAGGCCTCCGTTACCTGCCTGATCTCATGAAACGCCTTCTGTTCACCCTGCTCATCCCCTTCACCCTCCTGGCCCAGGAGAAGCGCAATCTCACCACTGACGAGCCCCGCACGCCCAAAGGCAGGCCGGATGGTGTTCCTGAGTATGTGGCGAAAGCGGAATCGACGGACGGGCAGCATCTGGCGCTCACGATGCACAAGCTCGAGCACGGCTTCACGCCAGACCGACCCTTTCGCATCTGGGCCATCGGCTCTAGTTACACCAACATGCTCGGCAATGGCGAGGCCTGGCAGGAGGAGATGGCGAAGCGCTTCCCGAACGCGCCGCGCATCGAATACAAGAAGATGGTCGGCAACTCCTGCCCCTGGCAATACGCGCGGGGCTGGCTGCGGCATCTCGTCATCCTGGAGCAGCCTGACCTCGTCATCACCTACACGAATGGCAACCCGGCTGATTTGGAAAAACTCATCGTCGAAGTCCGCCAGCACAGCACCGCTGACATCATCGTGCCGAGCCTGCATTGGCGTGAGCGCGATCAGGAACTCTGGGGCAAGTCCGAGAACGCCATGGATCAGGACGTGGCCGCCGTGCGCGAAGTTTGCCGCAAACACGATGTCGAATTCATCGAAAGCCGCCGCGACTGGGCCGCCTACCTCGCCGCAAACAAGCTGCCCATCCCCTCGCTGCTCAAGGATGCCGTTCATCAGAGCGATTACGGCGCGAAGATCATCAACTCGAACATCCTCGCCCACCTGCGCCGTCCCGAGGCTTTCAGCTACAAGCCCGAATCCCGCGAGCGTCGCATCACCGCTCCTCCAGCGAAGGATGGCGTCATCAAACTCAGCTTCATCGGCAACCGCATCGACCTCATCGGCAAAAAATCACCCACAGGCGGCAGTGTCCGCGTTTCCATCGACGGCAAGCCCGCCGACCAGCTCAACGCCTTTCTCATGACCTACGTCCAGCCCGGTGCCAAGAACCACAAGGAAGGCAAAGGTGCCGTCCCGCGCGATCAGGCCCCGCACGCCGTCACCCTCGGTCAACACGTCGTCCCGCAGACCTGGACCCTCGTCATGACCAGCGACACCGGCGATTATCAGCTCACCGGCAGCGTCACCGGCCCCGACGGCCAGGGCAACGCCTTCAAGCTCTTCACCAGCACGAGCGGCCAGATCATCATCGAGCCTGAACTCTGGCGTCGTGCCGAACGCAACCGCAGCGGCGACCGCTTCACCTGGGACGTGCGCCGCGCCGGAGTCTCCAAGGTTTCCTTCCAAGGCACGGTGAATGAAGCCTTTGTCGTGCGTCTCGCCCAATCACTGCCGAACAAGGAACACAGCCTCGAGCTCATGCTGACCGGCGAGGTAAGCATCGAAGCCTTTGATGTCTTCGAGCCGCCGATGAAGTGAACGGAATCCCACATGCCGGTTGCAAAACCACCGCTCCCGTCCTGCTTCAGGCAATGACCGAATCACTCACCCGCCATCTCCAAAAAACCGGCGTCATCGCCGTGCTCATGATCGACAGTGCAGACGACGCCGTGCCGCTGGCTCGGGCCTTGCTCGCAGGCGGCGTCGATTGCATCGAACTCACACTGCGCACCGATGCCGCGCTCGAATCGCTGCGGCGCATCCGCGCCGAAGTGCCAGAGATGACCGTCGGCGTAGGCACGATTTTGACTCCCCAACAGGTCAACGATGCCAAGGAAGCAGGTGCGAGCTTTGGCGTGGCTCCGGGCATGAATCCGCGTGTCGTCGCCGAGGCCAAACGCAGCGGCCTGCCCTTCGCGCCGGGTGTTTGCACGCCGACGGACATCG
The DNA here is from genome assembly GCA_945882215.1 of Akkermansia muciniphila. Lineage (GTDB taxonomy): Bacteria > Verrucomicrobiota > Verrucomicrobiia > Verrucomicrobiales > Verrucomicrobiaceae > Prosthecobacter. The sequence continues at coordinate 26,992 of CAMCWM010000051.1, read as the reverse complement.
AACTGGCCATCGAAGCCGGTTGCAAGCTGCTCAAGTTCTTCCCCAGCGAACCCTGCGGCGGTCTTGCCTATCTGCGCACGATCTCCGCGCCCTTCATGCACCTCGGTGTGCAGTTCATCCCGCTCGGCGGCGTCGGTCCGGCGAATGCGGCGCAGTATTTGAAGGAGCCTTCGGTGCTCGCTCTCGGCGGTTCATGGCTCGCGCCGAAGGATTTGATCGCCAAGGGCGACTGGGCAACGATCACGAAGCTTGCACGCGAGGCCAGTGACATCGTCAAACAGGTCCGCCCATGAGCCGCGTCGTCACGTTCGGCGAAATCATGGCCCGCATCGCCACGCCGGGCTTTGCGCGGTTTCAGCAGGCCATGCCGGGCAGTGTGAATGTCACCTTTGCCGGCGCGGAAGCATCCATCGCTGCCTCTTTGGCCTATCTCGGCATTGATGCGGCCTTTGTGACCGCTTTGCCTGATCACGCCATCGCCGATGCGTGCATCGCTGATTTACGCAGCCTCGGTGTGGAGACAAAACACATCCTGCGTACGCCTGAGGGCCGCCTCGGCATCTACTTCCTCGAACACGGAGCGAACCAGCGCGGCGGCAACGTCATCTACGACCGCGATGGCTCTGCCGTGGCGATCATACTCGCGTCCGCCTACGATTGGGAATCGATCTTCACCGGCTGTGAGTGGTTCGTCATCTCTGGCATCACGCCCGCCGTCTCGCGCAACGCCGCCGAAGTCGCGCTCATCGCCGTGCAGGAGGCTGCGCAACGCGGCATCAAAGTCGTGTGCGACATGAACTACCGCACCAAGCTCTGGCGCTGGGAGCCGCCGCTCTCCGCCCGCGAACTCGCCACGCGCACGATGAAAACGCTCCTGCCGCACGTCACCGTCTTCGTCGGCGGCATCAGCGACGCCACGGCGATGCTCGGCATCGAGCACACCGGCGAGCTGCATGCTCTCGCACGGCAAATCGTCGCCGAGTTCCCCAATCTCACGCACGCAGCCTTCACGCTGCGCGATGGCAGCACCTCCGCCGAGCAATGCTTCAGCGGCGCGCTTTACGAAGCCGCCACCGATACGCTGCACGCAGCGCCCGCTTACACGATCACGCAAATCATCGACCGCCTCGGCGCTGGCGACGCCTTCACCGCCGGACTCGTGTTTTCATTCCTCCAAAACTCCACCGCTCCAGCCGCCATCTCCTTCGCCACCGCCGCCGGATGCCTCGCGCATTCCATCGAAGGCGATTACAACTACAGCACACGCGCCGAGATCGAAGCCGTCATGCGCGGTGACGGCGGAGGCCGTGTGAGCCGGTAACGCGAAGCACCGCAGGAAACACAAACTTGCCATGTTTAGCCCAGGGCTATACAATCCGCGCATGACCACGACACTGCAAGCATGGGGAAACAGCCAGGGAGTGCGCCTGCCCAAGACGCTGCTCACGGCATTGGGCATCGAGACCGGGGCCAGCCTCGAAGTGGTGCTATCTCCCAAAAAGGACGCTATCATCGTGAAGCCTGCGGATGCACCATCGCGCGTTCGGGGCCGCCATCGCATCGAGGATCTGGCCGCCGCCATGCCAAAAGGCAGCAAAGCCACCGAGTTTGACTGGGGAACGAGCGGACGGGAGGTCTGGTGATGGCTGCTTACGTTCCACGTCAGGGTGATCTCGTGGCACTGGATTTTGATCCGCAATCCGGCCACGAACAAAAGGGCCGCCGCCCGGCGCTGGTGGTAAGCAAGGATGTCTTCAACAAGGCCACGGGCATGGCGATCTGCTGTCCGATCACCAACACCAACCGCCACATCCCTTTCCATGTGCCGATTAGCGGTCGCACCTCGTTGACCGGTTTTATCATGTGTGAGCAGGTGAAGTCGCTCGATTTCCGGGCGCGCGGCCTGAAACTCATCGAACGCGCGCCACAGGACGTGCTGGAGGATGTGCTCGCCATCATCGACGCCTCGGTGTTTTAAGGCTGCTTGCGCGGTGCGCGCTTCCTCGTAACAAAGGAGCATGTCCACTTCTACTCCCGACCGCTGGTCTCTCGAATCCTGGTTCTCCGGCTTTGGCAAACCTGACTACACCGACTTCAAAGCCGCGCTCGTGCGTGATGTCGAGGCCCTGAAGTCTCAAGCCGCCGCCTTGGGCGCAGACACGGCAGGAATCGTGTGCGTCATCAATGATGTGGAGTCGCTCGGCGACCGTCTCGGCCATCTCTCAGCCTATCTCGGCTGCTTGTCTGCCGACGATGCCAATGACGAGGCCGTGAAGGCCGACGAGGCGTGGATTTCGACGCTCGAAGCCGAAAGCACGAAGCTCATGGCCTCGCTGCGCTCGGCGCTCGCGGCATTGAGTGATGCCGCGTTTGATGCGCTGCTCGCCGATCCTTCGTTGAAGAATGCCGAGCACGCTGTGAAGCGCCTGCGCTACGAAGGCCAGCATCAGATGAAGTCGGAGATGGAGGCGCTTGCCGCCGATCTCAATGTGAACGGCCTGCATGCCTGGGGACGGCTTTACGACACGCTCACCGGTAAGATGGAGTTTGAGATGACTTTCCCGGATGGGCACAAAGAAACCGTGCCGATGTCACGCCGTCGTGCGCTGATGTCGGAACCGGACCGCAAATTGCGCGAGGCCGCCTTCAATGACGGCCAGAAGCCCTGGAATGATCACGCCGTCACTCTCGCCGCCGGTTTGAACGGCATCGCAGGCACGCGCTTGAGCTTGTATGGCCGCCGTGGTCTGCCGCACTTCCTCGACACACCGCTGTTTGATGGTGCCATGAGCCGCAAGTCGCTCGATGCAATGCTGGAGGCCATCCACACGCACATCGAGCTGCCACGCCGTGCGTTGCGCAAAGCGGCGAAGCTGCAAGGCGCGCCCGCCTTGCACTACTTCGACCTCGAAGCGCCGCAGATCGCCCCGCCGGACGAAAAGGAGCTCACTTGGGATGAGGCGTGCGCCACGGTCGATCAGGCTTTCAGCGCTGCGTATCCGAAACTCGGCGCGTATTTTCGTGAAATGCTTGCCCAGCGCTGGATCGAGGCGCAGCCGCGTGCTGGCAAACGTCCGGGGGCTTTCTGCACCGGATCGCAGCTCAAGCACGAGGAACGCGTGTACATGACCTTCCACAAGACCGTGCATGACATGGTCACGCTCGCGCACGAAGTCGGTCACGCATGGCATTCGTGCGTGCTGCGTCCTGCGCGATCATTTGCAGCCAGCTACCCGATGACGCTCGCGGAGACGGCGTCGAATTTCGGCGAGATGATTCTGCTCAGCGGCCTCATGAACGATCCCGGCATCACCGAGGCGACCAAGGCCTACCTGCTTGATCAGGAGATGCTGCGCGCCCATGCTTACCTGATCAACATTCCCATGCGCTACGAGTTCGAGAAGTCCTTCTACACCGAGCGCGCCTCTGGCGAAGTCTCCGTGTCTCGTCTGAGCGAACTCATGTCCGAAGCCCAGCGCAAGCTCTACGGCGACACGCTGCTCGACGACGGCACCGACCCGATGTTTTGGGCCTACAAGATGCATTTCTTCATCACTGGCGTCTCGTTCTACAACTTCCCCTACGTCTTCGGCTACCTGCTCAGCCAGGCGCTGTTTGCACGATTTAAAGCCGAAGGCGCGGCCTTCCTGCCACGCTACGAGGCCTTCCTGTCGATGACCGGCAGCGCCACATGCGAGGAAGTGGTGAAGCAAACGCTCGGCGAAGACCTCACCAGCCCCGACTTCTGGGCCACGGCTTTGAAAGCGATGGAGCCGTCGCTCATCGCCTACGAAGCCCTCAAGTGAGCGGGATAGAAGGCCTGCCACCCACTCGTTTGCCTGCGCAGTCATGAAAGCACTCACGCGCACGCTTCTCGTCACGTTCGGCCTCGTTGTCTGCACGCGGGCAAACGAGGTCTCGAAACAGATCGACGTCCTCCTCGCCAAAGACTGGCAGCAGCACAAGCTCACGCCCAATCCGTCGGCGAGCGATGGAACCTTCGTCCGCCGCGCCCATCTCGACATCATCGGTCGAATTCCGACGCTGCAGGAGACTCAGGCGTTCTTGCGAAGCACCGATAAGGGAAAGCGCGCGAAGCTGATCGACCAGCTTCTCGCCAGCGAAGGCTACGCCCAGCACATGTTTCATTTTTGGGCCGACCTGCTTCGTGTGCAGTCGCGAGCAAACGGCGGTCAGGGCGACATGACCTCGAAGCCCTACCTGGAGCATGTGAAGCGGCGCATCCGCGAAAACATGCCGTATGACGCCTTCGTGCGCGAGTTGCTCACCGCGCAGGGCAAGGTGTGGGACAATCCGGCCATCGGCTACTACATGCGGGACATCGGCATGCCGCTGGACAACCTCTCCAACACCACGCGCGTCTTCCTCGGCACGCGCATCGAGTGCGCGCAGTGCCACAACCATCCCTTCGACAAATGGACGCAAATGCAGTTCTACCAGATGGCCGCGTTCACCTATCCGCTGGAGACGAACTTCACCGGCGTGGCTGAAAAAGGACCGTTGATGGATTTGAAGCGTGCCGCTGACAAAAAGCCCGAACTGGCTGTGCAAACCCGCCACATCGGCCGCGTGTTTGAGAATCTCGGCGACTTCGTGCGCTATAGCAAAGTCCAGGCGCTGCCCACGCGTGTGCTGAAGCTGCCGCACGATTATCAATACACCGACGCGAAGCCGCAGGAGGCCGTTAAGTCCGCCACGATGCTCGGGAAACCCATCAGCGGTGATTTGCAGGCCTTCGCGGACTGGATGACCGCGCCGGAGAACCCGCGCTTCACGAAGGTCATCGCCAACCGACTGTGGAAGAAGGTTTTCGGCGTCGGATTGATCGAGCCGGTTGATGAGATCATGGACAACACTGTGGCGATGAATCCAGAGCTGATGAAGCATCTGGAGCAGCTCATGATCGCCAGCCGCTACGATGTGAAGGCCTTCCTGCGCGTGCTCTACAACACGCAGGCTTATCAAAACGAGGCGACGAAGACCGAACTCGTTCCTGGCGAGGTCCATCACTTCACCGGCCCCGTATTGCGCCGCATGACAGCGGAGCAGATTTACGACAGCTTTGTCACGCTCATCCATCCCACACCCGATCTGCCTCGCAGGAAGGGCATCGACTCCGAGATGGCGCAGAAGCTCGTGTATCGCGGCAAACTTAGCGACGCGCTCGATTTGATGACCCCTCAGGAGATTTTCGAGGGGGCGATGAAGGCCTCCGAGGTCTATGAATCCGTCTCCGCCCGCGCCAAGCCGCTGCGAGAGGCCTACACCGCCGCGCAGAAGGCCAAGGACAAGGAACGGATCGAGAAACTGAATCTCGAAATTCGCTCCGTCGAGTTCGTCGCCCGCACCGGCATCCACGATCACGTCGTCGTTCCCGCCGTGGCGCGGCTTTACGAAAAGAAGACCGGCAAACCCGCGCCGCCGCCGATTCCCGTCGTCAAACCGGGCATGGAAGAGCTCAAGAAAGCCGGCCAGAACCGCGCCTACATTGAAGTGCCAGGTTACGACATCGACCAGGCTATCCCGTGCGAGGAAAAGAAGGCCGAGGAAGCTCGTGAGGTCGTTTTCCGCGAGGAGGCGAAGCGCCTCAACATCGCGGATGTCGATGCTTATCTCAAATCACGCCGTGCCCAGGCCAAAGACTGGCCCCGCGCCGCCGAACTCGATTCTCCCGCGCCACGCGGCCACTACCTCCGCGAATTCGGCCAGAGCGACCGCGATCTCATCGAAAACGCCAACTCCGACGCCTCCATGCCCCAGGCGCTCGTCTTGATGAACAGCGAGCTGTTTGAAGCCATCCTCAAACCGCACACGCAACTGCGCTTGAACCTCGCCGCGGCCAAATACCCCGACGACCAGCTCGCCGCCATTTATCTGACACTGCTCTCACGTCTGCCGACCGAAGCCGAAAAAGCCGCGTGGGCCAAGTCAGGCCTCACCAGCCCCGAAGACCTCGTCTTCGCGCTGATCAACACGCAGCAGTTCATCTTTGTGCGCTGAAATCTGCGTTTACCAAATACTCATGCTTCGTCGCCTCTCACGTCTTGCTCTTCGACTCCTTCTCGCCCTCGTCGTTTTGGCGGCGGTGCTGTTTGGCGTGGGCTGGTGGTATTTTCATCCAGAGTTCACGGTGACACCGGGCATTGTTTACACGCACAGGCACGGGCATGATCTGACGCTGGATGTGGTGCGTCCGGCGCATCCGAACGGCATCGGCATCCTGGTGATGAACAGCGGGCGGTGGAAATCGGACCCGAAGAAGTTTCAGCCATGGCTGGCCTCCTCGTTTCTGCGCCAGGGGCACACGATCATCGCGGTCAATCATTTGTCTCAGCCCGAGGCCACGATCCAGGAGACGGTCGAGGATGTGCATCGCGCGGTGCGCTTTGTGCGGCATCACGCGAAGGACTACGACATCCATCCGAACCGTCTCGGCGTTTTCGGCGGCAGCTCGGGCGGGCATCTGAGCCTGATGCTCGCCACACGCGGCGGCCCCGGCGATCCGAACGCCCCCGATCCCGTGGACCGCGAAAGCAGCGCGGTGCAGGCAGCGACGGTGTTTTATCCGGTGACGGATCTGCTGAACCTCGGACCATCCACTGAAAATCTCAACGATGGCGGACCGCCCAAGAGCTTCCGCAAGTCCTTTGGCCCCAAGGCGGCCGATTTGAACGAGTGGAAGGTCATCGGGCGCGATGTCTCGCCGATTTTTCACATCACCCAGGCCCTGCCACCCGTTCTCATCGCGCATGGCGATGCCGACACGCTGGTGCCGCTGGAACAATCCACGCGTTTCAAGCAACGCGCCGCCGAACTCGGCCATGAGGTCGCCCTGACCATCCGCCCCGGCCAGAAGCATGGCTGGCCCACGATGATCTGGGACGCGCATTTGTTTGCGGGATGGTTCACGGAGCGTTTGCGGTGAGAAACCAAGCCAGGGCGGCACGTTGATGGCCGGTGATGCACCTCCGACCGCTTTTGCTCTCCCTGACATGGCTCCTCGCCGCTTCACTTCATGCCGAACTGCCGGAACTCATTCAACAGGCGGGCAACACAGACAATGATCGTGAGCGGCAGGCTCTGCTGGAGAAAATGGCAGCGTTGCCTTCACTGAACGACACGCAGCGCAAAGAACTGGCTTCACTTTCAGAGTTCGCTCGTCGCTGGAACGAGAGTGCACTGAAGTTTTACGGTGCGAGCGTGCGCGGGAAGCCGCATCGGGCGATGGGGGATTATGATTTCGGCGTGGCGAAGGATTCGCCGCTGCGACCGATTTGCGAGCTATATCGCGGACGGATGCTGGCGTGGACGTTGATCGAGAACAGCACGGTGCGCACGCATCCGAAGGACTCGAAGTGGTTCAAGGACGAGGCAGTGGCGTCGTTTCAGCGGGTGAAGGATGCGTTTCCGAAGAACACGGTGGCGCGGATGTATTTGGGCGAGGCTTTGCCATGGGGCGTGGTGCCGGAGAAAGTCGTTGGAGCGCCGGAGTGGGCCACGTTGCAACGCGAGCAGCTTGAGCGGCTCGGTGAGATCATCCGCTGGTGGATCACGCATCGGCAGAAGGCTGACACGGGCGAGTTTGGCGGCGGCTGGGGCGATGACTGCGAGATGTGGCGCTGGTGGGCGGCGGTGCTGCTGGGTTTTGATGATCCGCAGATCACGGCGGCGCAGTTGAAGTTTTCGCGTTCGGCTGTCACGCGCCCGCATTTGAAGGGCGGCTTCAACACGACGATCACCGATGTGGAGCACGCTGCCGAGGACACGACCGACAATCTGGTGCCGCTGATGGTGCTGGAGCCGGAGAATGAGAAGTGGACTAAGTGGGGCCTCAAGCTGGGCAACTTCATGCGCGATGTCTGGACAGGACGCAACGAACGCGGGCAGACGCAATTTAAGAGCTTCTACTTCAGCGCCACGGAGACCGCGCCGCAGACCCAGCGCGCGCTGGATGTGATCGCTGGTGTGGGTGCGCTGCATCCGGCATTGCTCGCGTGGCAGAAGACGGGAGATGAAAAGCTCGGCGCGCAGATTTGCACCTGGCTCGACACCTGGGTGGATGCCTCGGCGCGTGCGGAGAACGGCAAGCCCGCCGGCATTCTGCCTGCGAGCATCCGCTGGCCGGATGGAGCCGTCGCCGGAGCCGAGGGCAACTGGTGGGAGCCGATCAAACCCGGCGGCTTCATGCACAGCTACTATATCTGGCCGAGCGTGATCACTGAGATGACGGACGCTCTCATGTTGGCGCATGTGATGACGGGCAAGGAGTCGTATCTGGCCCCGCTGCGCTCCATGGCGGCGATCAGGCTCAAGCATTTGAAAAATCCGGCGAATGAATTGAAGCCCGGCACCGAACCTTGGTGCGCGGACCAGCTCGCGCCGCGTCAAAACGCGAACAGCAACACGGGCGGACTCGTGAAGACACTCGCACGCTTCAAGGCGCTCACGGGCACGAACGAGTTTGATGAATTGATCGCGCTCGAAGGCTCTGAGTTTGTCATCCGCACTGACGAGGCGGGCAAACGCGAACTGGAGGCCGCGTTGCGCGAGAGTCTCGGCGCGTTGCGTGTCAACTTCCCCGGATTCACCAGCGAGGTGCGCTCGACGGATCGCTGCATGCGCTTTGTGCAGTTCCTGGCGCAGGACTATGCCTTCGACGCCTACAAAGGCGTCACGCAACCGAAACACGAACTGCTCTACCGAATGGTCACAGGCGACAAAAACGCGCCTCGCTTACCACAAATGGCCGTGCGCTGGCTGACGCCGCCCCAAGACATCGCCGCGCTCGTCACCGAGGCCAGCACGACGAAGTTTGCCGCCGAGTTGTTCCATTTTGGCAAGGAACCACGCGAGATGAGCGCGGAACTCCGCCAACTGAAACCCGGCGACTACACGGCAAGTCTCATGGTCGATGGCAAGATGATGAAACTGCCGGAAAGCGCTGTGAAGATTGCCAAGGGCCGCTACACACGCCTTTCGCTCACCTTGCCCTCCGGGAAACTCGCCACGCTGCGCATCGAATGAAGCCGCTGCTGTTCCTTTTCGTGCTGATCCTGCCTGCGCGTACTGCGGAGCCGCAGAATCCCTCGCCGATGGTCGAGCACACGCGCGAGCATCCACGCTTGAAGGAGGAGCATCCGGCTGGGAAACGCGAAAAGCTCGATGCGGGCACGCTTTTCATTCCACAAGGCATCGTAGGCCAAAAAGAGGCGCCGCTGCTGATCTTCATGCATGGCGGCACCTGGATTCCCGAAGTCGCGGCGGCGAAGCACGGCATGGCCGCGCTCGTGATCCAGCGTGGTGATGGCTACAAGTCGCTGTTTGAGAAAGAAGGCGCGTTTGAGTCCTTGCTGGCAACTGCGGCTGACAAAGCAGGCTTGAGTTGGACGCAGATCACCGTCGGTGGTTGGAGCGCAGGCTGCCAAGGCGTTCGTGCGATGCTGAATCACGGGGCTGCGGTGAAGCTGATCAACCGCGTGCTGATGATCGACGGCATCCACACGAGCTACACCGATGGCAAACCCGGCCCGCTGGAATCGAAGATCGACACGGAGGTGCTGCAACCCATCGCCACCTTTGCCCGCGAGGCGATGGCTGGTCGCAAATGCATGCTCATCACTCACAGCGAAATTTTCCCCGGCACCTTCGCCAGCACGACGGAGACCGCCGGCTGGCTGCTGCGCGAACTCGCTGTGAAACGCCGCCCCGTCCTCGAATGGGGTCCGATGAAGACACAACAGCTCAGCGAGGCAAAGAGCGGTTCGTTTCAGCTCATGGGCCTGGCAGGAAACTCCGCACCAGATCATGTGGACCAACTGCACGCGCTCTCTGATTGGCTAAACATGCTGCGCTGATGCGCGGCGCATTGCTTTGATCACTTTGGCATCAGACAGAAACCTCGGAGAACTGTCATGTCCACAGACACTCAAAAACATTATACCACCCAGAACCCCATGAACATCCAGCTCACTCCGCTCACCGCCCGCTTCGTCGAATCCATGAACGCGCACGACAGCGCTGCTTTCATCACTTGTTTCGCGACGGAGGCTGTCGTCGAAGACGAAGGCCACACCCATCGAGGCACGGTCGAGATCAAGGCATGGATCGAGCAAGCCTTCGCCAAATTCCAGCCTGTGCTCGAAGTCGCTTCAGTGACCGATACGGAGACTGGAGCCGCGATCACCGGTCCCGTGTCTGGCAGCTTTCCAGGCAGTCCTGTCGTGCTGAATTATCATCTCACCATCGCGCAGGATCAGATCACGGAGTTGAAGTGTGTGATCTGAGCGCCCTTCAGCTCCGCGATCAAGCCGGCTCCAGTTTGGCGTCTGTGCCCGGCTCCCATTTCAGCCCCCAGTCGCGCATGGCGCGGAGGACGGGGCGGAGGGCGAGACCTTTGTCGGTGAGTTCGTAGGCAAGGCGTTTGCTGCCGTCGGCAGCGGGGATCTGGCGGATGACGCCGCCTTCGAGCAGACGCTCCAGCCGGTCACTCAGGATGTTGGTGGGGATGCCTTCGGGGGAGCCGATGAAGTCTTTGAAGCGGTTGCGGCCGAGGACGAGATCGCGAATGACGAGGAGCGTCCATTTGTCGCCAAAAAGATCAAGCGCGCAAGCCACGGGGCAGGGGGAGCGGCGCGTGGGTGTGGCGGCGGCTTTGGCCTTCGTGGTTTTTGGCATGGGTGAACATGCAGCCATCATGCTTGCATTTCAAAAGTATTATAACTTGCAAAAAGCAAGTGTTTAGGGAGATTGGCGGCGTATGAGCCACATCACAGACCCCCAACTGGCCCCGCCCGGCGCGGGATTGCCTGCCATCGAGCTTTTCATCGGAGGACGGCTGTTTGCGCTGAAACGACTGCTCGGCAGTCGCGAGTCATTCACGGCGAAGTTCGAGCAGGAGCGCGTGGCGATCCGCGATCTGGTGAACTCGTGCACGGAAACGAAGCGCGGCGAGCGCGTGCTGATCCCGCGTTTGCGTGGATTGGAGGACAGCAGCCGGTTTTGGTCGGTGGGGATGACGCTGGATCATCTGCGCATCACGAACTCGGTCTTTGCCTTGGTCATCACGTCGCTGGCGCACGGCAAGGTGCCGCAGCGGAAGGCCAGCACCGCGGAGGTGAAGCCTGATCCGGCGGTGACGGCTGCGGTGGAGAGTGCTTATGAGGAGTCGTGTGACAAACTTCTCGCTGTGGTGGCCGCGGTGCCGGATTTGAAGACGGGCGTGCGTTATGCGCATCCATGGTTCGGCCCGCTGGACGCCTTTGGCTGGCATGCGATCTCCGCGACGCACATGGGCATCCACCGGGCGCAGATCGCACGGATCATCGCTGAGTTCCGATGATCTGCTGATCAAACAGGGTCACGGCTTCGCTCCCGGAAACCACTCCGTGTGCTGATCGCCCTGGCGGCCGAAGTAGGTGATGCGTTGGCCGCGTAGAAAGGCGAAGTAGCCTTGCACGCCGCCATTCATCGCGCGGAGAGTGAAATCGAGCCACGACTGACCGTTTTGCTGGCTGTCGAGGATGTTGGCGAGGAGTGCCGCAGCATCGAAGTCGGCGGCGATTTGGGGAAGTCCTTCGATGGGAATCGGCAGGCTCATGACGGCGCCTTCGCCGCTGTAAAAGGTCTTCCGCAGGGCGAGGTAATCGACGTGATAAAACTCGACACCTGCCTCGATGAGCTTACCGACGATCTGCGGGAAGGATTTTTCGGCATGGAGCGTGGCGTGGGCGGCGGCGGCGATAAGTTCGGTGTTCATGGGGTCTGTCGGTTTGGTTTCATGTGCCCAAAAGCGGGCTTCATGAGATGGGACAGGTCCGCCGGGCCGCTGTGACAGTTCGCCTGAAGATTTTTCAGTTTTTCGCGAAGCCCGTGCTTTCGAGCAGCTCTCGAAGCCGCGAGGCGATGTCCGGTCCTGCAAGCCATGGCTGCTCGCGGTAAAGCATGGCGTGCTGGCGGTCGATGGCTTCAAGCTCCTGCAAGTGCTCCGGCGCGGCTTTTTCCACGCCTGCGACACGATCTTTCGTGAACTGCAAGTTTGTCGGGTCAAGCCAGCCCTCTCGCATGAAGCCGGATGCCTTGCGGGCGCATCGGCATGGGTTGGACGTGTTCACGAGGCCGCATTTGCCGTTCATGAACTGATACAAGTCCTGCCGTGCGCGTGAGAGGAGCTGGCGGAAGTTTGCAGGTGTCACGTCGAGCGCTGCTGACGCGCTCTCGCTATCCACGCCCATGACCTCGCCGAGAATGAAGGCGAGCCGCTGGCGGCGGTCTAGGCACATGAGCATGGCGGTGATGCAGCCGAGCCGTGCTTCCTCCACGATGAGCTTGGTGGTCACGGGCAGTGTCTTTTCGTCCGGCAGGTCGGCGTCCATCACGCTGTCGAGCGATTTGCCCATGTCGGTGAAGGTCATCGCCTTCTCCTCCATCTCGGACTTCCGCACATTGAGCGGATGATTCACCGCGATGCGATGCAGCCAGGTGGTGAACTTGCTTCTCGCCTCGAAACTGCCGAGATGCGTGACCGCCTTGATGAGAATCTCCTGCGTGGCATCCTCAGCGACGTCGCGCCGCCAGGACCATGCGCAGCGCAAGATTGAAGACCCACGACTGATGACGGCGCACGAGTGTGTCGAGCGCGGCCATGTCTCCCGCTTGGGCAAGGGAGACGAGGGATTCGTCGTTGGGATCAGTGGCGGTCATTCGTGAAGGCTCCTAATTTAGCAGGAAGGCCGCATCTGTCTTTACCTGCTTCACCGAGACGCCACGCTGGGTGAGTTTATCCATGATCAAATGGGTGAATCGATCGTCTTCCGTGATCTCGCCGTGTTGCTCGCAACTTGGCGCAAACATCGTCCAGCCGTAGAACGAACTTGGAAGTTCGTTTTACATCGCTGCATTTGCCAGACCAACACGCTCAAATCCATGCGCTTCATCCTGTTTCCTCTCCTGCTCACTTTTGCTGCCAATGCGGCCACGCTCAAACAAGCCACGCCCAAAGACTATCGCAGCCTGCTGACCACGCTGAAGCCTGGAGACACGCTCGTGCTCGCAGCCGGTGTGTATGCGCGCGGACTGCCCGTGAGCGACTGCCACGGCACTTCAGAGGCATGGATCACGATCCAAGGCCCGAACGAAGGCGTGGCGGAGATTCGACAGACGGCGGTGGCGAATTGCGTCGAGTTGAAACAATGCGGCTATGTCGCGTTGAAGAAGCTCTCCATCCTCGGCGACGGTCCGCAGGGCATTTCCGGCTTGTTTGGCATCAGCGCCCAAGGTGGACTGAAAAACTCGGTGCATCACATCCTCATCGAGGACTGCATCATCAGTGATTGGAACACCTCGCAGCAGGCCGTCGGCATCTCAACGAAGACACCGACCTGGGACTGGACCATCCGGCGAAACATCATCCGCAACTGCGGCACGGGCCTCTACCTTGGCAACTCCAACGGCGCTGACCCGTTCATTCGCGGCATCATCGAGCACAACCTCGTTCAAGACCCGATCGGCTACTGCATGGAGATCAAATTTCAGAAGTCGCGCCCCGAACTGCCGGACATGCCGACCACCGCCTGCCGCACGATCATCCGGCACAACGTCTTCATCAAAAACGACACGCCCAGCCCTGATGGCGACCGCGCGAACCTGCTCGTCGGCGGTTTTCCAGACAGCGGCCCCGGCTCCGACGACCTCTACGAGATCTACGGCAATTTCTTCTGGCACAACCCGCGTGAATCGCTGCTGCAAGCTTCCGGGCGTGTTTCGATTCACGACAATGTCTTCGCCGACTGCCCCACTCATGCCGCCATCACGTTGCAAAATCACGACCTGCCGATGAAGCTCGCGCATGTTTACAACAACACCATCTGCGCCACCGCCTGCGGCATCCGCATCCCGAGTGCGCCTGCGCAGGGTCACGCGATCATCGGCAATGTCTTGTTTGCCGCAGAGCCGCTGCGCCTGCATCGCTCGATTTCATCCGTGGCGGAAAATGTCACCGGAACAGTCGCCGATGCCGCGCTGCATCTGGTGAATCCTCAGATGGCACTGGGTACATTGGACCTCCATCCGAAGCCCGGGAGCTGTGAAGGCGCGCCACTGGACCTTTCCGCTTTTGCCAATGAGACAGCGTTCGATCTGGATTTCAGCGGAGCTAGCAAAGGAGAGCGACGTTTTCGCGGAGCGTATGCTGGCTCTGCCACAGGGCCGGGCTGGACGCTGCAATCAGACATTAAACCGCCATCTGCTCCGAAGTCGAAGTTCTGATAGTTTTCATTCGTGCCTGTCGTGAAGATGTGCCCATGAAACCCGCCCCTGTCTCCCGCCGCCATTTTATCTCCGCTGCACTTGCTGGTGGGGCCGCCAGCCAGGTCTCGATTTCCGCTGCCGAGGTCAAAGCGGGTCAGTTCCACGAACCCGCGCATGACATTCCTCTCGCCGAGGATGCGGACGTGATCGTCTGCGGCGCTGGACCTGCGGGCGTGACGGCTGCCATCACCGCCGCGCGTGCCGGTGCGAAGGTGCGCCTCTTTGAATGGCGCGGCTGTCTCGGTGGCATCTGGACGGCAGGTCTGCTGGGGTACTTTCTCGATTTCAACAAGCCCGGCTTTGCCAAGGAGCTCCGCGACAAACTCGATGCACGCCGCGCACGGGCGAACTCGACCAGCACAAGCCGCTTTTGCTACGATCCCGAGGCGCTGAAGCTGCTGCTCGAAGAGCTATGCGTGGAGGCAGGCGTGAAGTTTCAGTATCACACCAAAGTCTCCGCCGCTTTCAAGGAAGGCAACAAGCTCACGACCATCGTCACCGAGTCCAAATCGGGCCGTCAGGCATGGCGCGCGCCCGTTTTCATCGACACCACGGGCGATGGTGATCTCGGCGTGCAAGCAGGCTGCGCGTTTGAAATTGGAATGGCTGCGGACTGCCCCTGCCAGCCGATGTCACTCAATGCGCTGCTCGTTGTGAAGGATGTCGAGGCGCTGCGTGAGTTCGTGCGTTTCGGCCAGTCGAAGCCCGGTGAGAACACCGACAGCGAGAAGAAGAAGCGCATCAAAGACGTGCTCGTCAGCACCGGCCACTTCCCCTCTTATGCCGGGCCAACCATGTGGCACGTCAGCGGCAATCTGATCTTTGCCATGATGAATCACGAATACGGCATCAAGCCCTGGGACGCCGCTGAAGTCACCGCCGCCACCGTGCGTGCGCGTGCCGAGATGAACAAGATGGTCAATGGCCTGCGCGCGCTCGGCGGACCGTGGGAAGGCATCCAGATCGTCGCCACCGCCGAGCAGATCGGCGTGCGTGACGGGCGGCGCATCAAGGGGCGCTATGTCGTCGTGCAGGACGATCTCGCCAAAGGCGTGCGTCATGACGACGCCGTCGTGCGCGTGACTTTCGGCATCGACGTGCATGCCCTCAGCGCAGATCACAACAAGAACCACGCCATCATGCCGAAGCCCATCGACATGAAACCCTACGACATCCCGCTGCGCGCCTTGATCGCCAAAGATGTCGATGGACTCATGATGGCTGGACGCTGCATCAGTGGCGACTTCATCGCCCACTCCAGCTACCGCGTCACCGGTAATGCAGTTGGCATGGGTGAGGCCGCGGGTGTTACCGCCGCGCTCGCCGCATTGTCGAAACGCATGCCGCACGAGGTCGCGTGGAGCGAGAGCGAGGCGAAATTGAAGACGATGGGACAGCGCGTGTGATGCACTGCCACATGAAAGCCCTGCTCTTTCTGTTCCTCGTCGCCACGGCAGCGACCGCGGAAACTTGGCCGCTGGATGCCGTGGATGCAGCACTCTCGCTTCATGGTCACGCACGCTCTCTTACGGGCAGCCTCGTGCTTGATGGCAGCTCTGTTATCGAATTGAAGAATACCGCGCAGCTCAACGGCAGCTTCACCGTCTCCGTGTGGTTCAATCCGTATGTGCTCGAAGGCTCGCAGCAGATGATCATCGGCAAAAACCGCTACTCGCTCGGCGAACGCCAGTGGGGCATCACCATCGAGCCGGATGGCAAAATGAAGGTGCATTTGCGGCAGGACGGCTGGAGTGAAATCACCTGTGCAGAGTCGCTGAAGGCCGGTCATTGGCATCTCGCGACGCTGACGGTCGATTCCGGCAGAGCTGCGCTGTTTTTGAATGGGAAGCTCGTGGGCGAGGTGAAGCTCAAGAAACCCCTTCCAGCCACCCAGGCATCCATCACGCTCGGCGGCATCCTGGACGATGGAAAGAGGCGGCAGCAGTTTCACGGCGCGCTCGATGAAGCACGCTTCGAACCTCGCGTGATGAGCGTCGAGGAGATCGCAATGAGTTATCGGCCTATCACCGCCACGCATGAGCTCCCGAAGCCCAAAACAGCCGATTTCCCGCTCTGGGACGACTCGCAGAAGCTCGCGGAGGCCAAGGACTTGCCGGTGCTCGACGGCGTGGAGTTTCACGTCATCAAGAGGTGGGACAAGGCGGCGGATGGTTACACCTTCCTCCACGGCGTCGGCCTTGCCTGGCACAAGGGCAGGCTTTACGCCTCCATCGGCCACAACAAGGGTGCGGAGAACACGGTCAGTGAAGAAGCTCAGTATCGTGTGAGTGCGGACGGTGGGAAAACCTGGAGTGAGCTGCGCGTCATTGACGCGGGCGAGGCGAAAGACCTCGCCATCAGTCATGGCGTGTTCCTTTCGCACGGCGGGAAGCTCTGGGCATTCCACGGAGCCTATTATAACAAGATGGAGCGCATCCACACCCGCGCCTACTCGCTTGATGAAACCACCGGCCAGTGGGTGAAGCACGGCGTCGTGCTCGCAAACGGCTTCTGGGCGCTGAATCAGCCGGTGAAGATGAAGGATGGAAACTGGATTATGCCCGGCATCAGCGCGGGGCCATACTCAAACAACGGCGTCTTCCCCGCTGCCGTCGCCATCAGTCATGGCGATGACTTCACGAAGTGGGATTTCGTCAGCATCCCCGTTCACGAAGGCCTGAAGATGTGGGGCGAGTCGAGCATCATCGTGGATGGCCCAAACGTGCTCAACATCGCCCGCTACGCAGCCAAACCGCTAGCCTTGATTTCAAAGAGCACCGACCACGGACGCACCTGGAGCATGATGGGAGAAAGCAATTTGCCCATGACCACCTCCAAGCCCGCCGCAGGAATGTTGAGCACCGGCCAGCGCTACCTCATCTCCACAAATGCAGCGAACAACGGCGGCAAGCGCTTCCCGCTCACCATCGCCATCAGCAAACCCGGTTCGCCGCTGCTGAGCCAAGTCTTAGTCATCCGCCACGCCGAGCACAACGGTCCCGGCGAATCGAATCGGAAGGCCTCCCTCAGCTACCCCTGCGCCACCGAGCACGAAGGCAAACTCTACGTCGGCTTCTCCAACAACGGCGGCCGTGGCGGCAACCACAACAGCGCTGAGATGGCGGTGATCCCGATTGAGCGGCTGAAGTAGCATAGGCTTTCTAGCCTGTGTCTTCTGCGATCCAATGAGCACTGGCTAGAAAGCCCATGCTACATCGCCGCCAATGTCGCGGTGAGCAGCTTCCAGAACTTCTGCACGGAGGAGATGCTGCAACACTCTTTCTCGGAGTGTGCTTCGTGAATGTCGGGGCCAAAGGAGATCATGTCGAGGTCGGGGTAGGCGATGGCGATGACGCCGCATTCAAGTCCGGCGTGACAGGCACTGACCTTCACGTCGTGGCCGAAGAGGTCGCGATACAGCATCTTCATTTTCTCCAAGATGGGCGAGTCGGCGCTGGGGCTCCAGCCGGGATAGCCTGCGTCATGGACGACCTTCGCGCCGATCATCTCAAAGGGCGCGGCGAAGCTGCGGGCAACATCCACCTTGCTCGAATCGACTGAACTGCGCTGAAGGCCGCTCCATTCCGCGTGCCCGTGGCCGAGCGAGATGAGCGAGAGATTCGATGAAGCCTCGACTAAATCGGGAACGACTGGGCTCATGCGATAGACTCCATTCACCACGGCCTGGAGAGCGAGAACGAAGGGCTTTTGCACATGGTCCGCCATCGTCGGGATGGTGCTGTGCTCGGGCTTCACCGGTTGCGTCGTGATGCTCAGATGCGGCTCGATGAGGCGGAACTCCTCGCGGATGCCTTCGACCTCTTTGGCGAAGATTTCATCAAAACGCGGCTGATCGAGGATGACGACCTGAGCGGCGCATTGAGCCGGAATCGCGTTCCGGGCGCTGCCGCCGCGCATGGTGGCGAGAGCGATGACTTTCTCACCGCAGGCGTTGAGGATGCGAGCCATGAGCTTGATGGCATTCGCGCGGCCTTCGTGGATTTGCAGGCCGGAGTGACCGCCGCGCAGGCCGGTGATGTGGATGGCGATGAAGGGCTCGTCGGGGCCGTGCGCCGCCTCGGTGTAGTCGAGGCTCGCCAGCGTATCGACACCGCCCGCGCAGCCGATGGTGAAGGTGTCGTCCTCCTCGGAGTCGAGGTTGAGCATCGTTTTGCCCGTGAGCAGGACGGGTTGCAGCCCGAGTGCGCCGCCCATGCCCTGCTCCTCATCCAGTGTGAACAGCGCCTCGATGGGCGGATGCGAGAGGTCTTTGGCAGCCAGCACCGCGAGGATCGCGGCAACGCCGAGGCCGTTGTCCGCACCGAGCGTGGTGCCGCGTGCCCGCACCCAGTCACCATCGACCCACATGTCGATGCCTTGCATGTCGAAGTCGAACTTCAGCCCATCAGCGGCCTTGTGAACCATGTCGAGATGCGCCTGCATGATGACCGCCGGTCTGTCCTGTCGATCCGGAGTCGCAAGCTTCTTCACGATGACATTTCCAGCGCTGTCGAGGACCGAAGTCAGTCCATGACGCTCCGCAAACTCACGCACAAAGGCTACGATGCGTTCCTCGCGCTTCGAGGGGCGCGGCACAGCATTGAGATCGGCGAAGCAGTTCCAGAGAGTGTTGGGTTCGAGGGTGCGGATGTCGGACATGAGGTATATTCGATTGTTAATCGAATCAGGCTGCGGCGGATAGCGCGAGCTTCAAGGACATTCAGCTTCGTTTGCCAAACGAAGCTACGACCTCACACTCGGCCCATTCACCCACTGTGGAGGAATCATGATCTGGCGCGGCACATCGGGCACGCCGTGCTCATGCTGCGAGAGTTGCGTGACGACCAAATCGACAGCTGCCGCCGCTAGATGTTCACGCTGCTGATAAATACCCGCGAAGCCCTCCATCTTCGGCGTCCAGTCGTGCACCACGAAGCCGATGTCGTTCGGAAAACGCAGGCCGAGTCGCTTCAGCCAGCCGGGCACGTGCGTGTCGAAGGTGATGAGCGCGTCCGGCTGGTGCTCGCGAAACCATTTCGAGAAGGCGTCGAAGCCCTGGCTGATGTCGTTGTTCGGAAACAGCAGCAGCGGCACACGATCGGCCTCCGGCAGGCCGTGCTGCCAGTGAAACAAGCCGCCGCTGTAGCCGAACTGCGAGCGATTCACGATCCACTTTGTCACAGCCACGCCGATGCGTTTGTAGCCACGGGCCGCGAGTTGCTCCGCCGCCATGTGAATGCCCAGCGTCATGTTTCCCGCGCACATGTGCAGCGCGGGCGTGCTCATCGCATTGCCAAACGTCACCGCCGCGAAGGGCGAGTAGTCTAGCTTGCTGCACGGCAGTGTCATGCTCTGCGGCGAAACGATCACGCCTTCGATGCCACGCGCGTGCAGGATCTTTTGCAGCTTCTTCGGTGTGAGGCCGTCCTTGCCCAGATAAAACTCCTCCACCGCGTAACCATGCCCGTGCGCACGACGGCGGATGTCTTCAATCGGCACATATTGATACGAAGGCCCCAACAACCCATCCTGCGGCACATGCTCGCGGATCACGGCGATCACCGCACGCAGCCGCTTCTCCTTCTTCCCGCGCACCACCTGCATCATGCGCATCAAATGCGGGTCCGGCTGGTAATCGAGCCGCTTTGCTTCCTTCAAAACGAGTTCCCGTTTCTCCGCCGCCACCTTCGGCGCCCCACGCAGCACCCGCGACACGGTCATGATCGATACGCCCGTGGCGCGGGCGATGTCTTTGAGGGTCGGGGTGGAAGTCGTGGGCATGATGTTAGCATAACACGGCACGACGGCATTCAAGTCGCGAAAAGCACCTCGCGAAGGCGTTTTCAACAAATCATGTCTCTTCGATCTCTCTCCTGCCTTCTTGCAATCTCATGCAACACTCTTCTCCATGCCGAGGACGTGCCCACCTTCGCCGGGCCTAATCCGGGCACCTTGCGCAGCATTTCCATCCCGACCGTGGACATCTCTGCCGATGCGGCGCGGCAGGTCGTCATCGCCCGTGGCACGGAAAAGGAGTATCAGGGCCATTGCGACACGGTGCTGATGGCGGATGGCCGGACGATGTTCACGGCGTGGTGCATGAATCACGCGGGGCATCTTGGCCCGCTCGCTCGCAGCGATGATGGTGGCCTCACCTGGAGTGCCCCTTTGCCGACGCCCCCGGACTGGCAGCTCGTGAAAATGACGACGCCAGTGCTGCATCGTCTCACCGATCCGCAGGGTATCGAGCGCCTCTTCATCTTCGGTGGCTGCGATTTCCCGGGCAATCTCAGGAGCGCCTTTTCCACGGACCTTGGCAAAACTTGGTCGCCGATGAAGGAACTCGGCCTCGTCGGCGAAGTCGCCCCGAAGAGCATCTTGTCCTTCGAAGGCGGCAAGCGACTCATCATGTGGTCCGACCGTCGCGACCCAACGAACGCCAAGGATCCGCATCCCGTCGTGTGGCAGAGCGAGTCGCTCGATGGCGGCCTCACATGGAGCAAGGAGCGCGTCATCCTCGTCGTCCCCGGCCAATGGGCACAGCCGAGCGTGACACGATCTGATGATGGCAAACAGCTCGTCATGCTCTTGCGCGAAAACACGCGCCAGCATCACTCGCTCTTTTCAATCAGCACCGACGACGCACGCATCTGGAGCGAGCCAAAAGAACTCCCCGCCGCGCTCACGGGAGATCGCCATGTCATCAAACACGCTCCCGATGGCCGTCTCGTCATCGCCTTCCGCGACATGGCAAAAACAAGTGCCACCTACGGACACTACGTCGCGTGGCTTGGCACCTTCGAGGACATCGTAAATCGCCGCGAGGGCCAGTATCGCATCAAACTCCTCCACAACACCAAGCGCAGCCCAACTGACAAGCCCGGTACCGGCAACACCGACTGCGGCTACTCCGATCTCGAACTCCTCGGCGACGGCACCCTCATCGCGACCACCTACATCCAATATGCCGCCGGTCCGGAAAAGAGCAGCGTCGTCAGCACTCGCTTCAAGCTCAGCGAGACCGATGCCTTGGTAAAGAAGACCACCGCATCCAATCAAAGCCTCCTCCCCGCCAACTGGGACCCCGCGCTCGCGGGGGACATCGTCATGCAGCGGCTCGTCCGCGTCTCGGCACCGCAGGTGAAAGGGGCGCATGATGCGGAGTTCGTCTGTGTGGGCGAGCGAGCCTACCTCGTCGAGCATGACAACGACGTGTCACCCGGCCATGGCGCGGGTGCGGCGATGTATTGTGTGCTGTCGGTGGTGAACCTGAAGACGCTCCAGGTCGAAAAGACGCACCTGCTTGCCAAAGCGGGCCAGGCATTCGCCAACATCACGTTGCCACAGGCGCAGACTTTCGTGCCGCGCATCATCCGCAAGGACGAGCACACGCTACGCACCTACTTTTGCAGCAAGTCGGCGAGCGAGCTGACGTGGTATCGCGACTTCGATCTGCGGACGCAAAGCTTTGAGGACAGCATTCACAAAGCCAAGCTCAAGACCGCAGCGGGCACCTTCGACATGGAGCCACGTCATTTTCATGCCGATGCAGCGGCCCAGGGCTTCAAACGGCCCGCTGTGAACCACGGCCTCTACATTTTCGATTCATTCAAGGAGTTCGACGGCCGACGCTACGTCGCGCTCAACAACTTCCCCGGCAAACAAAATGCCCTCGCCGTGCTGCATGATGACTTCACCACCTTCGAAGTCATCGGCCACTACAACGAGCCGCAGTCGCAGCAGCTCAGCGAATCCGCCGTGAACCGCCTGCCCGACGGCACCTGGATGGCCATCGTGCGAAACGACGGCGGCAACTACCACTTCACCACCAGCCAGGACGGCAAAACATGGACCGTCGCCGAGCCGAAGCCCTTCGTGCCCAACGGCCTGAACTCCAAACCGACCTTCGATAAGTTCAAAGGCGTCTATTACCTCGGCTGGCAGGAGAACACCAAGATCCAGAACTGCAATCGCAGCGTCTTCAATGTGGACATCTCCCGCGATGGCAAAACCTGGCAGCGCAAATACCGCTTCGAGTCCCCGCATTCCTTCCAGTATCCCACCTTCCACGACCACGAAGGCACTCTATGGCTCACCGTCAGCCAAAGCGACCACGGCGGCTCCACCGACCGCATCATGTTCGGCAAACTCGAAGCCGTGGGCGAGTTCGAATCGCAAAAAGACCACCAGCGCATCGCATGGCCCGCACCGCCGCCACCCAATCCCGCCGTCATGAAAAGCGGCGTGAAGCTTTTCGATGATCGCGACTACGTCATCGACGAAATGCCCGACGCGGTCAAAAACCTGCCGTTTCATCGCACCAGCATCGAAAAGCTCGACGTGACCATCACCAAGCCCGGCACGCTTTTCGCGCTTACACCGACCATTCGCCCCAAAGCCGCGAGTCAGGAGGAAGCGCTGCAAAAAGCAGGTTTCACCAAGGTCGATGTGCCTGAAACGCAGCTCTTCCCCGGCGAGATCAATCGCGTGAGCCTCTACCGCAAAGCCGTGAAGGTCGGTGAGCGGCTTCAATTCAAAAAGATGGTGCTGCTGGTGCTCGCGGATGGCGCGGAGCTTCGGGATGAGGATGGATTGACGCCCTCGGTCATCATGAATCCCGGTGCGGAGTTTCAAGATGCGGCGCGCGGAGGTGCGATGATCATTGGGATGGATCGGACACCGAAGGGGCGCATCTGGGGTTGCTGGACGGGCACGGGGGACAAGCCGGATGGCTATTTCCTGCTGGCGACGAGCGATGACGATGGCAAGACGTGGTCGAAGCCGCGGGTGGCGGTCGGGGCGCGGATGGAGGCGGCGCAGAAGGTGAGCGGGGCGCTGGTGGGGAATCTGTGGACGGACCCGAAGGGGCGCTTGTGGCTGTTTTTCGATCAGCAGCTCGGCGATCCGCAGAAGCGCATCACAAACTGGTTTATGCGCTGCGATGATCCCTATGCGGCGGAGCCCGTGTGGAGCACGCCGGTGATGTTTGCGGAAGGTTGCACGCTGAACAAGCCGACGGTGCTCAAAGATGGCTCGTGGCTGCTGCCGGTATCCGACTGGCACAAGAAAACGTGCCGCGTGTTTGAATCGACTGACGAAGGCGCGTCGTGGAAGGAGCGCGGCAGCTTGCAGTTCCCGGATTGGGAGTTCGACGAGCACATGATGGTCGAGTTGAAGGATGGTCGCCTGTGGATGCTCGCCCGGACGAAAGGCCAGCCGCATGAGAGTTTCTCCAGCGATGGCGGCAAAACCTGGAGCGAGCCGAAGCAAGCCGCGACAGTGCAGAATGTGAATGCGCGCTTTTTCCTGCGTCGGCTCAAATCAGGCCGCATTTTGCTGGTGAAGAATGGCTCGCCTGCCGAGCGACTCCTGAAACGTACGCACATGAGCGCGTGGCTTTCCGAGGACGAAGGCCAGACGTGGAAAGGCGGCTTGCTGCTCGATGAACGCAACGCGGTGTCGTATCCCGATGGCTTCGAAGCGCCCGACGGGCTCATTCACATTCTCTATGATTGGAACCGCCACACCGACGCGGAGATCCTGATGGCGAAGTTTCGCGAGGAGGACGTGCTCGCGGGCAAGATCGTCTCGCAGGACGCGAAGCTGCTTATGCTGGCGAACAAGGCCACCGGCCCGAAGCCGGAGAAGCTCTACAACGGCATCGAACTGCCCGATCAATGGCCGCCGCGCTTCCGCGAGCCGAGCGATGCGGTGATGGAGGTGCCGTATTTGAAGAAGAAGCCGAAAGTCATCCCCATCGACCTCGGCCGACAGCTCTTCGTGGATGATTTCCTCATCGAGAAGACCTCACTCAAGCGCATCTTTCATCAGGCGAAGAAGTTTGAGGGCAATCCGGTCTTCAAGGCCGAAACGGAACGCGAACTCGGCCCAGCCAGAGAAGGTGAGAAGGGCGAGGAAGCCACCACCTTCACCGGTCAGGGCGGAGTGTTTTACGATCCATCGGAGAAGCTCTTCAAGATGTTCTACGTGGCTGGATGGCGTGGCCCGTTGTCGCTTGCGACGAGTCCAGACATGAAGACGTGGACGCGCAAAGGCCAGCTTTTGCCCGAAGGCTTGCGTTGGACCGGACCGAAGCTAACCACTGGCGGCTCCGACAACTGTGTATGGCTCGATTTGAATGCCCAATCACCCGCTGAGCGCCTCAAATACATGACCTGTTGGCTACATGTGCCGAAGGAGCAGCGGCCTGATGGCTTCATGCACTCGCTTCATGTCTCCGATGGCAAGACGTGGTCCGACGCCGTGCCGACCAGCATCGCTGCGGATGATTACTGCTCCTTCTTCTTCAATCCCTTCCGCGAAAAATGGGTCTTTAGCATCAAGAAGGGCACCTCACGCGGTCGCAGCCGTTACTACTATGAGAGCGATGATTTCCTTGCGGGAGCGGACTGGAAGAAGAGCGTGTTTTGGACCTGCACGGACAAACTCGATCTGCCTGAGCCTGCGGATCGTTATCCCGGCGGTGGAGAGCCTGCGCAGCTCTACAGCCTGAATGCGGTGGCGTATGAGAGCCTCATGATCGGGATGCATTACATCCATCGCGGTCCGAACAACGGCATCTGCGAGAAGGGCAAATTTCCGAAGCTGCTCGATCTCGAGCTCGGCTTCAGTCGCGATGGCTTTCATTGGGATCGCCCCGATCGGCGAGGCTTCATCGTCGGGTCACGCACGGAGGGCTCGTGGGATCGGGCGTATCTGCACAGCACGGCGGGTGTGTTTGTCGTGCTCGATGACCAACTCGTCTTCCCCTACATGGGCACCAGCGGCATCGCGCCGAGCGGACATCGCGGCATGTATACCGGCGGCAGCATCGGCCTCGCCACGCTACGCAGAGATGGCTTCGCGAGCATGGATGCTGGTGATGCCTTGGGTGCTTTGGACACGCGACTGGTCAAGTTTCGCGGGAGGCACCTGTTTGTTAATGCAGCATGCTGGCACCTCCAGGTCGAGGTTCTCGATGAAGCGGGCAAGCTTTTATCCAAATCAAAGGCAATAAGTGTCAGTGCCACAAAACAGCGGGTTGAGTGGCAAGATCGCGCAGACTTGGCAGAATTCGCCAATAAGCCTGTCCGTTTTCGCTTCATTACGACACGTGGCTCGTTGTATGCCTTTTGGGTCACGCCGGACGAAAAAGGCAGCAGCAACGGCTACGTCGGCGCAGGTGGGCCGGACTTTGGCGGCGTGAGAGACATCTCCCAATAACTTCATGAAACGCTTCTTCGACTGGTTCAACAATCTCTACCCCGTGTGGCTCGTCACGCTGGCCGTCATCGCGTTTTTCAAGCCGCAGACGATGCTGTGGTTCGACAAGCCGTGGATCTTCTGGTCGCTGGCGGCTTCCATGCTCGGCATGGGGCTGACGCTGAGTGTGGATGATTTCAAAGCCATCGGGAAGATGCCCGGCAGTGTGGCTCTCGGCTTCGTGGCGCAATACACCATCATGCCACTGTCCGGTTGGCTCGTGGCGACCTCGCTGAAGCTCGATCCAGGCCTCGCCGTGGGCATCATTCTGGTGGCGAGTTGCCCCGGCGGCATGGCGTCGAACATGATCAGCTACCTCGCGAAAGCGAACGTGGCGCTGTCCGTGGTGCTCACGATGGCCTCGACGATGCTCGCGTTCTTCTTCACGCCGATGTGGACGAGTCTGCTGGCGGGCAAGTATGTGCCCGTGGACGCGTGGGGGCTGTGTGTGTCGGCTTTCCAGCTCACCATCGCGCCCGTGGTGCTCGGCGTGCTCATCCGATGGAAATTACCGCGCACGGCGGATCAAATCGGAGCCTGCGGCCCCACGGTGGCCGTGCTGGCCTTCACGCTCGTGAGCGGCGGCATTGTGGCGGCGAGCGCGGAAGCTATTGCGGCCAATTTTGGTAGGCTCGCTCTCGCGGCCTTTTTGCTCCATCTGCTGGGCTTTGGTGTCGGCTATGTCATCTCGAAGGTGCTGCGTTATCCCGAGTCGGTCGCCCGCACGGTGAGCATCGAGGTCGGCATGCAAAACGGCGGCATGGCCGCCTCGCTGGCTCGGGAACACTTCGCCGCGATGCCTTTAGCGGCAGCTGCAGGTGTCTTCAGCGGCGTGCTGCAAAACGTCATCGGCGGCCTGCTCGCCGCTTGGTGGAAACGTCGTCCGCCTTCCGCATGAGCCGACGCGACATCTATTACTGGAAATGCGACCGCCCTGCGGCCTTTCACGGCACGCAGACGCGAGGTGAGGCGGATGCGAATCTTGCTTCGCAGCTCGAACAAGAGCTTCAGAAGCACTTCGACACGAAAAACGTCGTTTTAAGCCCTGGAGCCGGTCAGGGCAATCATCTCACCTGGAATGCCGACGTGGATGGAAAGCCGCTTTTCATCCGAGTGGAGAATGGGCCGGAGAAGGATGGACATCTGGCGGTGGAGTCGGCTTTGCTGGATCGAGTGCGTGCGGTGGGTGTCGTCACACCGCGTGTGTTTGGCTGCGATGCCACGCGCAGCCGCGTGGCGTTCGCCTGGCAGGCCTTGGAACGGATTGCCGCGCCGGATTTGAATCAATGGTTCAAGCAAGGCACGCTGGAGGTGCCGAAGATCGCGTTCGAGATCGGCGTGGCGGTGGCAAAGTGGCAGGCGATCAGGTTTGATGGCTTTGGCATCTTAGATTGGTGCGCACAGT
>CAMCWM010000050.1 GCA_945882215.1 Akkermansia muciniphila | reverse complement strand
CTGCACGCGGACGGCGAGGAGCTGAAGGATTTCAAGATGGCCACGGAAAAGCTCAAGGGGCTGCAATTTGCCTCTCTGGGCACTTACCGCTTCGAGGCCAACGGCCAGGGCTTCGTGCTCATCACCAACGCAGGCTCCGAAGGCTATGTGACCGTCGATGCGGTGCAGTTCCTGCCGGTGGGAGCGGTGGAGAGCAATGCCGCCGCCGCGAAAGAGTCGCCCAAAGCCGCCAAGCTCAAGACGCAGCTCTCCGAGCTCGAAAAACAGCTCAAGCTCCTTCAAAAAGACATCCCCGCGCGTCCTGAGGCCATGTCGGTGGCTGAGGATGAGGTGCCGGAGGACGCGAAGGTCCACATCCGTGGCAGCATCCGCAATCTCGGCGCTCCGGTGCCGCGTGGCTTCATCCAGGCCGCCATGCGTCCGAACTCGCCGGCGATTCCTGCCGATTCGAGCGGTCGTCTGCAACTTGCGCAGTGGATGACCTCGCGCGAGCACCCGCTCACCGCCCGCGTTATGGTCAACCGCGTCTGGCACTGGATCTTCGGCGCGGGCATCGTGCGCACCACGGACAACTTTGGCTCCACCGGCGAGGCCCCGAGTCATCCTGAACTGCTGGATTACCTGGCGGTGAAGTTCATGGAGGACGGCTGGAATTTGAAGCGGCTGGTGAAGGAGATGGTGATGTCGCGAACTTACCGAATGGCATCTTTGGGACAGATTCATGTCAAAGATCCCGACAACCGCCTCCTCAGCCGCATGAACCGCAAACGCCTCGACGCTGAGTGCATCCGCGATGCCATGCTCGTGGCCGCAGGCACGCTGGAGCGCTCGTTTGCTGGTCCGGGAGTCAGCGAGGTCAAAGCCATCGACGCCAATGACCAGAAGATCCAGAACATCGAGTACGGCTATCAGTTCCTGGACACACGCCGCAGCCTCTACACCGCCGCCTTCCGCAACGTGCGCCATCCATTGTTTGAAGTCTTCGACTTCGCCGACATCAACCAGCCCATCGCCCAGCGCACCACCAGCACAGTCGCAACTCAGGCTTTGTTCCTGATGAACTCCCCCAAAGTCATCGAACAAGCCCGCGCCGCCGCCGATGTCGTCCTCAAATCCTCCGACGACACCGCCAAACGCATCGACGCCGCATTCCAAAACTCCCTCACCCGCGCCCCCACCGCCAAAGAGCAGTCCCAAGTCCGCGACTTTCTCGAATCATCGTCTTCCGGCAACGCCACTGCCGAAGAAATCCGCGACCTCTGGGCACGCTTCATCCAGACACTGTGGTCAACGCCGGAGTTTCGATTCTTGAATTGAAAGCGCGAAGGGCGCTTAACTCTCCTCTTCTGTTGATGGCGGTTCTACTTTTTTGACTTTGCGTTTGCGCGGAGCCGGCTTGGTCACGAGTTCAATCGCTGCCGCAGGTGCTTCGGGCGGAGTGTCTCCAGGGAGGATGAAGATGCTGCAGTTGCCGCAAATTTGCAGCTCCATGTCCACCCTGAGCATGTCCGCGAGCTGTCCGCTGGGCAGGGAGATAAAACATCCGCCGCAGACCTTGTTGCGCATCTTCGCCGCACCCCGCTTGCCTTTGGAGATGCGGAGATCGTAATGATGCAGGATCGCGGCGGGCAGGCGTTCGCGAACTTGATTGCATTCAATGGTGATTTTCTTGAACTCGGAGGAGCCTGACTCCAGGCGGCGTTTGGTGGCATCCAGCTCCGTGAGCTGGCCGAGGTCTTCGATTTGGGTGGCGATGGGTTTCATGATCTGGGGTGGTTGGTTTGGGATATTCAGTCGTCTTCGAGGCTCGGGCGCGTCTTCACCCACAGCTTCAACATGCCTTCATAGGCCGTTTTCACGCAGGCATAGCATTCGGGTATTTCCGCGCAGCTTCCGAAGTAGGTGACCACGCGCGTTGCCATGGGCATCCGCTCAAGCTGCTGCTGCACATGGAGCGTGTAGTCGTCGTAAAGATGAGGCTCCATCTCCACATCATGATCGATCCGCAGGATGGGCAGGATGTTCTCCTCGAAAGGATTGAAGAGATAGAAGGCATCGAATGCGTGAAACTGCACTTCGGTGATGTTCCCATGCACGATGTCAGTCCTGGAGATGTGGTGGTGCTGCAACATCTCGCGCGCTGCCTTGACGAACCGCCCGCGTTGTTCCACCCCCGTGAAATGGCCCAGTGTCGTCGCGGCTCCGATCGCACAGAATTTTCCGGGGCCGCAGCCGATGTCCAGCACACGCGTGCCCGGTTCCAAGACGAGAAGCCGCGCGGCCATCTGACACACCTCCACCGGGCTCCAGTGACAGGGGGACAGCCTGCCAATGTCCTCCGGATAAATCTCGTCGAACTCGTGATCCTTGAAGGCGTGCAGGAATTCGTTGTCGGACTGAATGCGCGGGCTCCGGGTGGGTTGGAAGGTTTGTACTGGCATGGTGTCTGCCAGCAGCGCATTTCGACGGCCAGGCGGCCTGGGTGACAACCCTGACCATGGAGATCAAAGCCCCCGGCGCCAGACCTCATTTCGGAATAAACCGAGCATCACGGCTTCCACCAAGCATTCAGCATCGCGCTCATTTCCTTCACTTTCTCCGCACTATCAGCCGCCAGGTTCTTCTCCCCGGTCGGATCGGCCTTCAAGTCGTAGAGTTCGACGACATCGTCGGGCTGGCTGGCTTTGTTCGGCACGATGAGCATGTCGCGACCATCAACCATCAGCGCCATTTGATTGAAAGTCGAAGGAGAGCGACAGGGCGGCAAATCATCTTGCCAGCGGCTTTCATGAGCGATTAAATCCGCATCATGGATGAAGAATGCAGCCCGCACCCACCTCTGAAAGGGATGTGGTGGCTCCTCTGGGTTTTGGCAGCCGTGCTGCTGCCCGGCATGGCTCCCTTTTTCCGTGCCGAAGGTGCCCTGGTCCTCTGCGTAGGCGGACTCGTGCTGCACTTCATCGCCAGCATGAAGCTCGACCGGACGGCTTTCTGGCAGTCGGCGCTGATCTTCTGGGGCGGCTGGGTGCTGATGCTGGTCTCCTTCTTCGCGGGCTGTGTTTACGCTCCCGTGTGATGGAAAGCGTCTTGCCAGAACCTGCGGTTCGCGATTGAATCACTCCCTATGGATGCAAACACCCCTCCACCCCTGCCAGCCAAGGGCTCCTGGTGGTCTGCCTGGATTCTTGCCACGGCGGTCATTCCAGGACTCACCCTGGCTGTGCTGCCGTTGCTGCCTGAGAATAACAGCCTGCCACAGACGATCATGGCTCTGGGTGGCATCAGCGCTTTAGTCTTGCACATCGTCTCCAGCATCAAACTGGGCAAAGGCCGTTCCGCCGGACTCGTCGTCGGCCTGATCTTCGGTGGCTGGGCACTCATGCTGGCTTCCTTTTTTGCCGGCTGCCTCGTACTCATCACCAACGAATGATGAGCGCCACCCTTCTCAAGCGCACCACCTCACGCTGCCCCCAATGCCACAAACCCTGCCCGGCCACGGTGGAGCAGCAGGATGGCAAGGTGTTCATGAAACGGCGCTGCATCGCGCATGGCGAGTTCAGCGCCTGCATCGCCAGTGATGCGCGTTTTTACTGGCTGGCGCAGGGCAAGGAGGAGAATCGCTGCTGCTCGGGTGGCGCGTGCTGCACGGCGGAAGGCCAGACCGCTGGCACGCTGGGCCGCAATGTGGAAGGACGTGGCACGAATCCCATCGAGACCCTCTCCACCTGCCTCGCGCTGATCGAGATCGTCAACTCCTGCAATCTCTCCTGCCCAACCTGCTATGCCGACTCCCCCATCGGCATTGGCTCCAAGGTGGATGCGGTGCCGATGGCGGAAATTCTAGCGCGGGTGAACGGCGTGATCGCCCGCAAGGGCAAGATCGAGATTCTGCAACTCTCCGGCGGCGAACCGACGCTGCATCCGCAACTGGCTGACATCTGCCGCTGGGCGAAGCAGCACGAGCAGATCGACTTCCTGCTGATCAACACGAACGGCGTCCGCTTCGCCAAAGAACCCGCGCTGTGCCACGAACTGGGCGAAATCTTCCGCAACGGCGGTTTGCAGGTCTATTTGCAGTTCGATGGCTTGCAAGAGGCTGGGCACAAGGTGCTGCGTGGAGCGGATCTGCGCGAGGTGAAGCAGCAGGCGCTCGCGAACCTCGCCGCCGCTAACATTCCCGTCACGCTGGCGATGACGGTGACGCACGACAACCTGCCGCACCTCTGGCAGACGATCCGTTTCGGTCTTGATGACGCGAACATTCACGGCATCACCTTCCAGCCGGAGTTTCTGAGCGGACGCAATCAAACGCCCAACGCCAGGCAGCGACTCAACACAGCAGACATCCTACTCGCTGCCGTTGGGCAATCGCAGCAGCAGCTTCGCTTTGAGGATTTCACACCTCTGCCCTGCGGTGATCCAAACTGCGCCACCATCGGCTATCTCATCCGCCGTGACGATCAGGTCTGGCATGTGAGTGACTTTCTCGACTTCAGCAAGCTCCAGGGCTTTCTGCACGACAAGATTCACTACACGCTCGAAGACCTCGCCAAATGCGGCTGCGAGAACGAACCGCTTGGCGAACTGCTCAAAACGATGGAACAAACGCGCAGCATGGCCTTCCGCCTGATGGTGAAGCCCTTCATGGATGCATGGACGTGGGATGAGGACCGCATCGATCGCTGTTGCACGCACGTCATCCGGCCTGATGGCAGGCTGGACTCGTTCTGCCGCTACTACTCCGGCTTTGCGGATGCTTTGGGTGTTTTGTGAACTGCTCAATTCAGGCACACCCAAGGTTCGTGGCTTCTCCAGCAACGCGTGCGGTTGACCCCGAGGTGGTGTGGGTTGGATCGTTGGTCATGGTCAGTGATGAGCGAGAATTCGATCTCTGATCGCATCCGCGATGGGCTGCGGCTGTATGCATTCTGCGGCATCTGATGACATCATGCCCAGGCGAGCGTTGCCATGACGGCAATTGCTGGTTAAAGAGAGGTATTCATGACCGAGCTTGCCATCATTCTTCTTCTCCTGGTCTTCAACGGCCTGTTTGCCATGGCGGAGATTGCCATCGTGTCGGCCCGGAAGGCGCGTCTCCAGCAGCGGGCGGAGGAGGGCAGTCATGGTGCCCGGCTGGCGCTGAAGCTGGCGGAAAACCCGGAGCGTTTTCTTAGCACGGTGCAGATCGGCATCACGCTGGTGGGTGTGCTGGCGGGGGCGTTTGGCGGGGCGAGTCTTTCGGGGTATCTCGTGCCTTGGCTGCAGCAGGTGTCATGGCTGGCCGCGCATGCGGAGGAAGTGGCCTTCGGTCTGGTGGTGGCGTTCATCACCTACCTCTCGCTCATCATCGGGGAACTGGTGCCGAAGAGCCTGGCCCTGCGCAACGCGGAGGGCATTGCCTGCGCGATGGCGGCGCCGATGGACTGGATCTCACGCATCGGCCGTCCGCTGGTGTGGCTGCTGGAGCTGAGCACGCGGACGCTGTTGCTCTTGTTCGGCAAGCAGGAGGCACCCAGTGGGCCGACGCGGGCGGAGGTGGAGGTGCTGCTGCGTGAAGGTCTGGTGACCGGCAGCCTGCATCACGAGGAAGGGGAGATGGTGGAAGGCGTCTTCGACCTGCGGGAACTGCGCGCGGAGGAGATCATGCGGCCGAAGCCGAAGGTGGCCTTTCTGCATGTGGACGACACGGCGGTCAGCGCGGCTGATCATGTGCAGGACAACCGCCAGGTGATCTTTCCTGTCTTTGACCAGTCCCGTGATCATGTGGTGGGCCTGGTCTCCCTGCGGGATCTTTACCTGAGCGCCGCGACCGGGAAGGTGCGCAAGGTGAGCGAGTTGATGCATGAGCCGGTGTTTGTGTCTGACAACCAGCCTGCGCTGACGCTGCTGGCGGAACTGCGCCTGGCACCGCTCTATGCCGCGATGGTGACGGATGAGTTTGGCATCGTGCGTGGTCTCGTGACGATCGAGGACCTGGTGGAGGAGGTTGTGGGGGATCTTGGTCCGATCAATGGTCAGGACGAACCCCAAATCCGCCAGACAGCGCCCGACACATGGATGGTGGATGGCATGATGGAGATCGACGTGGTGGCGGCGGCTATTCCCGGCCTGGAAGCGGTGGTGCATGCCGAAAAGGAAAGCTTCCAGACGCTGGGGGGCCTCATCGTGCATCATCTGGAGCGGCTGCCGCGTGAGGGCGAGGCGTTCTCAGTGGGTGAGTTTCAATTGGAAGTGGTCGATATGGACCGGCAGCGCATCGACAAGGTCTGCATTCGCAAAACGGCGACTGAACCTCCCTCCGCTGCCTCTGAAGATGCGGGAGTGCCTTCCGACGGGCTTTGATGCTCACAAATTGCAAGCCGCAGGGTGGGGGGTGCTCGTGCACCGGTATTCTGCGGCTCAGGGTTCCTTGAGCACGCTGTCCAGCTCCTCCCACCGCGCAAGCAGCCAGAGCACGTCGGACAGGCGGTTGAGGAAGCGGATGATCTCGGCATTCGGCACTTCATCGGCGGTGCCGTGGAGGTCGATGACGCTGCGCTCCGCACGACGGCAGGCGACGCGGGCAAGATCGGCGTAAGCGCCGCTCATGACGCCGGCCTCGCCGGGCAGGGCCCAGCCTTTGAACTTGAGAGCGCCGCCAGCTTCGAGTTTTGCCACCCAGTCATCGAGCCAGGCGACGTTCGTCGTGGTGATGCGGTCGGGATGTGTGTCGGCGTAGCGTTTTTCAGCGCCGGGAGGCGTGGCGAGCTCGCCCATGAGGCTGATGAGCCAGCGCTGCACCTGCGGCACGATTTCCTGCGTCTCCACACGTGCGGCGGCGATGCGCAGCGGGCCGAGGGAGGCGTTCAACTCATCCACCGCACCGAGGGCGTGGACACGAGGATGGGATTTGGCGAGACGACAGCCGAACAGCAGGTCGGTCTGCCCTTGGTCTCCTTTGCGTGTGGCGATGGACATGGGGGATAGAAAATGACGAATGACGAATGACGAATGCGGAGCAGCAGATCAATGGCGGAACAGGGGGGGGACGGAATACGTCCGGGCTCACTCGTCGGGGAAGGTGTTTTTCGGGGATTCATTCACCGGAGTCATTGCCGCTGGGATGGAGACTGGGATGGTGGTCGTTCCGCCCTTGCGGTACGCACGCATCGTCCAGCCAAACAGCAGTGCCAGCAGCAGGATGGCGGCGAGACGTGCGGAACGTGAGGAAAGCATGCGGCGAAAGCGGATTCACCTTCCTTTGGACTGTCTGTGGCGGTCCAACTCACGGCTGGCGCGCTCCAGGGTGCGGCGCTCATCGTCGGTGAGGCTGCCGATGCCGTGCAGGCCGATCTTGTCGAGGATCGGGTTCACCTCATCCTCAATCAGCGATTCCAGCGGATCGGTCGGACGCACAGGCGGAGCTGACGCTGGCTCATTCTCCAGATCGACCAGCGGACGCACGCGGGTGCGCGCCATCTGCGGCTTGCGCATGCGCTGGGTCTGCGGCGGCTGCCACTGGCTGGCATACGTCATGGGTCTGCCGCCGTAGCCGAGGCTGCGCACGTAAAACCAGCCCAGCGCGGCACCGCCAAGATGAGCAAAGTAGGCGATCTGCAAGCCCTCCGGCAAGAAGTTGAACAGAACGCCTGCCAGACCGAAGGCGAGCTGAATGAGGAACAACGCCTTGGCCAGCGTCCATAACCGCAGGCGCACGGGGATGATGAAATAGATGAACGCCGTGATCTCCTCCTCCGGCATCACCACGGCCAGTGCCATGAGCAGCCCGAAGGCCGAGGCCGACGCGCCGATGAGCGTCGTGATGGTGTCATTGAGCACATAACCATTGACGGCCATCTCGGTGGCGGCTCCCAGGATGCCTGAGAACAGATAGATGAGCGTGAAATGACGGCTGCCGAAGATCTGCTGCACCTGTTTTCCTGCGAACCAAAGCATGAGCACGTTCAAAAGGAGATGCCCCAGGCTGCCATGTACGAACATGTAGGTGAACAGCGTCCACACCTTGCCTTGGGCCAGTTCATGCACGCTGACACCTCCAAGCGGTAATACATCACCGTTCAGCGGGTGTCGTATCGAGCCGACCTCAAACTGAAACTGCATGACGAACACCGCGATGTTGAGCCCCAGGATGATGTGAAACGCCGTCAGATCCCTCAGCGTCCGTGTGAAGGAACGTTGCGGGTCTTCACGCATGTAATCGCGGTCAGACAGGGCCATGAGGGGAAATGTGCGTCACCCTGCGGTCTTGGCGAGGTTTTTTTCGCCGTTGGCGATGACAAGGGCGTATGAGTCGGTTACGCTTTTCAAACTGCATGAAATCGTCCTCCGAATCCCTGCTCGACGCCGTTTCCCAAAGCGGCGCGCATGACGCCGCCGATCTTCTGGAGCAGGCCTCCGGCGAGGATGCCGCCAAGGTGCTCCAGCAGCTCAACCCCATGGTCGCCCAGCAGGTGATGGAGGAGATGGAGGACGCCCCGCGCACGGCCGCGCTGCACTTCATACCTCTCGAAAAAACCCGCCAGTGGCAGGCCAACCGCGAATATCCCGAGGACAGCGTCGGCTGGCTCATGGAGGCGCCTGTCGCGGTGTTCCGCCCGACCCTGACTGTGGGCGAGACCATCGAGGAATTGCGTGGGCTGACCCGGACGGCGTTTGTCACCTACGGTTACGTCACCGACGATTCCAACAAGCTCCTCGGCGTGCTCGTCATGCGCGACCTCATGCTCGCCGACCGGGGTGCCAGGCTGAAGGAGGTGATGTACACGAACGTCTTCACCTTGCGGCCCGACATGATGCTGACAGAGGCGATGAAGGCCTGCGTGGGCCAGCACTATCCCGTCTATCCCGTCTGCGACCCCGAAGGGCACCTCCTCGGCCTGGTGCGCGGACAGACGCTGTTTGAAGCGCGCGCCATCGAGATCAGCGCCCAGGTCGGCTCCATGGTGGGGGTGGAGAAGGAGGAGCGTCTTTCCACGCCGTTGCTGCGCAGCCTGCGCTTCCGTCATCCGTGGTTGCAGATCAACCTCGTCACCTGCTTCGTCGCTGCCGCCGTCGTTGGCATTTTTCAGGGCACCCTCGATCGTCTCGTGCTCCTCGCGGTGTTTCTGCCAGTGCTGGCAGGTCAATCCGGCAACACCGGCTGCCAGGCTCTCGCCGTGGCGCTGCGCGGCATGACCTTGGGCGATTTGAAGGCAGGAGATGAGCGCAACCTTGTCCTGAAGGAAGGATTGCTCGGTTTGCTCAACGGCATGCTCGTCGGTGTATCCGCCGGTCTCGGCATGTATGTGTATGCGCGCATGGAGGGCAATCCCAGCCCTGGTGTGCTCGCCGTTGTCGTGTGGCTGGCGATGGTGGCCAGTTGCGTCGTCAGCGGCCTGAGCGGTGCCTTGATCCCGCTCACGCTGCGCAAGTTCGGCGCGGATCCGGCCACCGCCTCCAGCATCTTCCTCACCACCGCCACGGACGTGATCAGCATGGGCACCTTCCTCGGCCTGGCGACGCTGCTGGTGCCATGAGTGAGGAGGTTTGGAGCCGCGAGGAATGGCAGACGCGCATGCACGCGCATTTGAATCGTGTGGCGGCGCATGCGGACGCCTTCGTGGACCGCCGCAGCCGTGGCGCGCGGCATCCGGTGCATGATTTTCTCTTCACCTACTACAGCTTCGCGCCCGCCAAGCTCAGGCAATGGGTGCCGCCATTCGGTGTGAGTCTTGAAATAACCACCGCCGACCTCGAAGTCTGTCCTTGGCTGCAAACGGATCGCTTCATTCACGAAAACGGTCTGCTGCATCTCGATGAACGCCGTTTCATGAATCGTGAGCGCGAATTCGCCGCGTGGCTCGCGATGCTTTGCACGCGCATCCTCGGCAGGGCAGGGCGCTTCACCTGCTTCGGCCTGCATGAATGGGCCATGGTTTATCGCCAGCCTGCGGAGCAGGTGCGCCATCAAGGTTGCGAGCTGCGTCTACCGCCGGAGGAACTCGCCGCCTTTGTCGAGTCGCAGCCGGTTTGCTGCTCGCACTACGACGCGTTTCGTTTCTTCACGCCCGAGGCGCGCCTGCTGAATTCCTTGCAGCCCACGCTCGAAACGCGTCCCGATCTCGAACAAGCTGCCTGCCTGCATGCCAACATGGATTTGTACAAGTGGTCTTCCAAGCTCTGGCCCTGGACCGGTTCCGATCTCATCGGCGAATGTTTTCTCCTCGCTCTGGATGGACGTGATCTCGACATGCGCGCCAGTCCGTATGATTTGAGCGCCATCGGTTACGAGCCCGTGAAAATCGAAACGCCCGAGGGCCGTGCGCACTATGAACGTGAACAACGCGATCTGGCCGCCAGAGCGGCGAACTTGCGCCAGAAGCTGCTCGATCGCTGCGAATCGCTCGCAGCCATCAGTGCCTGACATCAATCATCCGCCGTCCCACTTCCTCACACAGGCCGATGAACGTGCGCTCCGGCAGGTTGAGCGGACGGCCCTTTAGGGTGGAGACCACCCAGCGTCGTTTGAGCTTCGCCTTCGGCAATGGCAGAGCTATCAATTGTCCGGCCTCGATCTCGGTGCGCGCGATCCAGCGCGCGGCGATGGCGACGCCGATACCCAGCTTCGCGAGTTCCTTCGTCGCCTCGGAACTGCCCAGCTCGATGAATGAATTCAAGCGCACGCCCTGCTTCATGAAGAAATCCTGCACCAGGGCGAAGTTCAGACTGTTGCGACTGGCAACGATGAAGGTCTCATTGGCGGCGTCTTTGATCTTCGGTGTCTTTTGCGCCCACGGATGCAGCGGGGAGACCAGAAACTCCAGCTCGTCATCAAAGATCGCATGACAGTTGAGTTTGGTGACTTCCTGCGGTCTCAAGCTCACGGTGATATCGACCTGGTTCTTCACCAGCCGCTCAATGGTGTCCGGCGTCTCACCAGTGATGACTTTGATTTCATATAAAGGGAAGCTCTCTTTGAATTCGCGGAACACCGTCGGCAGGATGAACTGTGCCGCCGCCGTGGTGCAGCCGATGCGCAGCTTGCCGCGCGGGGTTTGATCCAGCGTGCCTAGAATCGCCCGCGCATGAACCATCGACTGCAAAATCGTCTCCGCGTGCGGCAGCAACTCGCGCCCGGCATGCGTGAGATGCACGCTCTTGCCCTGACGGTGGAAAAGCTGCGTGCCGAGGTCGGTTTCGAGAGACTTGATGGCGTGGCTGATGGCGCTCTGCGTCAGGTGCAGCTCGCGGCCTGCCTGCGTGAAGCTGCCGCTGCGCGCGAGGCAGACGAAGGCGCGAAGCTGGCGGGTGTCGATGGCGTGGTCCATGAATGCCATTCATACATCATGTGAAAAACATTGCGCCTGGTTTCTGCATGAGCCTGGCACGCTGGCACTGCTGATGCTCATGGGATGGGCGTCATGTTGAAAGCCGCCCACTCACCCAAAACCACTCTCAGTGGAGTCGTCCAGCCCGTGCGCATCGGTTTCATCCCGCTCACGGACTGTGCGCCGCTGATCGTCGCCCGTGGGCGTGAGCTGTTCCGCAAGCATGGAGTCCGGGTCGAGTTAAGTTGTGAGGTCGGATGGGCCACCATTCGGGAGAAGCTCCTTTATGGCCAGGTGGATGCCGCCCACGCCATCGCCGGCCTCGCGCTGGCAATGCGCCTGGGCCTCAGCACGCCGCCCTGCCGGGTGGTGGCTCCGTTCGTCTTTAACCTCCACGGCAACGCGATCACTCTGAGCCGCGACCTGTGGAATCGTGGCGTGCGCGATGCCAGCAGCTTGAAGAAACTCATCCGCAGCAGCGCCAGCCGGAAATTCACCTTTGGCATGGTGTCGCGGTACTCCTCGCATTTCTTCCTGCTGCGCCAGTGGCTGGCCGCAGGTGGCATTGATGTTGAAAAAGAAGTCCGCATCGTCGCGCTGCCGCCCACGCAGATGGCATCAAACCTCGCCGCGGGTCTGATCGATGGCTACTGCGTCGGCGAGCCGTGGAATTCCTTCGCCGTCGAGCGCGGCACTGGCTGGATCGCCGCCACCAGTGAGCAGCTTGCGCCTGGTCACCCGGAAAAGGTCCTCCTCACCACTGAAACCTTCATCGAGCGGCATGCCGATGAAATTCGCGCCATCATCGAGGCTCTGCGCGAGGCGTGTGTCTTCTGCGACGCGCAGGAAAACCGCGCGGAAGTGGCCCGCCTGCTCGCGGAGAGCGGTTACTTCGCCGGTAACGAGGAAATCTTGAAGCGCTCGCTCGTCGGTCCTCTCGATCTTGGCACGGAGAAAACCGCTGACGTCTCGAACTTTCATATCTTCCAACGTCGCGAGGCCAACGAGCCCACCAGCGAGCGCGGACGCTGGCTTCTCGATGAATTCATCGCCCATGGCTTGCTTCAGCCTTCGCAACGAGCCGAAGCCGCCGCCGCCCTGCGCGACTGCTGGACCTCCAGCGCCCTCCCCCTTCCCAAAGCACCCGCCGCCGCACCCCAAACCGCCAAATCCAAGAAACGCACCCAACTCGCCCACGCATGAACACCACCGCACCCATCACCCGTCGTTCCATCCTCCGCCAAGCTGGCCTAGGCGCTCTCTTCAGCGGCCTTCCCACTGGCTGGGTCGGCTCCGCCTACGCGGATGACTCACCGGAGGCTCCCGATGTGAAGCTCGGCATCATCGCCCTCACCGACTGCTCCAGCATCGTCGTCGCCCACGAAAAAGGCCTCTTCAAAAAATACGGTATCAACTCCGTCGTCAGCAAAGGCGCGAGCTGGGCCGCCATTCGCGACTCTCTAGTCAATGGTGACATCCAGGCCACGCACATGCTTCTTGGCATGCCGATTGCATCCACCATGGGCCTCGGCGGTGCGCCGAAGAAGCCGCTCATCGCCCCTTTTATCCTGAACCGCAACGGCCAGGCCATCACGCTGGCCAATTCGCTCAAAGGCAAGGTCGCCGATGATCCGAAAGCACTCAAACCCCTCGTCGATGCCGCCAAGGCCGCTGGCACGCCGATGACCTTTGCCATGACCTTCCCGCCGGGCACGCATGCCATGTGGATGCGCTACTACCTCGCCGCAGGCGGCATCAATCCAGGCGATGCCGCGGGTGCTGGCGCAGATGTTTCCCTCATTACTGTCCCACCTCCGCAGATGGTCGCGAACATGAAGGTCGGCAAGATGGATGGCTTCTGCGTTGGCGAGCCTTGGAATGCGAAGACCATCGCTGAAGACATTGGCTACACCTCCATCACCACGCAGGCGATCTGGAAGGATCATCCCGAAAAGGTCTGCGCCTTCACCGAAGAATTCGCCGCCAAGAATCCAAAGACAGTCAAAGCCGTGATGAAGGCTCTGCACGAGGCCGGTGTGTGGCTCGACAAGATGGAGAACCGTGAGGAGCAGGCGAACATCGTCAGCGCCGCCACCTACATCAACTGCCCGCCCGAGACGATCCTGGGCCGCCTGCAAGGCAAGTACAACATGGGAGACGGCCGCAAGTTCAAAGACCCGAACTACATGATCTTCAGTGATCGCAACTGCAACTACCCGCAGGCCAAATACGCCAAATGGTGGCTCACACAGCTCCGTCGCTGGGGCTTCACGGAAGGTGCGCCAGACTATGAAGGCGTCACCAAGCAGGTCATGCGCAGTGACCTCTATGAAGAGGCCATGAAGGAGATCGGCTACGCCCACGGCGGAGTCGATGAGAAGGCCGAGACACTCTTCGACGGAGTCACCTTCGATCCGAAGGCCGATCTCGAAGCCTACGCCGCGTCCTTCGCGGTGAAAACGCTCAAAGCTTAACCCCAAAATCGCATAGTCGCATTATGCACCTGATCCAACGCTTCAAACTTGATTCGATCTTCCTCCCGCTGGGGGCGATCCTGGTCACCTGCTTCTTCTGGTATGTGATCGCCGGAAAGTCCGTCATCACCGAAAAGGTCGATGATTTCGGCGACAAGATCAAAGTCACCAAACGTGAAGGTCTTTCCGCCGATCTCCCGACTCCGGTCGAGACTTGGACGGCGAGCAAGCTCTACATCACAGAGCCTTTCGCGAAGCGTGGAGAGTTGGATCAGGGCATTTTGCGGTTCACTTGGATGTCGCTTGTGCTTGTGGCGCAAGGTTATGCCATTGCCCTCATCATCGGCACGCCGATTGGCTTCTTCCTCGGACTGTCGAAGAAGTTCACCACGGCTTTTGATCCGATTATTCAAGTGCTGCGACCCGTCTCACCGCTCGCATGGCTGCCATTGGGCATGATTCTCTTCAGCGGCGTCAAAATCGTCAATGGTGATGGCCGCACGACCTTTGGTGCGTCTGATGCTGCCGCGCTGTTTACCATCGCCATCTGCGCCATGTGGCCCACGGTGATGAACACCGCCGTCGGCGTACGCGCCGTGCCGCAGGACTACCTGAATGTCGCCAAGGTGCTCAAACTCTCGAAGTGGAAGACGCTCTGGAAGGTGCTCGTGCCCGCCACGCTGCCCTACATGTTCACCGGCTTCCGTCTCAGCCTCGGCATCGCCTGGCTCGTCATCGTCGCGGTTGAAATGCTCACCGGCATGCCCGGTGTCGGCGGCTTCCTCTGGCAGCAATACAACGCCAACAGCTACGCCCACATCATTCTCTGCATCCTCACCATCGGTGTCGTCGGCTACGTTCTTGACCGCCTGATGAGTGCCATCGAATCGCGGTTCAAGACCGCTTAACCCCCACCCTGATCAAGATATGCCGCTTATCGAAATCAAAGGTGCCTCCAAAGGCTTCGGACCTCCGGGCAATCGCACGGAAGTTCTCAAAAACATCAATCTCTCCGTCGAGGAAGGCGAGTTCGTCGTCATCGTCGGTTACTCGGGATCGGGAAAGAGCACCCTGATCAACATGATCTCCGGCTTGGTGAAGCCTGACACTGGAACTGCCTCCATCTCTGGCGAAGTCATCACCGGTCCCGGACCGGATCGTGGTCTCGTCTTCCAAAACTACTCACTGCTCCCCTGGCT
Source organism: Akkermansia muciniphila (assembly GCA_945882215.1). Classification (GTDB taxonomy): domain Bacteria; phylum Verrucomicrobiota; class Verrucomicrobiia; order Verrucomicrobiales; family Verrucomicrobiaceae; genus Prosthecobacter. Next base: position 14,323 of record CAMCWM010000050.1, on the reverse strand, counting down.
CAACGTGGAAGAGAACATCGCGCTCGCTGTCGATGAAGTCTTCAAAGACTGGACGCCCGAGCAGCGCAAGGCGCACGTCGCCAAGTACATCGCAATGGTCAAGCTGACGCCTGCCGCGCACAAGTTGCCAAAAGAACTCTCGGGCGGCATGCGTCAGCGTGTTTCCGTGGCCCGCACCCTTGCCATGCAGCCCAAAGTGTTGCTCATGGACGAGCCATTGAGCGCGCTTGATGCGCTCACCCGCGCCCAGCTTCAGGATGAGATTGCCGACATCTGGCTGAACAACAAGACCACGGTCATTTGGATCACCAACGACCCGGATGAAGCCATCCTAGTGGCCGACAAGGTCATCCCGCTACTCCCCACATCACCCGCGACGCTCGGCGAACCGATGATCGTGGACATGGAGCGTCCGCGTGATCGCAAAGCCATCAATCACGACGCGCGCTTCAAAAAATTGCGCACGCAGCTCATCACCACGCTGCTTGATGCCAAGGGCCGCACCAAAGTGAAGGCCTCCGTCAAAATCACGCTGCCAGACATCCTTCCAGAAGATCTCAACTATGTGAACTCGCTGCAGTTCCTCAATCGCAGCGGTCCGAAGCGTCGCAGCGACAAAAACCGTGAAGAAGTGGAGGTGGCCGCATGAGTGCGCATCTTCCCATGCTCGAACTGGATCGTCTGTGGAAGACCTACGACACGCCAAAAGGCCCGGCGACGATCGTCAAAAACTTCAATCTCAAATTGAAGGAAGGCGAGTTTGCCACGCTCATCGGTCACAGCGGCTGCGGCAAAAGCACCGTGCTCATGATGGTCGCGGGTCTCAGCGATCTTAGCAAAGGCAACATGATCCTCGCTGGCCGTGAGGCCAGCGGCCCAGGGCCAGATCGCGGCATCGTGTTTCAATCGCCATGCCTGCTGCCTTGGATGACGGCTTATGAAAACGTCATGCTCGGCGTGAACCAGGTCTATTTCACCGCCAGCAAGGCCGAGCGCCGCCAGATGGCCGAGTATTACCTCACCATCGTCGGTTTGGGCGATGCGATGCACAAACACCCCGGAGAACTCTCCCAAGGCATGCGTCAGCGCGTCGGCATCGCCCGTGCGTTTGCCCTCCAACCGAAGATGCTGCTGCTGGACGAGCCTTTCGGCATGCTGGACTCGCTCACGCGTTACGAGCTGCAGGAAGTGCTCCTTGAACTCTGGCGTCGCAACCGCATCACGACTCTCATGGTCACACATGATGTCGATGAGGCCATTTTCCTCTCCGACCGCGTCGTGATGATGACTGACGGACCCGAGGCCGAGGTCGGCGACATCTTGAAGATCCCCTTCGAGCGCCCGCGCAACCGCAAGGAGATCATGGAAGACCCACGCTACTACGAGCTGCGCGAGCACCTCATCACCTTCCTCAACGACCGCTCGCACATCCGCCCCAGCCGCGAGCCTCAATTCAAACCCTCTCCCGACATGGCCGCCGAACTGGCAGCGCATGCCTTCCCATTCCCTACAGCCGCCGCGTAGCCGAAAAACAACACACCCACATAACCCACATGAAAAGGCTCATCCCGATACTGCTGGCGACCACCTCGCTCTCCTTGGCGCAAACACCCGCGTCCAAACCCGCCGCGCCACCACCCGGCGCTCCAGCCTATGCTCCGATCAAGTTTGGCGCTCTCACTGTCGATGTGCAGGAAAAAATGCGTTTTGAAGTCCGTGAGAACAACTTCGACTTCAACAGCGCACTCAACGGCCCGCAGGACGCCTCCTGGCTGCTTCAGCGCTTTCGCCTCGGCCTTGGTTATGATGTGAACCCGTGGCTCAAGCTTTACATTCAAGGACAGGATGTACGCGAAATCGGTGGCAGCCGTCCGAATGACATCGGCACCTTTGGCGCGGAAGGCGATGACGTCTTCGACATCCTCAAGGCTTACATTCAGATCGGGAACATCAAAAAAGGCCTCAGTTCCACAATCGGGCGCCAGTTTCTCAGCTACGGCGATCAACGCCTTGTCGGCCCGCTCGAATGGCTCAATCAGGCGCGCACCTTCGACGCGGTGAAGTTCCGCTACGCGGCGGAAAAATACGCGCTCGAATTCTTCGTGTCTTCGCCGGTCAACTTCACCAACAACATGTGGAACCAGTCCGGCTTCCTCGACAACGACGAGTCGTTGAATGCCTACTTCAGCGGTCTCTACCTCTCCACCGCTTTCGTTCCCTTCAATCTCACCACCGACTTCTACGTCTATAACAAGCGTGATGACGGTGATGCCAGCTTTGGTGCTGCTATTGGTGACACCGACTTCTACACTTTTGGCACCTTGTGGAAGGGTGATCCAAAAAAGCTCAGCGGCTTCGACTACACCACTGAAATGGCCTTCCAGACAGGCGAGGTTTCCGGGCGAGATCTCACCGCTTTTGCCGGCCACTGGGCAGTGGGATACAACTGGCTCAAGCATTCATGGAAGCCGCGCTTCGGCATCCAATACAACTACGGCAGTGGTGACAGCAATGCCGCGGACGGAGACATCGGCACCTTCCAAAACCTGTATCCAACGAACCACCTGTTCTACGGCTACATGGACACCACGGGCTGGATCAACATGCACAACCCACAGCTCAATTTCAGCTTCATGCCCACGGCGAAGCTCAAGGTCATGCTTGACTATCATCTCTACTGGAATGCCACCAATGGCGACGCCTGGCGTCGTGTGAATGGTGTGCTCGCCGTGCGTCCCGTCAATGCCGCCGCGACCTCCGCTGGCAGCTTCCGCGGCCAGGAGATCGACCTCACCGCCATCTACAAGCTCAACCCTCACACAGCCATTCAGGCGGGTTACTCCTATTTCATGGCAGGCGACTACCTCGCCAACACAGGCGCTGCCGACGATGCCCACTTTGGCTATGTCCAGGTGCAGTTTGATTTCTAAACCGTGTCCATCTCTCAAGCCGCCCTGACAGATGCAAATCGTTCCCCTCATTCCTGACAACGCGCCCTTCAGTGCCGAACAACGCGCCTGGCTCAACGGCTTCCTCGCGGGAGTCCTGAATCGTGGCGCGCCAGTTCCTGGAGAAGCGCTCACGGAATCAAAACGATCACTGCTCATCGCCTTCGGCAGTCAGAGCGGCAACGCGGAAAGTTTGGCCAAGCGGCTGGCCAGGGAAGCAACGAGTCGGGGTTTCGCGGCGCGAGCTGCGGGCCTCGATTCGTTGCAACCTGCCGATCTCGCCAAAGAACAGAACGTCCTCGTCATCACCAGTACCTGGGGTGAAGGCGACATGCCGGACAACGCCGTCTCCTTCTGGGACAGCATCAACCAGAACGGCAGCAGCCCGAAGCTCGACGGCGTCAAATTCAGCATCCTCGCCCTCGGCGACAAAAACTACGGCGAAACCTTCTGCCTCGCCGGCAAGAAACTGGACGCGCGTCTCGCCGAACTCGGTGCCACACGCATCACCGAGCGTGTCGATTGCGATGTGGACTTCGACGACCTCGCGAAGAAATGGTCCAGCGCCGCCTTCACCGCGTTGACCGGTTCCTCCAGCGAGACAACCGCCGCCGCAGAGCCCGAAGAGATCGGCTTCACCAAGAAAAATCCTTTCCAGGCCAAGCTCGTCGCCAACGTCAATCTCAACGCACGAGGCAGCGCCAAAGACACGCATCACATCGCCCTTTCACTCGCTGGTTCCGGTCTCACTTACGAAGTGGGTGACGCACTCGGCGTCTATGTCCAAAACTGCCCCGAAGTCGTCGATGCCATCATCGCTGCTCACAGTTTTGATCCCAACACTGAAGTCACTTGGCCCGATGGCGGCACCGCACCGCTGCGCGATGCGCTTCTGAAGCACTACGAAGTCCGCAATCTCCTCGGCAAGACACCCGAAGCTGGTCTCACGCTCACTTCTTTCCTAGAAAACCTCCGCAAGCTCCAGCCCCGCCTCTATTCCATCGCTTCCAGCCTCAATGCCCATCCTGAGGAAGTGCATCTCTGCATCGCCGCCGTGCGCTATAGTGCCGACGGTGTGCCGCACAAAGGTGTCGCCTCCACCTTCCTGTCCGACCGTCTCGCGCTCGGGGACACCACCGACATCTACTTCCACGCCGCGAATCATTTCCGCCTCCCTGCTGACACCTCGAAACCCGTCATCATGGTGGGCCCAGGTACCGGCATCGCGCCTTTCCGCGCCTTCCTCGAAGAACGCGAGGCCACTGCCTCTCCTGGCAAGAACTGGCTCTTCTTCGGCGACCAAAAACGCGCCACCGACTTCCTCTACCACGACCAGATCATCGAGTGGGTCCAGAAAGGCCATCTCACTCGTCTCGACACCGCCTTCAGCCGCGATCAAGAGGAAAAGATCTACGTTCAGACCCGCATGATGCAGGCCGCCAGCGAGCTTTGGCAATGGCTGGAGGAAGGCGCCCACTTCTACGTCTGCGGTGATGCCAAGCGCATGGCGAAGGATGTCGATCAGGCCCTTCACAACATCATCCAAGCCGCTGGTGGAAAGTCCGCAGATGAGGCTGCCGCCTACGTCGCCCAAATGAAAAAGGAGAAACGCTATGCCCGCGATGTCTATTGAGCCCGCCACACTCGCGAATCCGATGAGCACCGACTTCTCGGCTGAGCAGAAGCGTTACCTCGAAGGTTTCTTCGCCGGCATCGCCGCTGGTGGCGTGTCCTTCGGCGATCTTGCACCCGCGCCTGCCGCCGCACCCGCGGGTCCGTCCCTCGACGACCTCACCAAGGAAGAGCGCATCAAACGCGAGCTGCATCCCTTTGATGCCATTGAGCAGCTCGTCATGGATGCTCGGTGGAATTCGAAGCCCGAGCCCGAATCCGTCTTTCGCTACAAGTGGAACGGCCTGTTCTGGCTGAACCCGGTCAAGGATGGTTACATGTGCCGCCTGCGCATTCCTGGCGGCGTGGTCAAGAGCTACCAGCTTCGCGAGATCGCCGCCATTGCACGCGATCTCACCACCGGCTACATTCAAATCACCACGCGGAACAATTTCCAAATTCGCCTCATCGAGCCGAAGAACTGCCCCGAAGTGCTGCGTCGCATCCAGGGCTGCGGACTTCATTCCAAAGGAGCTGGCGCGGACAACATCCGCAACATCACGATGAACCCGTGCGCCGGTTATGATCCCTACGAGATCATCGACGTGCGTCCGCTGGTGAACGAACTCGCGACTCTGATCATCGGCTCCAAAGAGTTCTACGACCTCCCGCGCAAATTCAACATCGCTTACGACGGCGGCGGCCTCATCTCCGCTGTCGAAGACACCAACGACATCGGTGCCAGCGCCGTGAAGATCGGCGAGAACAGCGAAGGCATCGAACCCGGTGTCTATTTCCGCATCGCGCTCGGCGGCGTCACCGGCCATCAGACTTTCGCCAGTGATTGGGGTGTGATCGTGAAGCCCGAGCAGCTCAACGACGTGATGGTCGCCCTGCTGCGTGTGTTCATCCAATTCGGTGACCGCACGAACCGCAAGAAGGCGCGCTTCAAGTATGTCATTGAAGACAAAGGCCTTGATGGCGTGCTCGTCGAAACAGAAAAGCATCTCAAATTCAAGCTCACACGTCTCGCTCCCGATTCACCGATTCAGGAGAAGCGCCAGTTCTCACAACAAGGTCACTCGCACGTCGGCACCTATCCGCAGAAGCAGGAAGGTCTGGTGTATGTCGGAGCGACCGTCCCTGTCGGTCAGATGACCGCCAAGCAGCTCGACCGGCTAGCTGATCTCGCCGACAGCTATGGCAGCGGCGAGGTGCGGCTCACCGTCTGGCAGAACTTCATCATCCCGAATGTCAAAACGGCCTATGCCGCCACGGTGGCGAAGTCCTTGAAGAAACTCGGCTTCCCTTGCGAGAGCTCGCATCTGCGCAACGGCTTCATTGCCTGCACCGGCAACAAATACTGTAAATTTGCGGCCAGTGACACCAAGGGTCACGCCATCGCCATGATGGACTATCTCGACAAGCGCGTGAAGCTCGACCAGCCGGTCAATGTTCACTTCACCGGCTGTGCGCATAGTTGCGCCCAGCACTTCATGGGCGACATCGGTCTGCTCGGCACCAAAGTGAAATCCGAATCCGGCGAAGGCTACCACATCACCGTCGGTGGTGGTTTCGGTGAGAACCGGAAAATCGGCCGCCAGATCTTCAGCGGTGTGGCCTTCGAAAGTCTCGGTGCCACGCTTGAAGCCATGCTCAAAGGCTATCTCGACAAGCGCGTCGCTGAAGAATCCTTCCACGCCTTCTGCAATCGTCACACCGTGGGCCAGCTTCAAGAGGCGTTCAGCGCATGAGCTATTGCGTCACAGAGGCCTTGCGTGAGCAGCAGACACTGCGCACTCCGGTGGCTCTGTTCGCGGATGAATACGATTCCAAATCCGTCCGCGAGCGCTTCACGCATCTCATCCCGCTCTCGAAGCCCAATCCGGGCGAGCAGTATGCCTTCGAGGTCAATCTCGATGCCTGCACCGGCTGCAAAGCCTGCGTGGCGGCCTGCCACTCGCTCAACGGCCTTGATGAAGGCGAATCCTGGCGCGACATGGGCCTGCTCGTTGGCACGCGGAAGCAGCCGTATCTGCAAACCGTCACCACCGCGTGTCATCACTGCGCTGATCCCGCCTGCGCGGAAGGCTGTCCGGTGCTCGCCTATGACAAAGATCCCGTCACCGGCATCGTGAGGCATCTCGATGACCAGTGCATCGGCTGCAGCTACTGCATTTTGAAGTGCCCGTATGACGTGCCGAAGTTCAACTTGAAGCGCGGCATCGTGCGCAAGTGCGACATGTGCCAGGGGCGTCTCGCTGAAGGTGAGGCGCCTGCCTGTGTGCAGGCCTGTCCGAATGAGGCCATCAAGATCAAGGTCGTGAAGCTCGATGCCGTGCCGGATCGCGGCCAGATCATCGCCGGAGCCTTCGATTCGGGCTACACACGGCCGACGACGACCTACATCTCGGAGAAGCCGGTTCCCTCAGCCGCCAAAGCTGCGGATGCAGGCCGCATCGAACTCGATCACGGTCACGAACCGCTCGCCTGGATGCTCGTGCTCACGCAGATGAGCGCCGGGACCTTCATCGGCTGCGCCGTGGCGATGTGGTTGAACGCGCTCACCTTGCAGCAGGCCGCGATCACGAGTGCTGCGGCGCTTGTGATCGGTCTCGCAGGCATCGCCCTGAGCGTGCTGCATCTCGGCCAGCCGCTGAAAGCCTGGCGTGCGTTCCTCGGCTGGCGGAAATCATGGTTGTCGCGCGAGATCATTGCCTTTGGCGCTTTACCCGGCGGTGGCGCTGGGATCGCGGCGACATGGTGGCTTGGAAATCTTGAATGGATGCGTCTTGCCGTCACGGGCACCGCTGTGGCGGCCTTGGTGGCCGTGTTGTGCTCCGTGATGGTCTATGTGGACACGCGCAGGCCGTTTTGGTCGCTGACCATGACCGCAGGCAAGTTCTGCGGCACGATGCTGCTGCTTGGGGCCTGCGTTTGCTCCGCGGTGTGGATCTGGTTCGGCATCGCGGTCGTTTACTGGGCGATGGCGATCAAAGTGCTGCTGCGTTGGAGCCTCTCGACCTGGGAAATCTCACGTTTCCGCCTCGCTTTGGAGGATGAAACCTGCCCGTGGCACAAATCGGCCCGTGTGATGCAGAAACATCTGTCGCATCACCTCGAAGTGCGCGGCTTTTCCCTCATCATGACGGGCCTCATGATTCCTGTGTTGATTTCCGCCGGTGCCTCCGCGCACTGGATGCTCCTGCTGTCGTTGCTGCTCACCTTTGGCAGCCAGCTCATCGAGCGCCGTTATTTCTTCACTGCCGCCGCAGGCTCCAAAATGCCGGGAAACTGACCATGATCACCGCACCAGCCATGACCTTCCGAGAGTGGGATGGACCGCTCACCACCGATCTTGTTCGCGAACCGGCAAAGTTCGGACTCGGCCAGGTGCCGTCACGGTTGGTGCCAGACGCCACCACGAAAGCCATCTGCGGCTTTTGCTCCACGGGCTGTGGTTTGAAGATTCATCTCAAGGACGGCGAGGCGATCAATCTCACGCCTGATCCCGACTATCCCGTCAATCTCGGCACCGCCTGTCCCAAGGGCTGGGAAGCTCTCACGGTGCTCGATGCGCCGGATCGTGCCACGATGCCGTTGTTGCATGGTCAGCCAGTCGATTGGGACACCGCGCTCAAATACTTCTGCGAGAAAATGCGCGAGATTCTCGACAAGCATGGTCCCGAGGCCGCTGCGTTCCTCAGCACCGGCCAGATCATGTTCGAGGAGATGGCCTTTCTCGGCGCGCTGGCAAAATTTGGCATGGGTATGCTTCATGGCGATGGCAACACGCGTCAATGCATGGCCACCGCCGTCACCGCCTACAAGGAGAGCTTCGGCTTCGACGCGCCGCCCTTCACCTACGCGGACTTTGAGGAGAGCGACGTGCTGGTCTTCGTCGGCGCGAATCCGTGCATCGCGCATCCGATCATGTGGCAGCGTGTTTTGCAGAACAAGCGCAACCCGAAGATCATCGTCATCGATCCTCGCACGACGGAGACCGCGATGGCCGCCACGCAGCATTACGCCATCAAGCCCAAGAGCGATCTCACGCTGCTCTACGGCATCGCGCATCTCATCATTCGCGAGGGCGGCCTTGATGCAGCCTTCATCCGCGAAAACACCAACGGCTTCGAGGATTTCGAGAAGTTCGTCGCCGACTTCACACCGGACCGTGTTGCTGAAGAAACCGGCATCAGCACCGAGTGCCTCGCCCATTTTGCCAAAACGATCATCGCTGGAACGCCCCGCGTCTCCTTTTGGTGGACGATGGGCGTCAATCAAGGCCATCAGGCCACGCGCACGGCCCAGGCCATCATCAATCTCGCGCTGATGACTGGGAACATCGGCAAACCTGGCACGGGAGCCAATTCCATCACCGGCCAGTGCAACGCGATGGGATCACGCCTGTTCTCGAACACGACCAACCTGCTCGGTGGTCACGATTTCAAAAATCCGCGTCATCGCGAGAAGATCGCCGCCGCCACGGGCATTCCCGTCGAGCGCATCCCTGACCGGCCAAGCCTCGCGTATGATCAGATCATCAAGGCGGCGGATGAGGGTGCGGTGAAAGCCATCTGGTTCGTTGCCACGAACCCGAGCCATTCGTGGATTGATCAGAACGAGATGAACCGCATCCTCGACAAGCTCGACTTCCTCGTTGTGCAGGACATGTACTGCACCACCGAGACCGCCAAACGCGCCCATCTCGTGCTACCTGCCGCAGGCTGGGGTGAGAAGGAGGGCTGCTTCATCAACAGCGAGCGCCGCATCGGTTACAGCCCAAAAGTGTGCCGCGCTCCCGGCCAGGCGCTGGCCGATTTCCACATCTTCCGCCTTATCGCCCACTACTGGGGCTGCGAGGAGATGTTTCGCGGCTGGCAGACGCCTGAGGCGGTCTTCCGTGTGCTTCAGCGTTGCACCGAGGACCAGCCGTGTGACATCACGGGCATCGAAGGGCATGCGCAGGTGCGGAAGCTGGGCGGGATTCAGTGGCCGGCGAAAAGAATGACGAATGACGAATGGCGAATGACGAATGAACGGCGTTTGTTTGAGGATGGGAAGTTCTTCACGCCGGACAAGCGGGCGAAATTTGTGTTTGATGCGCCAGTCGAGCCACCCGAGCAGCGCAGCGTGGAGTTTCCGCTCATCCTGATGACCGGACGAGGCACCAGCGCGCAGTGGCATACGGAGACACGCACGGGAAAGTCTGCGGTGCTGGCGAAAATGATGCCGGAGGAACTGATGCTCGATTTGAATGTCGATGACGCGAAGAGACTCGGCATCCGTGATGGGGCCGAGGTCCGGGTGATCGCCAAACGTGCTGAGCTGACCGTTAAGGTGCGTCTCACGTCATGCGTGAAGCCGGGGGAGGTTTATCTGCCCATGCACGACGCCCGGGTGAACCAGCTCACGCACGCATCGTTTGATCCCCACAGCCGCCAGCCGAGCTACAAGCACTCGGCGGTGCGGGTGGTGGCAAAGTAGTCCTGTTGCGGTGCAACAGGCTCCCGAGCAGTTGCACAGCAACTGCGCTACTTTTCAGAACGGCGGCGGTGGAAATCCAGGCGGCGGACGCATGCCGGGGCCGCCGCGTCGGCCACGACCACCTGGAGGCGGACCAAAGCCGCCGCCCGGCGGGCCGCGACGCTCAAAGCTGGCGTCCGGCGTGCCGGCAAACTGACGCGGAATGAAAGGATACTCATTCGTCAGCACATAATAATAGGTGCCCGCAGGAAACTCCGGCGTGACGCCGAAACGTCCGTTGCTGGCATCGAGATCGCCCGCGCCATCGATGTATTCGTAGTCGTTCACGAAAGAGCCGTCGTACTTGCCGCCGGGAGAGCCTGCGGGCCGCGTGCCTTGTTTGATGGCGTAGCTGGTGGCGAGTTTCTTCAAGCCGCTGCCGGCATCCTTCGCCTCGCTGTAACCCCATGGCCCATAGATCGGGAAACCATCGGCCGCCCAGCCGATGAGTGTCATCTTCGGTTGGTCGCCGCCGAGTTTTTCGAGCAGGCCGTTCGGGATGCCGTGGTAATGATACGCGCCGTTCGGCTGCACATGCGCGTTGCTGGAGTCGAGGCCGAGATTGATCGCCCCGCCATGCGGTTCGTACTGCCAGCCGCTGCTGGGATCACCTTTCCACCATTCGGCCGCGAAGGGATCAAACACCACGCCGTTCACGGCGATGCCGAAGGGCTGCATGCGGTAGGCCACCGGTTTCCCGGCGACCTGTGGCTTCAGCGGCACCTTGTAGTCGTAGTTCTGCGGCGCGATGACGTTGGGATTGTTGCGATTGGGAAACTGCCCCGGAGTGTGATCGGGAATGCCGTTTGCCTGAATGCGGCGGTACTTGCCATCCGTGGTGATCTTCACCTGGCTTGGTGGCAGTTGCGTGGAGGCGGCCAGACAGGCCGAAACGAAAACGACGCCGCTGATGCGGAGCAGCAGGGCAGGGAAGGCGGAGAGGCGGGAGAGCGTCATGTCTGGGTGCATAACCCTGCCGGGGGAACAATGTTACTTCGGAATTCGCGTTTGGGGAGCCGCCGGTCCATGATGCACCGCCGAGATGCGGAGGACGCAGAGGAGAGGGAAGATGCTGCAAATCATCACGATGGGTGATTCAGACTTTTCAACGACAGCAGAATGAGGACAGCAGAATGGTTTTATTTTGCTGTCACGATTCTGCTGTCCTATGCCTTTCCGCCAGTTGAATTCATAAAAACCGATGCCGATTTGATCGAACCTTCGTGACGGAGGAATGGGACAAAGGAATGATTCACCTGTCTCCATTCCTCTGCCTTTGCTCCTGGGGCAGAATCACAGAACTCAATGACGCGTGGCATCAATCAGTGTTTTATCAGGCACGCTCAAACGCCCTCATCAGATGCGTGATCTCATCCTCAATCTCCGCCTGGTCCTCCACGGTCTGCGCCACTTCCTCGCGCAGCAGGTCGCGAAAGCAGTCCAGCAGGCGGGTCAGAGCGGTGCGCAAGGAGCCGGGTGACATGCCGAGCTCGGTGGCGATGGCCTCGTGATCGTGGCCGCGCAGGCTGCCGCCATCCAGCAGCACGGGCTTGAGCGCGTCAAACAGCGCCTGCTTGCCGCGCGCGGCGTGGTCGCGCTTCATGCGGCGCAGGACGTGGCGGATGAGTTCGTGTGCCCATTTGCGCTCAAACAGGCGCTCCGGTGTCTCGTCATCACTCAGGCGCTCGCGCTGGAAGCGCTGCTCGGCGGCGGCGAGGTCGAGTTCCTCGTCGAGGCTCACATCATGGGCACGTTTGCTTTGGGATGAGTGCCAGCTTGAGAGAAAGCGTGACAACGCGGTGCCAAGAAAGCCGCGCAGCCGGCCTTTTTCTTCCACGGCGGCCTGGAAGGACTCCAGGCGGATCAGTTTCGCCAGAAAATCGTGCAGCACGTCCTGCGCGTCGTGATGATCGAGGCCGCGACGCCGAATGTAGCAGTAGAGCGGGTAATGATACTGCGCGCAGAGTTCATCCAGCGCCCGGCTGGACACGGCGTCATCCTGGCTGCGCAGGCGCGAGATCAGCGTCCACTGCGTGGTGGGGAAATGGGCGTTGGGGGCGTCGGCCATGCTTGTCGGTTCGCAAAGGTCGTTACCTTGCCGGGCTGCCGCCGGAGGTGATGTTGCAGCCCGGCAGCGCGGCCTTGAGACGGGTGAGGCCTTCCGCTGAAAACTTCGCGTTCGGGATTTCCAGCGTGGTGAGGTGCTTGAGTTCGGAAAGCAGCGGGATGTCCGCGTCGGTGGCGGCGTGGTTGGTGAGCCGCAATGTTTGCAGGCCGGGCATCTGCGGCAGCACGGCGAGCAGGGAGCGCAGCGAGGCATCCGCGCAGGAGAGCACCTGCACCTGCTTCACGAACGGCATGGTGGCGAGATGGCTCCAGCCGGGGCCGGTGACCTTGTTCAGGGCGGAGAACTGGAGGCGCTCCAGCGTTTTGATCGTGGTGGGCAGCGTGCGGAGGCTGGCGTCATCCAGGAAGGCACCGCCATGCAGGGCGAGGGATTGCAGGGCGCGGAGGTTCACCAGCGGGGCGAGTCCGTCGCGGTCCAGCGGCAGGTTGGTCAGCTCCATGGTGGTGAGTTTTGGCAGCGCGGCCAGATGGGCCAGCTCCGGGCCGCGTACGGGGCATTGATCGAGCCTCAGGTCCTGCAACTGCATGAGTTTGCCGATGGATTTCAGTGTTTCCTCATCCAGCACGGCTTCCCGCAGGGTCAGCTCCCGCAGCAGCTTCAACGATTCGATCGCCTGGTTCATCGCGGGCGTGAAGGTGAGACGCGAGAGCCGGAGCTGGGTCAATTGCGGGCACTGGCCGATGAGCGCGAGGTCCTCCTCTCGAATCACCGCCTGTGCCGGTCGTGAGGAAGGCAGTTCGATGTAGTCGATCTCGAAGTCACCCGACGGAATGTCCGCCGTCTTCTGGATTGAGACGCGCTGGCCTTTGCCCGGATAACCGACGGTGCCGCCGAGAGAGACGACCCATTCGGCGATCTGGCGCGGAGTTTTCGTTTCTGCCGCCATCAAAGATGATTTGAGAGTTATATAGCCTTGCAGTCCTGCCGCCTTCAGCGCCTCCTCCTCGCTTAGGCCGTCGAGGTTGATGAATTCGAGGTCGCGCATGGGGCATTTGTTGGCTGCCAGCTCGATGCTGCCCTCGGCGAGAGAGTTGTCGGCCTTGGTGGTGAGGAGGAGTCTGCCATCGACGCGGCTATAGAGAGTGTCTCCAATGACAAAGGCTTCCACGACCACCTCCTGGCCTTCGGTTAGTTCGAGCGGCACCGGATCGCCCAGAGGGAAGATGTCGTTGGCCTGTGGACGGCCCAGGCTCTGCACCCGCTGAAACCACGCCTTCCCGCCTTCGATTCGGAATTGATAGGTGCGTACGGTGAAGTTTGCAGCAGCTCCACCGCGACGAAGTGCCACCTGGGCATTGCCATTACTGACCCAGCGGTATCTGGCTTTTGCACCTCCATTCCGCCCTTGCCAGCCGCCACCAGCAGACAGAACAATGCCTTCGCTGGTCTGAGACCGTCCCTTGATCCAGCCATCTTCCCAAGTGGTGCCCCAGTCGAACCATTGCTTGTCGATGTCAGCCTTGTCCGTGTAACGCTTCACCCACTGGCCGGGAGGGAAGGCTGCGTTTGGTGCAGCAGCGGTCTTTGCGGTTCCATCATCTACCTTCGGGGCTTGCGGCAGCGCATAGCCGTCGATCTTCACGTCGGGCCGTAGCTTCTTGAAGGCGGCCAGGCCTTCGGCGGTGAGGCGTGGGGCTGATACGATCACCACTCGCTTCAACTGGCTCTGCTTTGCCAAATCATGCAGCGCGGCATCATCGAACAGGCTGTCTCCCTGGAACACGGAGATGATCAGTGATTCCAGTTTCGGCAGGGAAGTGAATGAGGTGCCCGGTGGCAGGGCGCGATCCACATTGAGGGTCAACTCCTTGAGGCCTGGACAAACTTTGACGAGCTGCGTCAAGAGTCCGGCGCTGAGCGGCTGAAGACTGGCGTCCAGTGACTCAAGGCGTGTGGCGAAGGCCAGATTCTTCAATCCCGCACTGGTGAGTCCCGGAGTGGTGATCTTCGTCAGCCTTGGGAAGGAGGCGAAATCCACGGGGCGGTCCAGAGGGTTCAAATCGAGCGTCAGCCACTCGAGATCGGGCAGGGCTTTGAGTTGCTCCAGGGCTGCGGCACTCATGGTGATCCCTGACACATTGAGCTTCTGAAGCTTTCGCATGCCTGC